>JAHBAA010000012.1 GCA_018385425.1 Acetatifactor sp.
CTGCTGCAGGGTTCTGTTGACATGCTTCTCCTCCTTCCCCAAAAGAATGTGCGTCGATGGAACAGCAGTTTGAGAGGATCTCAAACGGTACTTTACTCACCTTTTATTCTATCATTTTTTGCAGAAAATGTAAATTTATTTCTTTTGGATTGCGAGGGCTTCTATCCACAGAAGAAGAGTCCTATCAGCATTGTCAGCGGAAGCATTGCCGCTGTCCCTAACAGGATATGCAGCCAAAAAGAAAGGGGGTTGCCGTCTTCATGCTTTGTAAGCGTCTCCATGATTCTGCAAAACCCCCGTCTCGCCAGGAAACAGGAGAGCAGAAAGACAAGAAGATTTACACCAAGTGTCATGTGTTTTAAAAAATCCCTCATTTTCCTGTTCCCTTTCTGATAGAAAAGTATGCATTCATTCCGTATCCTCCCGGAGTATGCTCACCGCAGGATAGAATATATTCCGTACAGCCATCCGGGACAGCGTAATACACGATATAGTTCTTCTCCCATCCGGATGCATCAGGATCCGGTGCCACATTCATCCAGATATCAAAGCACCTTTCTTCCAGGGAAACTCCGTCCACAGAAAGCGCTGTTCCATCCGGACCAAATACACGAAAGTCTGTATAGTGGACGCTGCAGGGTTCCTGTCGAATCTGATAGGTGACAGATTCCCAGTGAGTGCCGGCGGGAGGATCATGCCTTGTATAGTAGGCCTGACCTGAGTTCAGAAATTGCTGCAGATAGGTTTCCGTCTGAGAGACGGTATTGACTGACTGGAGCTTTACTTCGATGTCGTCTATACTACCGGTCATTTGATTGACTGCAGAGACTGTCGCTGTATCGGATATCTCGACAAAGCGATAGAGCAGAGCCTCAGAAAGACTGTTTTGTTCCGGGGTGTCTTCTGTCGAAGAGAAGTCTCTCACCTGGCGGATCGTGGCAAACAGGGTGCCGGAAAGGATCAGTATGACAAATAGTACAGCGAGGATCTTTCTGAATGGGGTGGCTGCTTTCTTCTCTGTTTGTTCGGGAGGCAAAGCCTGTGAACCTGCCAACACTTCACGGGCCCGAATCAGCGCAAGCATCCGCTTTTTGGTCATATGGAGATGAAAGGGCGCCAAGAGCAGCAGAAAAACGGCACCCAATGCCAAGAGTCGGGGGACGATATTCTCCAGTTTTCCGGTGATCTCAAGCACCTGATCCGATGGAAAGGAAAGCAGCATGGAACTCTTCGGGTAGGAGACATGATATTCCTTGCGGACAAGTCCCTTCGGAGAAGTATTCTCCCTCATCATAAGGATCTCCCCAACGCTTGGAACACAGCAGATGTATTTTCCCACAATATTGTCAAAGCTGACAAACGGGTCTTCCCAGAATCTGGAATCCACAGAATTGCTTCTGTTATCCCCGAGAACGAACACACTGTTTTCGGGCACTTGTATGATCTTCGTACAGTTGGTCTCTGTCTCCGGTGTCAGATAAGCGGATTCATCTGCCAATAAGCCGTTTATCAGCACATATCCGTCCCGGAAGGTAATCGTATCTCCCGGGATACCGATCACCCGCTTTCCGAAATATTCCCCGCTTCCCGGATCATAGAAGGAAATGATATCCCCTCTCTTTGGGTCATGAAAGAGATAGGAAACTTTGGAAATCAGACACAATTCTCCGGTCATCAGTGCAGGCTCCATGGAGCCGGAGGCAACAATCACCCCCTGAAGTAAAAAGGCAGAACAAAGCGCGACTCCTGAGACAATGCTGAACAACAGACCCAAGTAGCAGAGTTTGAAAGTGTTGCTTCTTTGTAAAAGCTTTTCACGGATAGATTCCATACAACAAACCTCAATTCCCGATATGGGACAGCAATTTTCTGATAAAATGTGAGTGACGAACAGAACCGGATTGTGATATCATTATAGACAGATCTGTGAGAAGATGCAAGGAGCAAAGAATATGAACCCTGAAGAGAAACAGCAAGAGAGCATTCCTTTGACGGAAGATGAGAGACAACAGATACTGAGTGCCTTAGATGAGGAAATTGTTACCTTACGGCATAACTACCTGGGGATGATGGCCTATTGCATTTTTGCGGCAGTTGCGGTTATGTGCTTCCTGATATTTTGCATATAAGTGTGACCGGGGGCTGCGTCGCAAGGAAGTTTCAAGAGTTAAAGACTACAGAAGGAGGTATTCGTGCGATGTGTGAGTTAATGGAACGATACAACAGAGAGGCTGTGAAGAAGGAACGGATCGAAAAGATTCAAGCCTTATTAAAGCATAACTGCGATAAGGAGTTTATTCTTTCGGTCGGATATTCTGAAGAAGAGTATGACGAGGCAGAGAAGGTCTTCAACGAACAGTCTTAACCGTGAATAAGGACAATAGGTATGCAATATATACCTGAAGAAGAGGCGGCATCTATCTGAAAAGGTAGATGCCACTTTTCTACACTTAAGGAGTGGTCTGGAACCGAATAAATGCGAAGTAATACTCAAGTAGTTAAAAACCGGGGCAATCGCCCAGTGACTCCCAAGCCTGCCGGGAGATAAATATGGCGGGCAATCATCACAGATATTTGAACGGAATAACCTTGGGATAGATGCGGTACAAAAGTACCGTATCTTCCCCAATTTCTATCAGTTTTGAAAGTAGTGGAATTTGCAAAATATGGAAAATTATAGTACAATCATTTCATAGAAAATTGTACTTTCTATATAGATACATAGACAAAAACAAAAGTGGGAGACCACGAAAAGAAAGGAAGTAAGGAGGAAGTTAAGATGAGAAAGTTAAAGAATTTGTATGAACCAATGAAAAAGTATTGGTTCAAGGTATTCGCAAGTGGACTTGCGTTGGTGATAGCAATTTTATGTGCTGTGGTATTGAATGGGTTTGCGATTACAACCAAAGAATATGCACGATACGAGGAACTAATGGCGATGGGATATTCTTCAGAAGTAGCAGATGATCAAACAATGGAAGAGTTCCATAATTATAATGGCTTGAACGGAACCGGAGGTATTGATGGAAAACTTCTGGATGGTACTCCTGCACCCGGCGTACCCGGCGACTTTGGAAGTGGCAAGAAAACATCAACCACTACTCCGTCCACACCTGCACACGCCCATAAGTGGGAGAAAACTTCTGAGGTAGCTTCTACCTGTCTCAAAAAAGGTAGTGCGACTTATACCTGTACTGAGTGCGGAAAGACCAAGACAGAAAACTATCCGATTGGTGAACACGAATTTGAAGTGATTGAGGAATTGCCTGCAACCTGTACCACACCAAAGCATCTGACCTACAAGTGTAGTGTCTGCGGAGAGTTGGATTACGCTGAGTTTGGAGAAAAGATCAATCACATCTATGTCCCGTCCAATGACAGCCACGAAGCGACCTGTACGGAAGAAGGATTCTTCCATTATGTATGTAGTGCCTGCGGAGATGAGTATACAGAGACCACAGAGCCTTTGGGACACAACTACTCAGACTCTTACACCGTAGATAAGAAGGCAACCTGT
>JAHBAA010000072.1 GCA_018385425.1 Acetatifactor sp.
CCAGACGCTTGTTCAGATCAGCGATGATCAAGTGAACAATACCACCAATATTCTCCTTCGTCAACGGTTTGAAGAGAATTGTCTCGTCCAGACGATTCAGAAACTCCGGTCTGAAGTGGGCACGCAGCTCTCCCATCACCGCACTCTCTGCGGAGGCAGATATCTCTCCGTTGTCCTGGATACCGTCCAGCAGATACTGTGCGCCGATGTTGGAGGTCATGATCAGAATCGTATTCTTGAAATCTACGGTTCTGCCCTGAGAGTCGGTGATACGGCCGTCATCCAGCACCTGCAGCAGGACGTTGAACACGTCCGGGTGAGCCTTTTCGATCTCATCAAAGAGTACCACACTGTAAGGCTTTCTGCGGACTGCCTCGGTGAGCTGACCGCCCTCCTCATATCCAACGTATCCGGGAGGCGCTCCGATCAGTCTGGAGACAGAGTACTTCTCCATATACTCGCTCATATCGATACGCACCATATTGTTCTCATCGTCAAACAGCGCTGCCGCCAGAGATTTTGCCAGCTCTGTCTTACCCACACCGGTAGGCCCCAGGAACAGGAAGGAACCGATGGGTTTGGTAGGATCCTTGATGCCGGCCTTGCTCCGCATGATGGCCTCGGAGACCTTGGTCACACCTTCATCCTGCCCCATCACACGCTGATGCAGGATCTCCTCCAGATGCAGTGTCTTGCTTCGCTCGCTTTCGGTCAGCTTCGCCACAGGAATCCCGGTCCATCTGGCAACGATTCTGGTGATCTCATCCTCAGAAACCTTCTCATGCACCAGGGACAGGCCCTTGGCACTTACCTGTTCCAGCTGCTCCAATTCTTTTTTCAGGGCAGGCAGCGTACCATAGCTTAACTCCGCCGCCTTCTCCAGATTGCCCTCTCGCTGTGCCAGCTGGATCTGCCTGTTGACCTCATCGATCTTCTCACGAAGCCCGGAAAGCTTCTCCACGGACGCCTTTTCATTGTCCCACTGTGCTTTCTTGCCGGAAAAGTCTTCCCGCAGCTCCGCCAGTTCCTTCTGCAAGGTCTCCAGACGCTCCTTGCTCAAGCGGTCGTCCTCTTTCTTCAGCGCAGTCTCCTCGATCTCCATCTGCATGATCTTCCGCTGGAGTTCATCCAGCTCTGTGGGCATGGAATCCATCTCGGTCTTGATCAGGGCGCAGGCCTCATCCACCAGGTCGATGGCTTTATCGGGAAGAAAACGATCCGTAATATAACGGTTTGCCAATACCGCAGCACTGACCAGAGCGTTGTCCATGATCTTCACACCGTGATAGACCTCATACCGCTCCTTCAAGCCACGCAGGATGGAGATAGTATCCTCCACGGTAGGCTCATCCACCATCACAGGCTGAAAACGACGCTCCAGGGCAGCATCCTTCTCGATGTACTGCCTGTACTCATCCAGCGTGGTAGCGCCGATACAGTGCAGTTCGCCCCTGGCCAGCATGGGCTTTAACATATTGCCCGCATCCAGCGCACCGTCCGACTTGCCGGCACCCACGATGGTGTGCAGCTCATCGATAAAAAGGATGATCTGTCCGTCACTCTTCTTCACATCCTCCAACACAGCCTTCAGACGTTCCTCGAATTCACCGCGATACTTGGCTCCTGCCACCAACGCACCCATATCCAGTGCAAAAATCTTCTTGTCCTTCAGTGCCTGAGGTACATCCCCACGAACGATACGCTGTGCCAGTCCTTCGACCACCGCAGTTTTTCCTACGCCTGGCTCACCGATGAGCACCGGATTGTTCTTGGTCTTCCTGGACAGGATCCGGATGATATTTCGAATCTCACTGTCACGGCCGATAACCGGATCCAGCTTCTGTCTTCTGGCCTTCTCCACCAGCTCCTGTCCGTATTTCTCCAATGTATCGTAAGTCGCCTCCGGATTGTCGCTGGTCACACGCTGATTGCCCCGGACAGAGGATAAGGCCTGCAGAAATCGCTCTCTTGTGATTCCATACTCCCGAAGGATCGCCTCGATCTCCCGGTTGGGATCCCGCAGCATAGACAGGAACAGATGCTCCACAGAGACATACTCATCCCCCATCGCCTTGGACTCATTCTCCGCATTCACCAATGCCTTGTTCAGCTTCTCGCCGAAATACAGCTGACCGCCCTGCACCTTCGTTCGTTTCTCCAGTGCGGTGCGGACACGATCCAGAAAGTGTTCCTTGTTGATCTCCATCTTCTCTATCAGCTTCAGGATCAGGCTGTCCTCCAGGGTAAGCAGACTGTACAGCAGATGCTCCTGCTCGATCTCCTGGTTGCCGTATTCGTAAGCCAAACGCTCACAACCCTGAACCGCCTCAACGGACTTCTGTGTAAATTTCTTGATATCCATACACATTACCCCCTTTGTTTCTTTGTTCTATAACCAATATAACACTTTTCCTTCGAAATTCAATAAACAAATTATAAACAATTGCTAAACTATCCATGATTCGTATTTATTTGGCAGCGTTCTCGTAGATGCAGAATAACTCTTCGCCTCTGGACAGCTTGACTCCATCCTCCACAAAAAGTTCCTTTGCCTGTCCCTCCTCCAGCAAAACCTTCAGCTTCACTGTCGGTTCCACACCCTGTTCTTCCAACCCCTCTCTGTCAAATTCCAGGAGAAGCTTTCCCTCCGGTACGATCTCATGATTCACCACTCTGGGGCGATACATCACTCCCAGCATATCATCACTGGTATCACCCACCTGAATCGTCAGCTCTGCGCCAAACTCCGTCTCAAACAGGAATTGATTTCCCATCGGGAATATTTTCAGCACCTTCCCTGCAGTAGGTGCAAAGAGTTTATTGTCCCTGGGGCGGATGGTGATGACCGTATCGTCCTCTTCCTCTGCTACCACTGTGCCGGCCACCGGGGAGTCCACCACCTGAAAGCCATGCTTTTTTTCCCATTCCTTGTCCCGTATCCCCTTTCGGATAGGAGGCTCCTCTCCTCCGATCTCCTCCGCCAAAGATGAGGTTCTGCCAAACAGGTATCCCGTCACAAGCGCCATCGCTATGGCCAATATCCAGATCCAATTTTCTGTCATTTCAAGACTCCTTCCCGTCAGATCCGTCAATGGATCCTCCATCGGTATTCTTTCCCAAACAGAATACTTTCAAACGAGGAGATTGCTCCGAACAGTTCTGTTTTTCGGGAGATATTATATTGGAAAATCATCAAAAAAAAGTTGACAATTTTCAAAAAGAAGTGCTATACTACAGACGTATTCAGAATGAAAGTCATTGATCTCACATATTTTTGTAAGTCATTACCGGACTTTGATGATGATTTACAAAAATATGTGATTTTTTTGTCCTACGTTTTGGAGTCACATTTTATTTTTTAAGGAGGTACCACAATGAACAAGGGTACAGTTAAATGGTTTAATGCACAGAAGGGCTACGGTTTCATCACCAACGATGAGAACGGTCAGGAGGTATTCGTACACTTCTCCGCTATCAACGCTGAGGGTTACAAGTCTCTTGAGGAAGGCCAGAAGGTTACTTTCGATACCGAGTGCGATCCTCAGAACACCAGCAAGGTTCGTGCAACCAACGTTACCGTAGTAGCTTAATTGCTGTCGAAATCAAAAAAGAAAGAGCATCGGGATCATACCCGATGCTCTTTTTCCGATTCACCTTCAGAAGGGAGACTCCCATGAGTTTACTGACACTTTTTATCACCGCTGTGGGACTATCCATGGACGCCTTTGCTGTTTCTATCTGCAAAGGATTGGCGATGAAGAAGCTTTCTATGAAGAAGGCCCTCGTCATCGGCCTTTGGTTTGGTGGATTTCAGGCCCTCATGCCTACAATCGGCTACCTGTTGGGCACACGCTTTGAGTCCTATGTAACCGGTATCGACCACTGGATCGCTTTCGTGCTGTTGGCTCTGATCGGTGTCAATATGATCAAGGAGGCGCTCTCCGTGGAAGCAGAAGAAGCAGATGATTCCATCGGTGTGAAAATCATGTTTCTGCTGGCGGTAGCCACCAGTATTGACGCATTGGCTGTAGGCGTCACCTACGCCTTCCTGCAGGTTCGGATCATTCCCGCGGTCATCTTTATCGGCGTCACCACCTTCGTGCTCTCCATCGCCGGTGTTAAGATCGGCAATGTGTTCGGGCTGAAGTATAAGTCTAAGGCGGAGATCGCAGGAGGCGTGATCCTGATCCTGATGGGTCTGAAGATCCTAGTGGAGCACCTGTTCGCATAATATTTCCCGCTTCAAAAAAACAACGAAAGTCCGCTGTCGGTACTTTCGTTGTTTTTTTCTGTCAATTCATTTTTAGCTGAAAGAAGCTCCGGAATCACACCTTCTTAATTTACTTCCAGTCGGAAGAAGTTTAAGGTAGACAGCACCATAAAGATCGCATCCGCCATCAGGAACGCGAAGGCCATCAGCAGAAATGATAAGGTGACACCACCCAGGAAATATCCCAGGAATGCTCCGCCCACTCCCAACATGAGGACGATCATCTGCAAAAGCATCTGGAACATCTGCTTTCCGAAATTGCCCAGAACATTTCCCACCGCAATCTCACCAACCGTATACGCATACAGTCTGTTGGAGGCCATGGCAGTACAGGTGACAATGCACAGCAGGGTAGCCAGAGGAGACATTCCGATCACGATCGCTCCCGGGATGGTGACCAGCACTGCCTGAATCAGGTTTTTCAGATTCGGAATCAAGGTGACATAGTACAGCTTCCGAAACGGAGAGTCCGGAATCAGGTAAGTATAGGGAGACAGAAGCTCCTTGGACCATTTTCCGATAAATCCGGAGAAAACAAACATCATATAGGCTGCGACCCCCGGAATATAGAAGGCTGTCGTATCCGCCGTCTCACCCTCGAACAACACGAAAGCCGCGATACCGATTCCCACGATCAGATGCAGCAACGTGTTCAGATCAAAGAAGAGAAATCTGGTCTTTCTGTACTCCAGCATCTGCCGCAGATACAGTGCTTTGGCACCGGTTCCGTTCCAGTTTTGCTTTTCCACTTTGCCGTACTTGGTCTTCTTACCGATCACCATTGCGGTACGGTCACCACTCTTCTGCTTCTGAAGAACCTCTTCATAATCGTCCGCAAATTTCATGGCGTCCTCGTAGAACTCGCCGGTACATTTCAGCTTCCACGCGATGAGAAATACCACCAGTGTAAACACCGCATAGCAGATCGTTCCCACAACAGCCATCACCGTAGGGGGCAGGAAGAGCAGATGCACCACCGACGCATACCAGCCGATGATCGGCACCAGCTTGATCAGGTCGCTTTGCAGATAGGTGAACACAGCAGCCAGCCCTGTGCCCTCTGTCACGTATGTATAGACGCCAAGGAGCACCAGCAGCACACTGATTCCGTATGCAATGACAACAAACAGCTTCTCCTGACGCTCTGTCATTCTCTCATTTCCGTAGAAGATCATCATCAGGCAGCCTTCCATAAAGGTTTCCACAACAAAACTGAAGATCGCATACAGCAAAAGTCTCCACCAACTGATGTGAAAAGCGATCCCGCCCAGACATATGCCAAACAGCAGGAGAAGCAGTTTTCCAAACAATCCCCGGGTATAGGCATACAGAAGCACCTTCTTTGGGGTGATCGGTGAGGGAAACAGGAAATGGATATCCGACTCCCTGTAAACCAGCCCTTTCCGCTTCGCATATGCCACCAGATTGGCAGGGATCATCCAAATCGCCAATAGTGTCAGCATTGCCGCCATACCGCCGGGATTTGCCGCTCCTGCCTGAACCGCCAGCGCCTTTAACGAAAACGGCACCATCAGAAGGTAGAACAGCACAAATACGATATAAACGTAGGTAACCGGCTTGTGAAGAGCCTTTTTCAGCTTATTGACAAAGGTTCGATAGTATAAAAACCATAATGCTTCCATCGTTTACGCCTCCTCTGCCAAAGCAGCCGCTTCCTTTTCCGTCACGCTGAAGAACAATGCCTCCAGGTCTTCGTTTTCCTGCTTCTCCCTGTCGTAACAGCCTAAGATATGCCCTTTATCCATCACAAAGGTCACATCCCATAATTCGCGGACCATCTCCAGCATATGGGTGCTGATCAGGATGGTACAGCCCTTCTCCCTAAGCTCTGCAACCACCTTCTTCAGTTCCTTGATGGCCGCCGGATCCAAACCGACCATAGGCTCATCCAGAAGAAGAACCTTGGGCTTGGTCACCAGGGCACAACAGATGCTGACCTTCTGCATCATACCCTTGGACAACTCATTTCCCAGCTTATCCTGCTTATCCGTAAGTTCAAAGCGGTCAAACAGTTCCCGAATCTCTTCCTCCGATGCTTCAGCGCCATAGGCTTTCAGTATAAAATCCACATGCTCTCTCACCGTCAGAGCCTCATACATAAATGGCATCTCGGGCACATAGGCAAACACCTTCTTCGCAGCCACGGTTCTGGAATCATTTCCATCGATCAGAACCGAACCCTGATATTTCAAAAGTCCCGCGATACTCTTGATAATGGTGGATTTGCCGGCTCCGTTCGGTCCCAGCAGAATTCCTACTTTTCCCTGCGGCACCACAAAGGACACATTGTCCGCCGCCAGGGTCTTTCCATATTTTTTTGTGACATTTACTACTTCCAACATACTTTTTTCTCCCCTTATACTTTCTCTATCATTTTCAGGCCGGATCGCTTCCGGAAAGCATCCGGTGCCAAAAATCTCACTAAACTGCCGCGATACTGCCCGTTCCACAAAAGAAACAGATCAACCAAAGCAAAAACAGATGGACCGGATAGAAGGCGTAGAAGAAATATTTCATCTTCCAGCCCCGCTCATTGTTGTACAGTGCTGCGGGAATCAATGCAAAAAAGGAAGTGATCTCGATAAAGCTCATCACCGTAAGCAGCAGACAGCCTGCGCCCATCGCAAGTACCCTGTTTTTCCTGCTATCCCCGAACTTGCCGACTCTTCTCACCAGATACATCACCACGATGGTCATCACGCCCATTCCCGCATAATCCGTCATTAAAAGCGTTGCAAGGAAGTAACCCGCCACCATGATGAGAATATTTGCTGCCGCCTGTATCGTCAGCACAAGGGCTTTGGACTTGGTCGCCAGAAGCTTCTTCGCAAAATCTTCGGTCGTCTTCAAACCGATCAGGACAAGCAGACCAATTGCCAGCGTGAAGAATACATTCTGATGATTCCAGTCGCTCAGAGAGCCGTTCAATGCAAGGTTAAAGGGAATCTCCGAGATCAGCGCGAAAATGCCAAGACGCAATGCATATTTCCACACATTTCTTGTGTGATGGAATCCCTCCACCAACAGATAGCAAAAGATAGGAAATCCCAGTCTGCCGATCAGTCTCATAGCAATTATTCCAAAATACAATGCCCAGTTCTCAGCCAAAAAAGCTATGACAGCCGCCTCATCATTCATAATATCCATCAATCCGCGGTCGATCAGCATTCTGGTCAGCACCACTGCAGCGATATGATCGATCAGCATCGTAATGATCGCAACCATCTTAAATGTACTTCCGGTGATTCCTCTTTTCTTCGTCTCCATAATGTTTTCCCCTTTTCTTTTTCATACTCTACCATAATAAAGTATTCACTGGAATCCGTCAATAAAAGAAACAGCACCTTGCAGGCCGCTAAAGTGCAAAAAAACAGGTTTTGCCGACAAAAAATGCATGACCAACGACAAAAAGGACCTGTCCCGATCAGCTTTTTACTCATCGGAACAGATCCCCTCTTTATTGACCTTGTTTTTTGTCAGCTGCAGAATGGTCTTACGCCACAGACAGTCCTGTATATTGTCTGTCGTCCTATGCGTAGGAAACTGTGTAGCCGGTTCCCCATACCACCTTCAGATACTTGGGATTTCTCGGATTGTCCTCGATCTTCTCCCGGATGTGACGAATATGTACCGCAATAGTATTGTCCGTGCCCAGATACTGCATGTTCCAGATCTTTTCGTAGATCTCGCTGTTGGAAAGCACCTTGCCCTGCTGCTGTACCAACAGGCGAAGAATTCTGTACTCAATGGGTGTCAGACGCACGTTTCTGCCCTCTACATCCACAGTGCGCTGATCGTCATTGATAATCAGGTTCCCCACGCGGAAGACACTCTCCGTTTTTTTCTGTGCTATTCCCGCAAGCTGATAATATCTGCGAAGCTGAGACTTGATGCGGGCCAGCAGCACCAGAGGATTGCAATCCTCCGTCACATAATCATCGGCTCCTGCCTCCAGCGCCATAATTTTCGCGGTCTCTGCGGTCTGCCCGGAAATAACGATCAACGGAATGTTGGTATCCTTTCGAAGCTGTCCGATCATCTGGATTCCCTTGTCCCAGCCCTTATCAGCCAGTTCAATATCCAAAAGCAGCAGAGTCAGCGATCTGTCCTGTAATTTTTCTTTTAACTCTTCGTTATTCTGCGCTATGAGCAAGTGCATGCCCTCTGCGGCAAGCAGAGGTGTCATCTTCTTTGACAATTCCAACCGATTGTTGTAGATCAAGATTCCTCCCATTGTAATAACCTCCCCAATATGTAAAAGCAACATAAAAGCAGCCGCTTGGTTTTCTTCCTCTTTACTCATAAACACCCTTTGCTTCGCAAAGTCGCCGCTTCGCGGCTTCTGTGTTTATTTCGTATACGCTCGGGTAAAACCAAATGGCTGCTCACGCAGCCGCTTGGTTTTCTTCCTCGCTATATATATAGACGAGAAATGCATCAAAATAGTTTCATAATCGGAAAGATTTCTAATCTTTTTTCGGGCCCTTCCTCTCGATCTCAATCTCCACCCTCTCGCCGACACTATACTTGATCTCGATGGCGCCTCCGATGGAATCGTAGGCCAAGAGCAACGCCGCTTTGTCCGCGTCATCGTTTGTCATTCTCCCCTCAACACGGTTTGATTGCTCCATCAATGCCGCCGTGCTGACGAAGGGAAGCTTTCCGTCTCCCATCCCCTTACTGATATCAGCCAACAGTCCCGTCAGGTA
>JAHBAA010000078.1 GCA_018385425.1 Acetatifactor sp.
GACGGCTGTCGCCGTATAAGGCAAGCCGAGCCATTCGGAATCCGCTTCGCTCCTTCCGGCGTTACAAGCCATGCCCACTCATAGCCCTTCGGGCTATTTCATGGACGGCTGTCGCCGTATAAAATGGCAAAAATAAACGCCCTTGCAAGTAAACTAGCAGGGCGTTATTTTTACCATTTTTGCATGGCTTGTAGCTTAACCAAAGTATCTCTCTAACAGACCCTTCAGAGCTTTGCCGTGTCTAGCCTCGTCACGAGCCATCTCGTGAACGGTGTCATGGATCGCATCCAGGTTGTTCTTCTTAGCGCACTTAGCCAGGTCAGTCTTGCCTGCGGTAGCACCGAACTCGCAGTCTACTCTCCAAGCCAGGTTCTTCTTGGTGGACTCGGTCATATTCTTCTCCAGCTCGGAGCCAAGCAGCTCAGCAAACTTTGCAGCATGCTCTGCCTCTTCGTATGCAGCCTTCTCCCAGTAGAGGCCGATCTCAGGATATCCCTCTCTGTGAGCAACTCTTGCCATGCACAGATACATACCTACCTCAGAGCACTCGCCCTCGAAGTTAGCCTTCAGCTGCTCGAAGATGTACTTCTTATCCTCTTCGCTGATGGAATCGTTATTCTTAACAGTGGAAGCATATACACCGAACTCATGCTCAGCAGCAAGGGTAATCTCGCCCTCAACAGCCTTGAACTTGTCAGCGCCTACATGACATACGGGGCACTCTGCGGGGGGATTGTCTCCCTCATGAACATAACCACATACACTACATACATACTTCATAATCGTTTCTCCTTTTCATCTAATAATTTTTGCTGTATCATCAGAGAGCTTCCGCTCTATGATATCTGTGAATGTTCGGCACAGGCAGGGCAGGAACCGTAGAAGTAGGTCACATGACCTTCGATCTCTCCCTGGAAGCCTGCTGCTGCGACCTTATCGATCGAATCAATACTCTCCATCTCCAGATCGATCACCGCTTTGCAGTGGTTGCAGATGAAATGATTGTGAGGGGAAGTATCTGCGTCAAAATGGTCTGTGCCATCTCCCAATCGCAGCCTCTGAATCTCACCCAGTTCGCTCAACAGCGTCAGATTTCGGTATACGGTTCCAAGACTGATATTGGGCATTTCCTGTCTGACCCGGCTGTATACTACGTCAGCTGTGGGATGATCTCTGCGTGTCATCAGGAACGCCTTGATCAGCTCCCGCTGTCTGCTCCTCTTGTGAGTCATTGCTTCTCCTTTCAATAATAGTAATGATTACTAATATTGATTATACCCATTTTTCAAAATAAGTCAAGCTTTTGTCCCACATTTTTTGAAAAAAACAGCAGTCGCCGGCTCTAAAGTTCTCGTTTCTCCAGCTCCTCAATGTCTGCATAACCGTAGAGCTTCGCGGTATTCTCAATGGTAGCCTGCGCGATGTTCACACCGTTTTGTATACATCCTACCACAAACTGTCCGTACAGCTGGAGCATCTTGTCAGAGTAGGTACTGATCTCCCCGCGCAGATAAGTCTCATAGGAGGTATCCTCCGGATTGTCCTCGTAGGTATGCAGTCTTCTGGCATTGTGGGCTACATTTGGATGTTCGGCGGCAAAGCTTTCCATCATATTCATCTGGATGGCGACGATCTGCTCAATGATCCGCTTCTGCTCCTCTGTCAGCTCCGGAAAATAAATCTCCAGCTCCTTGAAGCGCTCCGGCGCGGTGCTCTCCATCATTCTGCCGTATTTCTCGGTGATCAGGTTATGTCCCATGGAGAATTCCCGGTTGAAATCGTAATAATACTGCATCAGCATATCTCGGTTCCAGAGCAGGTACTGGCTCTTGCGCATCACGGAAAAGGTAGGCCAGTCATTCTGACAGTAGGCCCTACCGCCCTCATTCTTCACCTGGTCAAAGGCCGTAAACTCCAGCTTGGCAATCTTTGTCACCAGCTCCTCGTTGGAAAGCTCTGCCAGAGATGCCTTCATCAGGAGTTCCTCCGTGTGGTGATCCAGATACCAGTCGATATCGCTGATCACATTGGCCGCATACATCTGACCGGCCAGCAATTCACCCAGTGCCCTGGTGTACTGTTCCGTCAGTGCGGCATCTGTCCGCACCCGGTTAATGGCCTCCAAAAGTTCCACCACTTCCGCGCCGCCCGGAAGACCCTGCGCACTCTTTTTCAGCCATTTATCGTGAGGCGGGAAGCAATTGTTCAGGTGATGCACCAGCTTCAGGGCGGCACGCATACAGTCAGACAGCATCATCTGAGCGGTCAGTTCATCTCCCCGCCGCAGCACCCTCTGATAGTTGTACTGGCCGCACTGGGATACCTTCGCCGCATCCTCCGCCAGCTTTAAGAAGCGGATCCTCTCCGGATACCCCTGAAGCAATGCGCTGCGGATGGCGGAGAAGCTTCCCTCGTCATCCCGGAACACCTGCCCGTTGACTGCCGCTGCCAACGCATAATCCTCCACGCCTGCAAAATCAATTTTCGAAGCATCCGCAGTTCCGAGAAGGCTCTCATAAAACTCTGAGATCCTGCGGACCCCTCTGCGTCCCCTTCCCCTGTCTGTCACAACGCGCGTATACCCCATGAACTCGACGGGCAGTGCTTCATATGCCTGCTGGAGCTTCTCTCCGATCAGTGCATAGGTCTCGTCTGTCACCCAGAGACAAAAATCCGGTCCCCAGTCGTGATCCCGGGAAAGTTCATCGTCAAAGCCGAAGCAGTCCGAACCGGGGCCCACCAGCCCCACAGCGATTTTATTCTCATATTCCGGAAACTGTTCCCGGATCATTTTCTCCCCATATGTTTCATAATATGCCCTGCTAAGTTCCATTCCGGTCATACTGTGTTCTTCCTTCTCTTTCTCTGTGGATGCGGCTTGGGTTGCGTCTGCTTCCTGCCCTTCTGTCAGGCACAGGTCTCTGTTCGCCTTCAGCTTCTGATACTGCAGATTCTGTCCCAGGGTACTCTCCACGATCTCCATGCCTTTTTCAAACAACTCCCGGGCCCGCTGCAGGCTGCCGTCGTGATACTCGCACATACCCAGCGCGGAAAGTGCCGCACAGTAATGGGCATCATAGCACCTGCGCTCCTCAAAGCAGGCAATTGCCCGCCTTGCATACTCTTTCGCCTCGGAGAAACGTTCCGTCTGGACAAGCGTGTTGGCCAGATTTGCCAGACTGACTGCGATCTCAAAACCCGCCTGGTTGGCGGTAGAGATCTCAAGCGCCCGCTTCTGCATCCGAAGGGCCTCCTCCGGATTGCCCATCTCCTGCATCAGAAGACTCATATTGTTCAGAAGACCGGCATACCGCATGTCCGTCTCCGGCAGCGTATCACGATAGATCGCTTCCGTCTCCCGATAGGCCGAGAGAGATTGCTCCAGCCGTCCGATGGATCGATAGGCGTTGGCGATATTCAGAAGCGTGGTGGCGTAGGGAACGGTTCCCTCCAGTCCCATTCCGAGGGCTGTCTCACGGGCTTCACTGCAGACCTGTTCCAGCTTCTCCACCTCCGAGGTCTGCCGGTAATAGCCGATCAGTTCGTTGAGGATCTCCAGGCAAAAAGCCTCATCCCTGCATCGCTTCGCACGCTCCAGTTCGTCCAGCATATATGCTTTCGCATCTGATGCCCGGTTATCGTCAAACATCCGGTCCACCGTATCGTAAAAGTTCTTTCGATAGACCTGCAGAAACGCATCGTAGGTCTTCTTCAGACCTGTGGAAAGGGGTGTCAGTTCCACACCAAGGTCGTTTGCTGCCCGGGACAGGTAGTATTGGTTCTCCGCCGCCGTCAGTGCAAAGGGCATGGGAATCTGCCGCTGCTCCATCTCTGCCGCCGGCAGATAGACTCTCTCAAAACGGAGCCCGGTAGCTTCCTCCAGACAATCCGCAAATTCTTCATAGGAATACTGCTTCTCCCCGGCAAAGTTGTATACCTTGTTTTGTGCGTTTTTCTGCTCACAGACCGCCAGCAGAAGCGCTGCAACGTCTTCCACATAGACCATCTGAAACCGTCCGTCCTTCTCCTGTGGCAGAAGCACCTGACCGGCCTTGCGGATCCAGGTGAAAAACATTTCCTCTCTGGGTGCGTAATTCCCGGGGCCGTAGATCACCGCAGGGCGCACTGAGGTATAGGCGATCCCCCGCTTTGCCGTCTCCTCCTTCAGCTCTGTCTCCAGTGCTGCCTTCCCCTGAATATAGTCGCCGATATCGCCGCCAAAGTGCCGATCCTCCAGAGGGGAGGACTCATCCATCCATTCTCCGGTATTGCGCCGATAGACATCGCAGGTACTGACGAACACATAGTGTTTCACCCGGTCTCCCAGTACCTCCAGGATCGCTGCAATATCTCCCTGCCTGTAGGCGCAGAAATCCACCACCGCGTCAAAGGTCGGCAGGTCCAGTGCCCGAAGTTCCTCCGGCTTGGTGCGGTCCGCAATGTATTCCTTCACCCCAAGAGCGGGATCAAGCCTGCGGCTTCCTCTGTTCAATACACTGACCTGATGGTTCTCGGAAGCCTTCTGCACAAAGCACTTTCCGCAGAAATAGCTGCCGCCGATCACTAAAATATTCATAGTCTGTCACCCTTTCGGTTCGCCCTGCTTACCGATTGTCGTCCTCTGAAATCAGTCTTCCATCAGAAACTCCTCATAGTCGTTCTCGCTGGCGAACAAAATATATCTTCCCTCAACCAAACCCATGTAACCATTTGCAGTAGGATATCCCTTCATCTTGCTTCCTCCTTTTACAGTCCGGCATCACACCGTTTTTTTGATCTGTAAACAGGATAGCGTTTTTAGAGTCGGATAAACACGCCTTAATATGGAATTATCTGAACATCTGTTCTGATTGATTGTATTGTAAAAAAGGGGCAGGTGCGCCTGCTGCTCCTGCCCCGTCATCCTGTCCGGGGACCGATTTACTTAAGTCCGAACTTGTCCAGGATCCCGCCGATCTTATCCACGGAAATCTTTGCCTTCACACCATCCACGATCTTCCGGATGGATTCGTCGGGCAGATCCACACCCAGCAGACCCTCCACCGTTTTCACCGGATCCTTCAGAAATTGCTGACGCAGATTTTCATCCTTGGTCACCTTCTCGATGATCTCTGTGATCTGTGCTTTCAAATCCATATTCTTTTCCTCCCTCCCCAGATTGATAAAGGTTTTGTTTTCGCTCACCTTTGCGTCCGCCTTCTCTTCGCTGCGGACAGCTCTATTGTACCAAAAATGCCTTCTCTGTGCAAGCGTGCTACACCGTTTCATCCTTCAGACGCAGCATCTCCATCTTCTGCAGGATCTGCTCTGTCTTGTCCAGCAATAGCTGTGCATTGGTCTCCACGATGCCGGTCTTTTTGTACTTGCAGGTAAAGCTGGGAATGCCCTGCAGCGAGAAGGTAAGCTCCGACCCAAACTCCTGCAAAAGTGCCGGGATCCTTGCCCCGTCCAGGTTGGCATCCGGGCGCAGCTTGATGACGATATGCCCGAATCTTCCCCCGATCTCCGTCACATACAGTCTGTGGGCTGCAACGCGGATCAAGGCGATCCGCAGCAGATTTTCCACCGGAAGGGGGATCTTTCCGAAGCGATCCAACAGTTCATCCCGCATATCGTCCCGTTCCTTCTCCGATTCGATATTGGCGATCTTCTTATAAATATCAAACTTCTGGTTCTCGTTCACGATATAGGAGGCAGGAATGTATGCATCCGCATCCAGCTCCACGCAGGTGGAGAAATCTCCGATGGTCTTGATTCCCTTGCGGTTTTGCACTGCCTCATTGAGCATCTTGCAGTACAGTTCGTAGCCCACCGCCTCCATATGGCCGTGCTGCCGCATCCCCAGAAGATTCCCGGCTCCCCGGATCTCCAGATCCCGCATGGCGATCTTGAAGCCGCTGCCTAAGTCGGTGAACTCTCTGATAGCCGCCAACCTCTTCTCCGCCACCTCCTTCAGCATCTTATCCCGTTGATACAGCAGAAAGGCGTATGCGGTACGGTTGGATCGTCCCACCCGCCCGCGGAGCTGGTACAGCTGGGAAAGTCCCATGTTCTCCGGTTCGGAAATGATCAGGGTGTTGGCGTTGGAGATGTCCAGTCCGGTCTCAATAATGGTGGTGGACACGAGAACATCGATCTCGCCGTTCACAAACTCGTACATGATCCGCTCCAGCTCTCTCTCATTCATCTGACCGTGTGCGTAGGCAAAGGTGGCCTCCGGCACCAGCTGTTCCAGCCGGGCGGTGACATCTGCAATGTTGTGGACCCGGTTGTAGACATAATACACCTGTCCGCCCCTGGCCAGTTCTCTGCAGATCGCCTCCCGGACCATCTCCTCATTGTATTCGCATACAAAGGTCTGGATGGGCAGCCTGTCCTCAGGTGCCTCCTCCAACACGCTCATATCCCGGATGCCGATGAGGCTCATATGAAGGGTCCGGGGAATCGGGGTCGCCGTCAGCGTCAACACATCCACATTTTCCTTCAGCTTCTTGATTTTTTCCTTGTGGGCCACGCCGAACCGCTGCTCCTCATCGATGATCAGCAGGCCCAGGTCCTTGAAGGACACATCCCCCGAGAGCACTCTGTGGGTGCCGATGACAATATCCACCGTCCCCTTCTTCAATCCTGTAATGGTCTTTCTGATCTCAGCCCCGGTTCGGAACCGGCTCATCAGCTCTACTGTCACGGGAAAATCCTTCATTCTCTGGACAAAGGTTGCATAATGCTGTTGGGCAAGGATAGTGGTGGGCACCAGGTAGACCACCTGCTTTCCCTCCTGAACTGCCTTGAAGGCGGCACGGATGGCGATCTCCGTCTTGCCGTAGCCCACGTCGCCGCAGATCAGACGGTCCATCACCTTCCGGCTCTGCATGTCCGCCTTGGTGGCTGCGATGGCATCCAGCTGGTCCTCCGTCTCCTCAAAGGGAAACATCTCCTCGAATTCCTTCTGCCATACCGTATCCGGTCCGTACTGATAGCCCTCTGCCACCTGTCTGGCGGCATACAGCTCCACCAGTTCATTGGCCACTTCCTCCACGGCCGCCTTCACCTTGGTCTTGGTCTTCTCCCAATCCTTGGATCCGATGCGGTTGATCTTCGGCTTGGCTGCATCGGAGGAAGCATATTTCTGCAGCATGTCAAGGGCAGTGGCAAGTACAAACAGGGTGCCTCCCTCTGCATACTCGATCCTGACATAGTCCTTTTCCACACCCTCGTGCTCGATCTTCTCGATTCCGCGATAGATTCCCACGCCGTAATGCTCATGGACCACATAGTCTCCTATGGTCAGATCATTGTAATCCTTGATGCCGTGACCACTTCCCCCGGTCTTCCTGCGCTTTTTCTTTTTCTGTTCCGCGCCGAAGATATCCGTCTCCGTCAACACGATAAACCTGATATCCGGATATTCAAACCCTCTGGAAACATGGCCGTAAAATGTGACGATCTCCCCGGGCAGGATCTCCCGGTAGGGATCCTCCGTATAGACTGCGGTGAGATCGTTGTCCCGTAGGTCCTCCGCCAGACGCTTCGCCCTGGTACGGGATCCGGACAGCAGCAGTACTCTGTAGCCCTGCTTCTTGTAACGGGTCAGGTCCTTCACCAGTGTCTCAAAGCTTCTGTTGTAGGGCGCCGCATTTCTGGATGAGATCTCGGCGTGCACCGCCGGCTTAAAATAGCCGGACTTGCCCTCCATCACAGACAGCAGCACCACCTTGGAGTGGGACAGAACGGCGGCCACCTGCTCGCCGCTGTAGAGAAGATCCATCTGACCGGGCAGAATATACCCCTTTTCCGCTCTCTGGGTCATGCTCTCCCGAAATTCCAGTTCCACGTTTTCCGCCGCTTCCCTGATACGTGACTGCTCATCCAGGAAAAATACCGGTCCTCTTCTGTCTCCATTTTCCTCCGCCAAATGCTGCAAAAGTTCCGGCAAAGTGACCGTGTCCTCATAAAAGTACCGGATATAGCTCTCCAGATT
Organism: Acetatifactor sp.; assembly: GCA_018385425.1. Taxonomy (GTDB): domain Bacteria; phylum Bacillota; class Clostridia; order Lachnospirales; family Lachnospiraceae; genus Acetatifactor. The sequence continues at coordinate 7,982 of JAHBAA010000078.1, forward strand.
CACTTTACTCTTAAACTCAACCAGCTGCTCTCTCAGTTCCTTCACCTGAAGACTCAGGCGGTGAGCCGCCTCTGTTTCAAAGGCATCCCGCAGCTTTTTCACCCGCTGCTGGGCCTCCTTCTCGATGCGCTGCAGCCCTCGGTTCATTCTCTCCTCGTCCATGACAAACTCTGTGGCGGGATACACAGTCAGGCTCTCAAGCTGCTCAATGGAGCGCTGGCTCAACACATCAAAGCTGCGCATGGAGTCGATCTCATCCCCCCAGAGTTCGATTCGGTAAGGGTTTTCCTCGGTCAGGTCAAAGATATCGATAATGCCGCCCCTGACGGCAAACTGCCCGGGACTCTCCACCTGATATACCTTCTCATACCCAAAATTCACCAGCTTGGCGGACAGTTCCCGCTCCTGCAGCAGGCCTCCCTTTTCCAATGTGATGCAGTCCGTCTCCGGGTCCCAGAGCGTCAGGGGTGTCATCATCGCATCATAAGTAGTGACGATAGTGATAGGTTTTCTCTCCATGAGGCGACGGATCACCCTTACCCGTTCCCTCACCAGCTGATTGCCGTGGATATCTGCCTGGAAGAAGATCAGATCCTTGGCGGGATACAGGGAAACGTTCCTGTCATAAAATCGGTATTCCTCCATCAGTTCCTTCGCCTTCAGCGCATTGCAGGCAACGATAACTTTGGTTCGAAAGCCCTCCCCAAGTCCATATATCATATGAAGCTTTTGTGAGTCCGCCAATCCGCTGACCGAACAGATCGCCTCATCCCTCTTCAGGGCATCCTTCAGTTGGTCAAATCCCGCCAGTTCCCGCAGCGGAGAAAGAATAATCTGCATATCCACTCCTACCAATCTATTCCTGAGTTACCTTCTTGTTATACCGGTTCATGGCAGCATCCGCGCCCTCCAGAATGATACAGCGCACGGCATCCGCTGCCGCCTTGGCTGCCTCGTCCATCCGCTCCTGCTCCGGACCCGAAAAGCGTCCCAGCACATAGTCGGCCAGATCCCAGCCGGCGGGTTTCTCACCGACGCCCACCTTGATACGGACAAAGCAGTCATGTCCCAAATGCTGTATGATATTTTTCAGACCGTTATGCCCTCCGGCGCTTCCCTTCTTTCGCACCCGGATCTGTCCCACAGGGAGACTGATATCATCGGAAATGACGATCAGCTCACTTGTCTCATCAAATTTAAAGAAATTCAACAGCTCCCGCACACACTCACCGCTCAAATTCATATAAGTCAGGGGCTTTGCCAGGATACACTTCTGCCCGGCAATCACACCTTTCCCGATCATTGCCTTGAACTTGCTCTCCGCAATATCGATCTGTTCCTGCTCTGCCAGGGTCTCCACCACCTGAAACCCGATATTATGTCTCGTATTCCGGTACTCTCTGCCGAAATTTCCCAGTCCCACAATCGCTATCATCTCTCTCTTCTCCTGTCTGATCTGTTTCACCACGTAGAATTATACCCCATTCCCCACAAAAAAACTACCCCGGCATTGTGAAAAACAATGCCGGAGCAGCAAAGATTACTTCTGAATACAGGGAGGAGAATCAATCCTCCTCAAGCCCTGCCTTCTCATATGCCTCCAGAACGACCTTCTGGATATTGTCTCTTGTGGAAGAATTGATGGGATGAGCAATGTCGCGATATTCCCCATCGGAGGCTTTCTTACTGGGCATGGCCACAAACAAGCCCTTGTCTCCGTCGATCACCTTGATATCGTGAACGACAAATTCATCGTCAAAGGTGACAGATACTATCGCTTTCATTTTGCCTTCCTTGTCAATCTTACGCACACGAACATCAGTAATTCTCATAAAAATGTCCCCCAAAAATAATGTGTCCGGTCATTGACAGAATCCGGGAATGAGCAGAAATCTACATAGTATATCTCTCGTTCTTCTCCACAACAATTCGAATCTGTCCATCCTCGCCCACATAACTGGAATTAGCTCGGATGGTATCCCTGCTCTCAACGATACAATTCTCGATGTATGTATTGTCTCCGATGTAGACATCATTCAGGATAATCGAGTTCTTGATGACACAGTTGTTGCCGATGTAGACCTTCTTGAAGATCACGGAATTCTCAACCACACCGTTCACGATACAGCCGCTGGAAACCAGGCTGTTTCTCACCCGTGCACCGGGGTTGTATTTTGCAGGAGGAAGATCCTCCACCTTGGAGTAGATATCCGGATACTGTCTGAAGAAATAGTCTCTCACTTCCGGTCTCAGGAAATCCATGTTGGTCTTGAAGTAATCCTCAACAGAAGCAATATTTCTCCAGTAATCGGTGATCTTGTATCCGTAGATTCTCTTCAGGTCCTTGTAGCGGATCAGAATATCGCGGACAAAGTCATATCTGTCCTCTTCCGCGCACTTCTCGATCATCTCGATCAGAAGACGGCGGCGTACCACATAGATACCGCAGGAGATGGTATTGGACTTCGCCTGAAGAGGCTTCTCCTCAAACTCTGTGATGCGGAACTCCTCATCCATTCTGATCGTACCGAAACGCTCAATGTCCGTGCCCGGCTCCATATCACGACATACCACTGTAATATCGGCTTTCTTGTCAATGTGATACTCCAGTACCTTGTTGTAATCCATCTTGTAAATGCCGTCACCCGAAGCAATGATCACATAAGGCTCATGGCTGTTTTTCAGGAAGGACAGGTTCTGGTAGATGGCATCCGCAGTTCCTCTGTACCAGTTGCTGTTGTCAGCGGTGACAGTAGGAGTAAGAACTGACAATCCCCCCTGCTTACGTCCGAAATCCCACCACTTGGAGGAATTCAGATGCTCATTCAGACTTCTGGAATTGTACTGTGTCAAAACTGCAACCTTCTGAATATGAGAGTTGCTCATATTGCTCAGTGTAAAATCAATACTTCTGTAACTGCCGGCTACGGGCATTGCGCAGATGGCTCTCTTCTGAGATAACGCCTGCATTCTGTGATTATTACCACCGGCTAAAACGATTCCAATTGCTCTCACTATACTTCACCTGCCTTAATCAAAGTTTTGCCGCTTGCAAGATAATTGTTCTCATAATCTGCAGCTTCTGTCTGTCCGGAAATGACAGAATTCTTACCGACGGATACTCCGTCCGGAATTACACTCTTCTCACCAATGGTAACCAGACCGTGATTGTAAATGTGAGGAGCGGTATCGTTCTCTGCCTCCTCGCCCACGCCCAGCTTCACATTGCTGCCGATCACAACATCTTCTGCAATAATCGCCTTATTAATCTCACAGCCGTCTCCGATGACGGTCTTATTCATGATGATAGAGTCTCTGACTACGGTTCCCTTGCCGATGATGACACCACAGCCGATGACGGAATTGTATACCTCACCGTAGATCTCGCTTCCCTCACCGATGATACAACGTTCCGTGATGCTGTTCTCTGCGAAATACTGAGGAGGCTGGATCTCGCTTCTGGTATAGATCTTCCAGTATTCCTCATACAGATTAAACTCGGGAACGATATCGATCAGCTCCATGTTTGCTTCCCAGTAAGAGCTTAAGGTTCCCACATCCTTCCAGTAACCGTTGAACTCATAAGCATACATGGGGGCTCCCTTCTCATGACAATAAGGGATAATATGCTTGCCAAAGTCCAGAGCCGGCTGATCTGCCATAGCAATCAGCGCCTCCTTCAGTGTCTTCCAGTTGAAGATATAGATACCCATACTTGCAAGATTGCTTCTGGGATTCGCAGGCTTCTCCTCAAACTCTGTGATCTTTCTGTTCTCATCGGCAATCATAATACCGAAGCGGCTTGCCTCCTCCCAGGGCACAGGCATAACGGCAATGGTACACTCCGCACCGTTGGCCTTGTGGAAATCAAGCATGACCTCATAGTCCATCTTGTAGATGTGGTCGCCGGAGAGAATCAGGATATACTCGGGATTGAAGGTCTCCATGTACTCAATGTTCTGATAGATCGCATTCGCCGTACCGGTATACCACTCACTGTTCTTGCTCTTCTCATAGGGAGGCAGCACAGTCACACCACCGATATTGCGGTCTAAGTCCCACGGAATACCGATTCCGATGTGTGTATTCAGTCTCAACGGCTGATACTGGGTCAATACACCAACTGTATCCACCCCTGAATTGATACAGTTTGAAAGAGGGAAGTCAATGATACGGTACTTTCCTCCAAATGCTACCGCAGGTTTTGCGACCTTAGACGTGAGAACGCCCAGACGGCTTCCCTGCCCGCCTGCCAACAACATGGCAATCATTTCTTTTTTAATCATGTTATCACCTCTGTCTAGCTATTACCGTTTTGTCGGTATAGAAATTATAACACACGCTGTTGGAAATGTGAATATTTATTCCCAAAAATATTATGATTTTTCCACTTTTTCTATCTATTTTTTACAAAATTTTACAGTTTGTACAAATTAGTTTGGTCATTTCGTGTGGCAGAGTCCATACAATCAACGGTTTTTTATTGAAATTGACGATTTTTGATTCAGAAAAAGTTTTTTACAGATTCATTTGTTTTTTATCCTCATCATGCTTATAATGAGAGTAAGAAAGATCACATTAAGAAAGGTATCATACTATGTTTCAGATTGATTTTCAGAAACCGATGTCCATATATTTTGTGGGAATCGGCGGGATCAGCATGAGCGGTCTGGCTGAGATTCTGCACACTGCAGGTTTTCGGGTCTCCGGCTCCGATTGGAAGGAAAGTCCTATCACACAGGGATTGATCGCCAAAGGGATCACCGTGAAATACGGCGAAAGTGCATCCCACGTGACGCCGGACATTGACTGCGCAGTGCTGACCAGCGCCGTAAAGGAGACGAATCGTGAATTCATGGCCATCAGAGAACTGGGGATTCCCTATTTGACCAGAGCACAGCTTTTGGGTCAGCTGATGAGGAACTACCGCTGTTCCATCGCCGTCAGCGGCACCCACGGCAAAACCACAACCTCCTCCATGATCAGCGAAATCCTCTTGGAGGCAGAAACTGACCCTACCCTGTCCATCGGCGGCATCTACAAACCCATCGGCGGCAACATCCGGGTGGGCGGGAAGGACTATTTCCTCACGGAGGCCTGCGAATATACCAACAGTTTCTTAAGCTTCTATCCCAATATCGGTGTCATACTTAATATAGAAGAAGATCATCTGGACTTTTTCAAGGATCTGGCTGACATCCGCAATTCCTTCCGCAGATTTGCCATGCTGCTTCCCGCAGACGGATGTCTGATCATCAACGGGGATATCGAAAACTACCGGGAGATCACAGAAGGATTACCCTGCCGGGTCATCACCTACTCCCTCACGGATCGGACTGCGGACTATTATCCGGAGGACATCTCCTATGACGCTCTGGGACACCCCTGCTTCACCGCCTGCTGCCGGGAAAAGTCTTCTGTGAGGCTTTCTCTCTCCGTGCCGGGTCTTCACAATGTGGGGAACGCTCTGGCTTCCCTGGCAGTGGCAGACTGTCTGGCTCTCTCCCGTGAGACCAGCTGTCAGGCTCTGAAAAACTTCAACGGCACGGACAGACGTTTTGAGTACAAGGGTACCGTGGCGGGCGTCACCGTGGTGGATGACTATGCCCACCATCCCACAGAGATCACTGCAACGCTGACCGCAGCAAAGGAGCTTCCCCATCGCACGCTGTGGTGTGTCTTCCAGCCCCACACCTACTCCCGTACCAAGGCATTCCTGGACGACTTTGCCAAAGCGCTCTCCCTGGCGGACAAAGTCGTTCTGGCCGAGATCTATCCCGCCAGAGAGACCGATACTCTTGGCATGAGCTCCTCCCTGTTGGCAGAGAAAATCCAGCGTCTTGGCGTGGATTGCAGGTATTTTGAAACCTTTGACGAGATCGAAAATTTTTTACTGGAAAATTGCATAAAAGGTGACATGTTGATAACTATGGGTGCCGGAGATGTGCATAAAATCGGCGAAAACCTTCTCGGATTATAATTATCCACAATATCCACAGTAAAGAATGCGGGGATTCCGCCTCTTCGCTGTGGATATTTTTGTCCCAATCTGTGGATAACTTTTTGCTCGACAAAAAGACTGTTTTCCTGCAAACATTGGTTTCCTTCGAATTACCGCAGAATATTATCCACATATACACATTATCCACATTTTTGTTTTGAATTTACCCGGATTTTACCGGACTTTCCTTTTGGGTATTATGCCTATTTCATTTTGTCTTTCGGTATGCTATACTTTCCGTGCTTGGGAGGTCGCTCCCTGCCAGAGGATACGAACAGGAACGGTGAACAGTATGACAGGCTTGACGATTTACAAAGATACCGACGTGGATTCCACAGTCATTTCCAATCTTTTTATCGACGAATATATGGGAGATGCCAACGATGCCCAGATCAAGGTATATCTCTATCTTCTTCGCATGATGAATGCGCACAAGGCTGTCAGTGTATCCTCCATTGCGGACAAGTTTAACCATACCGAGAAGGAGGTTCTGCGCGCCCTGAAATACTGGGAAAAACGCAAGCTTTTGGATCTGGATTTCGATGAGGACAAGAATCTGGAAGGAATCCACATCCATGATCTTACAGAACAGGGCCGGCCAGAGCCGAAGGCCTCCGGGTCCTCAAGCGGGTGTAAGGAATTTTACCCCGACAAGGCACCTGCCTCCGTCACCTTCCCCATGCCCTCTTTGCAGCCTGAGCCGGATGCGGGCTTTACCAAGCCATCCTACTCCGCAGACCAGCTGCGGGAATTCAAAAAACGTAAAAATATCGAACAGCTGTTGTTCGTTGCAGAGTCTTACGTCGGCAAGCCTCTGACACCCACCGAGATGAAGTCCATTCTCTTCTACTCGGACGAACTGCATTTTTCCGATGACCTGATCGATCATCTTCTGCAGTACTGCATCGGCAGAATGGGCAAAAAGAGTTTCCGCTACATCGATCAGGTTGCCATCAACTGGGCGAAGATCGGTATTACCACTCCGGAGGAGGCACAGCAGGAATCCCTGCTCCACAACAAACAGTACTACGCCATTATGCGGGCTCTGGGACGCAGCTCCGTTCCCACGCCCACCGAGGAAGAGTTTTTCTCCCGCTGGATCAATGAATACGGATTTGAAAATGATGTCATTTTTGAAGCCTGCAAGCGGGCCGTCCTCCATGCCGGCGGCAATCGTCTGGATTATGCAGAGGGGGTTTTGAAGCGTTGGCATGACAACCATGTTCACCATGCCTCCGACATCCCTGCTGCAGATGATGACTTCCGCAGGCAAAAGGGAAATGACAGAAAAGCTTCCGCCAAGAAGCCTTCCAACTCATTTGCACAGTTCGAACAACGGGATTATGATTTTGATGCCATCGAGGAAAAGCTGCTCAGCCTTTCCGGCAAACGAGGAGACTGATATGCCACTGACAAACCAACAGTACGATGCGCTGGAAAAAGAATACGATGCAGTCCGCAGGGACAATCAGGCGCTTCTGCTTCGCAGACAGCAGGAGCTCTTTCGTCAGTTTCCGGAAATTCGGGAATTGGATGCCTCCGTCAGCACACTTTCCGCTGAGGCCATTCGGGCGATGCTGGAGGGAGACTCTTCCCTGAAAGAGCAGCTGCCCGGAAAACTGCTGACCATCCGCCGGCGCAAGGCTGCAATCCTTACCTCTGCCGGTTATCCGGCGAATTACCTGGATCCCATCTATACCTGCCCCGCCTGCAGAGACACAGGGTATACGGAGGATGAGAACCATGTAAAAATCAAGTGCTCCTGTCTGAGGAACCGTGAGATCCGGATCCTGTATGATCAGTCTCATATTCGCGAAAAGCTGGAGACAGAGAATTTTCAGACCCTTTCCGACCGATACTATCAGGGAGAAGATCTGAAACGCTTCCAAATTGCACGAAAAGGGAGCAAAGATTTTGTACAAAATTTTAAACAAGACTATCGCAATCTTCTTTTTTATGGTACAGTAGGTACTGGCAAAAGCTTTCTGTCGGGATGTATTGCCAAAGAACTGCTGGATCAGGGATATTCCTGTATCTACTTCAGTGCTTCTGCGCTGTTTGACTCCATCGCCCGCCTTTCCTTTGATTACAGGGAAAAGGATGCGCTGCAGATCTTTTCGGAGGATCTGTACACCTGTGATCTGCTGATCATAGATGATCTGGGAACAGAACTGACCAATGCCTTTGTGGCATCTGCTCTGTTCTCTCTTCTGAGCGAGCGGGCGTTGCGTCGAAAGTCGGTCATCATTTCTACCAACCTTCGGCCGGATGAGATCAGGGATCGGTACACTGACCGGATCTACTCCAGAATCGTCAGTTCCTTCGATCTGTATAAGCTGACCGGGGCAGACATTCGGATCCTTAAGAGATGCTGAGCCGCATGCAACTAATTCATTTCAACAAAAGTGAGGTCTATTTTCATGGGCAACCGCGAAGAGAAAAGAAACTTAGAGACGATTCCCGTAGGGTCACTGGGAATCATCGCACTGGAAGGCTGTAAACCTCTGGGTGAGAAGGTAGACAAATACCTGGTAAAATGGAGATGTGAGAGAGAGAGCGAACACAAGGATTCCCTCGCCTTCTCCGGCTATCAGAGAGATTCCTATCTGTTAAACACCAAGGTTCCCCGCTTTGGTTCGGGAGAGGCAAAGGGCGTGATCTTGGAATCCGTCCGCGGCAGTGATCTGTACCTTCTGGTAGATGTCTGCAACTATTCCCTGACCTACTCCCTGTGCGGACACGAGAACCACATGTCGCCGGATGATCACTATCAGGATCTGAAGCGAATCATTGCTGCCGTAGGCGGTAAGGCACGCCGCATCACCGTGATCATGCCTTTCCTCTACGAAAGCCGCCAGCACAAGAGATCCACCAGAGAATCTCTGGACTGTGCACTGGCACTTCAGGAGCTGGTAAACATGGGTGTGGACAACATCATTACCTTTGATGCCCATGACCCGAGAGTCCAGAATGCAATACCCTTGAACGGCTTCGAAACAGTTCAGCCCGCATACCAGTTTATCAAAGGTCTGCTTCGCAACGTAAAAGACTTGACCATCGACTCCAACCATATGATGGTCATCAGCCCGGATGAAGGTGGTATGAGCCGTGCCATCTACATCGCAAACGTTCTGGGACTGGATATGGGTATGTTCTATAAGAGACGCGACTACACCAAAGTCGTCAACGGCCGCAACCCTATCGTTGCCCATGAATTCCTGGGCACCAGTGTGGAAGGCAAGGATATGATCATCATCGACGATATGATCTCCTCCGGCGAGAGCGTGCTGGAGGTTGCCGCAGAGCTGAAGGAGCGCAAAGCAAACAAGATCTTCGTCTTCGCGACCTTCGGTCTTTTCACCAACGGCCTGGACAAGTTCGACAAGGCCTTTGAGAATGGAATTATCGACAAGGTGCTGACCACCAACCTGATCTACCAGACTCCGGAACTTCTCCAGAGAGAATGGTATATCAACTGTGATATGAGCAAATACATTGCTTACCTGATCGATACCTTAAATCATGATTCTTCCATCAGTGATCTGCTGAATCCCAACGAAAGGATCCAGAACATCGTATCCAAATACAAATCCGGAAACCTGTAGCGAGGAAGGAAACCAAGCGGCTGCTATGCAGCCATTTGGTTTCACCCGAGCGTACACGAAACAAACGCACAAGACGCGAAGCGT
>JAHBAA010000080.1 GCA_018385425.1 Acetatifactor sp.
GCAGGGTTTGGTGCCATCAATGCAAGAAGCGTTGCACAGATGGCAAACATTTCTACACAGCCGCTTTATAAGGTATTTTCCAATATGACAGAACTGAAACAGGTGGTGCGGGAGGAAGTATTCCGGCTGACGAAAACAATGGTTCAGGGATATCGTTCTCTGGGCGACGAATATGAGTATATGGCGTATGGCCTGGGGCTGGTAAGATTTGCGCGGGAAGAGAAACAGCTGTTTCGCTATATGTATCTTGATCGGGAGAATGGTGAGGAGGCTGCTTTGGATGCTGACTATGATGACATTATTGAGATGATGATGCAGAGAATGAACCTGGATCGGGAAACCTGTATCAGATTCCATCTGGATATGACGCTGTACACCTTGGGGCTGGCAGTGACCGCATACAACGGAACGCTGAATTTGACGGATGAGCAGCTGGTGGAGTGCTTTTCCGGACAGTATGAAGCGCTGCTGCTTCTCTGCCAAAAGAACGTCCGGGACGGAAAGACGTGAATGGAATTCCTGCCTGAAAAGAAATAGTGATTTTTGCGTAAGAACAGGTTTCAAACTGGCAACTGAGGGGAGAATTTCAAGATGACGATCAGAGAAATGAGAAGAGAGGACATCCCGGCATGTGCCGGAATACTGTGTGCAGTTTATAACAATGAGCTTTGGATGTGCAGATGGAAGGAGGAAACCGCTGTCGAGTATTTGACCGATTTTTTCGAGAATCGAAAATTCGTGGGATATGTTGCAGAAGAGGAGGGGCAGCTGATCGCCGGTCTCTTCGCCCATGAGAAGGTGTGGTGGAACAATTCGGAGGTCTTTGTGGAAGAAATGTTTGTGCAGCCCGCATTGCAGGGCAAGGGAATCGGTTCCGCACTGCTGCGGCAGGTGGAAGCATATATCACAGAGCATGGTCTGGCAGGAATGACGCTGTCCACCAACAAATATGCACCGGCGCCCAAGTTCTATGAAAAGAATGGATTCGGACTTTGCGAGCATGTGATTTTCATGGCAAAGGAAGTGTAACGATTCCACAGAGTGAAAAAAGCCCCCGGCAAAAGTGCCGGGGGTTTTCTGTGTATCTGTAAGCTTACAGATTGAAACCGAAGTAGCGTACCGCATTGTAGTAGGAGATGTCCTTCACGATCTCTCCGAGGATCTCCTCGTCATAAGGGAATTCACCGTTTTCTACCAGATCGCCGATCAGGTTGCAGAGGATCCGACGGAAGTATTCATGTCTGGTGTAGGACAGGAAGCTTCTGGAGTCGGTCAACATTCCCACGAAGCCGGACAGGTTGCCCAAGCTTGCCAGAGAGAGCATCTGGTTCTGCATACCGATCTTGTGATCGTTGAACCACCATGCACTTCCCTGCTGGATCTTTGCCACAGCGGTAGAATCCTGGAAGCAGCCCAGGATGGTACCGATGGATTCGTTGTCGTTCGGGTTCAAGCTGTAGAGAATCGTCTTGGGAAGCTCATCTGTCTGAACCAGGGCATTCAGAAAATCTGCCATCTCAGAGGAAGGAGCATAGTTATTGATACAGTCATAGCCGGTATCGGGGCCGAGCTTCTCGTACATCAGCCTGTTGTTGTCACGCTTACAGCCGTAGTGAAGCTGCATTACCCAGCCCAGCTTGTTGTACTCACGACCTGCAAAAAGCATAAAGGCAGTCTTGAACTTCAGCTCCTCCATACGGGTAACTGCTTCGCCTGCAAGACGCTTTGCAAAAATCGCCTCGATCTCCTCCTCGGATGAAGGAGCATACATCACATACTCCAGAGCGTGATCGGAAACAGAACATTTCTTGGAAGCAAAGTAAGCCATACGCACCTTCAGCGCTTCCTTCAGATCTGCGAAGGAGGCAATCTTTACGCCGCTGACATCGGCAAGCTTTGCCAGATAGTCGGTGTAATCGGGCTTCTCGATATTCATGGCCTTGTCAGGACGCCAGGCAGGAAGCACCTGAACCTCAAAGCTTTCATCCGCAGCGATGACATCGTGCCACTCCAGAGTGTCGATGGGGTCATCGGTGGTGCAGATCAGGGTGACATTGGACTGTCTGATCAGGTTGCGGACGCTCATGGAATCCTCAGCCAGCTTTGCATTGCACAGTTCCCAGATCTCTTCTGCGGTGTTCTTGTTCAGGGGCTTGCGGCAGCCGAAGTAACGCTGCAGCTCCAAATGACTCCAGTGATACAGGGGATTGCCGATGGCCTTGCCAAGCACCTCCGCCCATTTCATAAATTTCTCTTTGTCGCTTGCGTCACCGGTGATGTAGCGCTCGTCTACGCCGCAGGAGCGCATAAAACGCCACTTATAGTGGTCGCCGCCCAGCCAGACCTGAGTGATGTTGTCGAATTTACGGTCCTGGGCGATCTCCTTGGGGTTGATGTGACAGTGGTAATCCAGGACAGGAGTGTTCTCGGCGTAATCGTGGAACAGCTTTCTGGCCGTGGGGGTGGAGAGTAAGAAATCTTCATCCATAAATGCTTTCATAATGATCCTCCTAATATATTTATTTTAAATTGGTTGTAGCCTTCTGAATCAGTTCCCCCGAGAAGATGGTCTTCTGGGGCATTTCCTCACCGTTTAAGGTTGAGATGCAGATCTTCACCAGCTGGGAGCAGAGGGTCTCCAGATGGTTGTCGATGGAAGTGATGGCCGGCTCGCTGCACTCTGTCAGCAGAGAGTTGTTGAAGCCGATGACAGACAACTCATCGGGGATGGTCAGCCCCTGAGATTTCGCATACTTTACAGCACCGGCCGCCAGCATATCGTCGGAGGCCAACACGGCGTGAAAGGTAATGCCCTGATCCTTCAGTTCGTTCAAAAAACGGCACACACCGGGAATGTCTTCCCGGGAGCCCTGGTAGAACTGGATCAACTGTTTGTTGATCGGGATGTCCTTGGACGTGAAGGCAGCCTGATAACCGGATAATTTCTTCAGACCGCTGTGAGATCTGGAATTGTACAGATAGAGTATATCTTCGATGCCGGAATGGAGCAGTGCCAGTGTGGCCTCCAGTGTAGCCTTAAAGTCGTCACACATGGTACAGAACACATTGGGACAGTCGAAGTCGGCATTCAGCATCAGCACCGGAACCTGGGCAGCAGCGTCGGAAATGTACTTGTTATCCTCCGGATTCGCCTCGATAAAGCTGGAACCAACCATGATGAGGGCATCCACACGCTGGGCCAGAAGAAGATTCACTGCGCGCTGTTTGTTGGGCAGGTCGTAGCCGCAGCACCGCAGGATACAGTTGTACCCTCCCTCACGGAGATTGCCTTCAATATAGTAGACAGCCTTGGCCAGATAGATGTCGGAACAATCCGCACAGAGAATGCCGATGGAATTCATGGAATCCAATCCCAAACCTCTTGCAAAGGCATTGGGAGTATACCCACACTTTTCGATGACGTCCAAGACCTTTTTACGGGTTTTGGGCTTCACGCTGGAACTGCCGTTTAAGACTCTGGAGACCGTGGCGATGGAAACGCCGGCCTGCTTGGATATGTCGTAGATATTCAATAGTGTTTCTCCTCTCCACAGAAAGAGACGTATGTAAGCCCTTACGGGAAACCGTCGTTTTTCTGAAATGTAACCATTTACATAAAAAACTGAAATTATTGTACTACATTTCACTCGAAGAATCAACAGCAAGATAGACTTTCTTTGTGAAAAATATGAAAATAAGTTTCGATACATCCTAAAATGCTATGAAAAACCTATAAAACAATGTTGACGAATGACGTTTTGCGTTGTAGAATAAAAAATGTAAATACTTACACGAAATATTCATTTCTATCATAATTCGTATGGAGGGGAAGATAAAATGGAGCGTATCAGCAAAAAGATGACAGGAAAGAAGGACAGACCCATCAAGGTGCTGCAGTTTGGCGAGGGCAATTTCCTTCGGGGATTTGTGGATTATATGATCGATATTGCCAATGAAAAGGGAATGTTTGACGGTGATATCGTTTTGGTGAAGCCCATTGAGTTCGGTTCTCTGGACCGTTTCCATGAACAGGACTGTCAGTACACAGTCTCCCTTCGCGGAATCGTTGAGGGCAAGGCAACTGTGCTGAATCGTGTGATCACCAGTGTGGCAGATGCAGTGGGCGCCAATGAGGAGTATGAGAAGTATGCTTCCTATGCCAAGCTGGATACGCTCCGATATATCGTATCCAACACCACTGAAGCGGGAATCGTCTATGACGAGAGTGATCGTCTGGAGATGAATCCTCCCAAGAGCTTCCCCGGTAAGCTGGCGAAGTTTTTGTATGAGAGATACAAACATTTCGACGGCGCTTTGGACAAGGGTCTGGTGATGCTTCCTGTGGAGCTGATCGACGACAACGGGATCCATCTGAAGGAGTGCGTGCTGAAGCAGGCAGAAAACTGGAGGCTGGAGGAAGGTTTTGTCAACTGGCTGAATGAGGCATGTGTCTTTACCTCTACGCTGGTTGACCGTATCATTACAGGCTATCCCAAGGGAGAGGACGAGAGCCTTTGGGAGCAGTGGGGGTATCGGGATGAACTGATCGTTACCGGGGAACCCTTTGCATTGTGGGTCATTGAGAGCGATAAGGATATCAGCGGAGAGCTTCCTCTGGATAAGGCTATGAGCGAGCTTCCCGGCATGAATGTGATCTTTACCGACAATCAGAAGCCCTACAAGCAGAGAAAGGTGCGCATCTTAAACGGTGCACACACCTCCTTTGTACTGGCTTCCTTCCTTGCCGGCAATAATATTGTGCTGGAGTCTATGCAGGATGAACTGATCTGCCGCTTTATGAAGGAGACGATCTTCAACGAGGTGATTCCTACACTGACACTTCCCAAGAAGGATCTGGAGGACTTTGCCGAGGCTGTGATCACCAGATTCAACAACCCTTACGTGAAACATGCACTTCTTGCGATTTCCTTAAATTCCGTGTCCAAGTGGAGGGCGAGATGTATGCCCAGCTTCCTGGGGTACATCGAGAAGGAGGGCAAGCTTCCCGAGCACCTGACCTTCTCTCTGGCTGCACTGATGGCGTTCTATTCCGCAGATGAGATGAGAGACGGTGCACTGATCGGCCACCGGGGCGAGGAAGAGTACAAGATCATGGATGATGCGGCAGTGCTTTCCTTCTTTGCTAAGAACAGTGGGAAGGACAGCAAGACCTTCGCGGAGGGCTTCTTAAGCAATACCGATTTCTTCGGTCAGGATCTCACTCGGATCGACGGACTGGCAGACAAGATCGCATCCTATCTGGATGAAATCAGAGCAAAGGGTATGAGAAAGACCATGGAGGAGCACTTCTGATATGAAGATGTTTAGAATCAATGAGGCTGACAATGTTGCAGTGGCAATCGATTCCATTGCAGTGGGAACAAAAGTCGAAGTGGCAGGGGAGAGTATTACGGCCGTGACTGAGGTCCCTGCAGGTCATAAGATGGCGCTGAAGGATCTGGCACAGGGAGAGGCTGTGATCAAATACGGCTGTCCCATCGGCACGGTGAAGGTGCCCGTGCGCAAGGGCGAGTGGATCCACGTGCACAATATTCAGACCGGTCTGGGCGACCTGCTGCAGTATTCCTACGAGCCTGTGGAGGTGAAGGAGCCTGTGAAGAGGAAGGCTTTCTTTCAGGGCTTTGTAAGGCCCGACGGCAGGGTAGGGGTGCGCAATGAGATCTGGGTCATTCCCACCGTGGGCTGTGTCAACAATGTTGCTCAGGCCATCGCAAAGCAGGCCAATGCTTACGTGACAGGAAGTGTGGAGGAGGTCATTGCCTTCCCCCACCCTTACGGATGTTCTCAGATGGGTGACGATCAGGAAAACACCAGAACCATTCTGGCAGATCTGATCCATCACCCAAACGCCGGCGGCGTGCTGGTGCTGGGACTGGGCTGTGAGAACAGCAATATAGATGTTTTGAAAAATTATATCGGCGAATACGATCCGGACAGAGTGAAATTCCTGGTTTGCCAGGAATCCGAGGATGAGATCTGTGACGGCGTAGAGCTGGTGAAGGAACTGATCCGGTATGCGGCACCCTGTCAGCGGGAGAGCGTAGATGCGTCCAAGCTGATCGTGGGCTTGAAGTGCGGCGGAAGCGACGGCTTCTCCGGAATTACCGCCAACCCTTTGGTGGGACAGTTTTCCGATCGCCTGATCGGTGCGGGTGGCACTACCATTCTCACCGAGGTGCCGGAGATGTTCGGCGCAGAGACCTTGCTGATGAACCGCTGTGCCGATGAGGAGCTTTTCTGTAAGACGGTGGATCTGATCAATGATTTCAAGAACTATTTCAAGCGTCATGATCAGACGATCTACGAGAATCCATCCCCCGGAAACAAAAAGGGCGGCATTTCCACACTGGAGGATAAGTCCCTGGGTTGTACCCAGAAGTCCGGTTCCACTCTTGTCCGCGGAGTGCTTGCCTACGGCGAGCGAGTGCAGAATCCGGGGTTGAATCTGTTGAGCGCTCCCGGCAATGACCTGGTGGCAGCCACAGCTCTGGCAGCCAGCGGAGCCCACATCGTATTGTTTACCACGGGAAGAGGAACTCCCTTTGCTTCCCCGGTTCCTACCGTGAAGATTTCCAGTAACTCTGTCCTTGCCGGAAAGAAGAACAACTGGATCGACTTCAATGCAGGAGTTCTGGTGGAGGATGGCGGCGAGATGGAACGCACCGCAGAAGAGTTTTTTGACTTTGTGCTGGCGGTTGCATCCGGAAGAAAAGTACGCAGCGAGGAGGCCGGCTTCCACGACATGGCGATCTTTAAACAGGGCGTGACACTGTAGCCTGCATTAAAAATGAAACGTTGAAAACCGGCTATTACCAGAAATGAAAAGGAAGCTACAAAATGAGTGAGAAGGCAAACCGATTTATAGAACAGTATCTTGCGACCTATCAAAACTACAAGACCTATTGGAACTATGAGGACGGCTGCGTGGTGATGGGGGCGAAATATCTGTACGAGGCCACCGGAGATGAGATGTATTTTCAGTTTATCGAGAAGTATCTGAAGCATTTTATTCTGGAAGACGGCACCATAGATCATTACGAGATGGAGAAGTTCAATATCGACAGCATCAACTGCGGTAAGATTTTGTTCTTCATGTATGATAAGACCGGCGAGGAGAAATATCGCACTGCCATCGAATTCCTGATGGACAGACTGCGCAAGCATCCCAGATGCAGCACCGGCAATTTCTTCCACAAGGAGATCTATCCCAACCAGATCTGGCTGGACGGCCTGTATATGGCACAACCCTTCTATATGGAGTATGAGACCCGGTTTGAGGGCAAGGAGAAATATAACGATATCGTCTCTCAGTTCGAGAATGTGCAGAAATACTTATACGATCCGGAGAAGGGACTCTGCTTCCACGCCTGTGATATGGCGCGGGAACAGTTCTGGGCAGATCCTGAGACAGGCTGCTCTCCCAACTTCTGGCTCCGCAGCATGGGATGGTATCTGATGGCCCTGGTGGATGTCTGCGACAAGATGAGTATAGAGATCTATGAGCAGTATCGTAAGCTCCAGGATATCTTCAAGCTTGTACTGAATGGTATTCTGCAGTATCAGGATCCTGAGACGAAGCTGTTCTATCAGGTGATCGACCACCCTGAGGCAGAGAACAACTACTTAGAGACCTCCGGCAGTGCCATGATCGGTTATGCGATCCTGAAGGCTTGCCGCATGGGACTGATCCTGAAGGAAAAATATGA
>JAHBAA010000091.1 GCA_018385425.1 Acetatifactor sp.
CGGAATCACCCAGGCAGATATTAGCAGAATTGAGAATGGAACCCGTAATCCAAGTCTGAAAATGGTGAAAAGATTGGCTGCCGGCATGGGTATGCGTTTGAAACTGGAGTTTCTTCCCGTCAACAAAAGCTGAGGGATGAACCCCTATTCTGCTTCAGGACCCGGGAATCCGTCCCCGGCGGCCTGCTTTGCCTCTTTTTCTGCCTTATTGCGGATGCGCAGCTCTGTAAAGAAGGTTTTCAGCAGCGAACTGCACTCCTCCTCCAGTACCCCTCTGGTGACGGATACCTGGTGGTTGAACTGGGGCATCTCCAGGAGATTCAGGATGGAGCCGCCGCAGCCTGCCTTGGGGTTCATACAGCCCATGCCCACCTGGGGGATGCGGGCCTGGACGATGGCACCGGGGCACATCTGGCAGGGCTCCAGCGTCACATAGAGGGTGCATTCCTCCAGTCTCCAGTCTCCGATCTTCTTGCTGGCTTTGTTGATGGCGGTGATCTCCGCGTGGGCAAGTGTATTTTTGTCCGTATTCCTGCGGTTATACCCCCGGCCGATGATCTTACCCTCGTGGACAATGACGCAGCCGATGGGCACTTCTCCCAATGCATAGGCTTTCTTCGCCTGCCGCAGGGCTTCCCGCATGTATTTTTCTGTAATATTCGAAATCATCGTCATATCTATACACTCCATTTCGTTGACATTTTCCAAAGGGTAGTATATCATAATCACAGGCAAATACGCGGTATTTGCGTCTGCTTCAAAGAGTAAGGTCCTTTTCGTCTGCCCGGGATCTCTGCGCCTGCGTACAGCATGCATTATAGCATATTTCGGACAGGAAGCGATAGTACTATTTTATCCGATGATTTGGAGGAAACGAGATGTTTGAGAAGGAAACACAGATAGAAGAGAGACTTTCTGCGCTGGCGAAGCGCCTTTACAGAAAGCCCATCCAGGAGTGTACCGATGCACAGCTGTACAACTGTGTGCTGATGCTGACCAAGGAGGCGTTGGCAGACAGAAAGGCAAATGAAGGAAAGAAGAAGGTCTACTATATTTCCATGGAGTTTCTGATCGGAAAGCTGTTGTCCAACAATCTGATCAATCTGGGAATATATGATCAGATGGAAAGTGTTCTGGCAAAGAACGGCAAGAGCCTGTCCGCCATCGAGGACGCGGAGCCGGAGCCCTCTCTGGGCAACGGCGGGTTAGGGCGTCTGGCGGCCTGCTTTCTGGATTCCATCGCTACGTTGGGACTTCCCGGTGACGGTATCGGCTTAAATTATCACTTTGGTCTGTTCAAGCAGGTGTTCAAGGATCATCTGCAGATGGCGGAGAAGAACAGCTGGATCGAGAAGAGATCCTGGCTGAATGAGACCGGGACGACTTTTGAGGTGGTGTTCGGGGACAAGAAGGTGACTTCTGTGCTCTACGACCTGGACGTGGCCGGCTATGAGAGCGGACTGGGGAAGCTTCATCTGTTCGATGTGAAGGGGCTGGACGAGAAGCTGGTGAAGAAGGGAATCAACTTCGACAAGACCGCTACCGACAGGAACCTGACCCTGTTCCTCTATCCCGATGACTCTGACGAGGCAGGCAATCTGCTTCGCGTCTACCAGGAATATTTTCTGGTCAGCAATGCTGCCCAGCTGATCGTGAAGGAGCTGAAGGATGCCGGCAGGGATCTGCACAAGATGGATCAGTATGCTGCCGTCCAGATCAATGATACCCACCCTTCCATGGTGATTCCCGAGCTGATCCGCATCCTTACCTGGGACGAAGAATTTACCATGGAGGACGCCATCAAGGTAGTGAGCAAGACCTGTGCCTACACCAATCACACGATTCTGGCGGAGGCGCTGGAGAAGTGGCCCCTGTCCTACATTGAACAGGTGGTTCCTGCACTGGTGCCCATTATCAAGGAACTGAATGCCCGTGTGAAGAAGAAATACAAGAATCCCAAGGTTTGGATCATTGACGACAGCAAGCGGGTACACATGGCACATATGGACATTCATTACGGCTACAGTGTGAACGGTGTTGCTGCCATCCATACGGATATTCTCAAGGAAACCGAGCTGCATGATTTCTATGAGCTGTATCCTCAGAAATTCAACAACAAGACCAACGGTATCACCTTCCGCCGGTGGCTGCTGTCCTGCAACAGAGAATTGACGGCACTTCTGGATGAGACCATCGGCACCGGTTACAAGAAGAATGCGGATGAACTGGAAAAGCTCCTTGCATTCAAGGAGGATGAGAAGGTATTATCCGCCATCGAGGCCATCAAGCAAGGCAAGAAGGAGCACTTGGTTCAGGTGATCCGGGAGAAGGAGGGCGTGGAGTTAGATCCCAACTCGATCTTCGATATTCAGGTGAAGAGACTTCACGAGTACAAGCGGCAGCAGATGAACGCACTGTACATCATCCATAAATATCTGGAGATCAAGGCCGGCAAGAAGCCGGTGAGACCTTTGACCTTCCTGTTCGGCGCCAAGGCTGCTCCCGCCTATATCATCGCAAGGGACATCATTCATCTGCTTCTGGTGATGAGCGATCTCATCAACAACGATCCTGAGGTGAGTCCTTATATGAAGCTGGTGATGGTGGAGAACTACAATGTCAGCTATGCGGAGAAGCTGATCCCCGCCTGTGATATTTCCGAGCAGATCTCCCTCGCCTCCAAGGAGGCATCCGGAACCGGAAACATGAAGTTCATGCTGAACGGTGCAGTGACGCTGGGAACGGAGGACGGTGCCAACGTGGAGATCCACGAGCTGGTGGGCGATGAGAATATCTATACCTTCGGTAAGGATTCCGATACGGTCATTGCACACTATGCCAAGGCCGATTATGTGTCCAGAGACTACTACGAGGCGAGCCCTGTGATCAAAGAGGCGGTGGACTTTATCGTCAGCGAACAGACCCTTGCCATCGGGCACAAGGAGAATCTGGAGAGATTATACAACGAACTGTTGAACAAAGACTGGTTTATGACCCTTCTTGACCTGGAGGAGTATATTCAGGTGAAGGATCGGATATTTGCAGACTATGAGGACAGAGCCAAGTGGAAGAGAATGATGCTTGTAAATATTGCCAAGGCAGGCTTCTTCTCCTCCGACAGAACCATTGCCCAGTACAATGAGGACATCTGGCATCTGTCATAGGTTTCGGAGCGCTTTTTCGGGCGCATAAGAGGTAACAATATGAGAGCGAGCGGTGTTTTGCTGCCGATTTTTTCCCTTCCGTCGGCGTACGGAATCGGTTGTTTTTCTGAAGAGGCATACGAGTTTGTGGATTGGCTGAAGCAGGCCGGTCAGACCTACTGGCAGATTCTGCCCTTGGGTCCTACAGGCTTCGGAGATTCCCCCTATCAGTCCTATTCCACCTTTGCGGGCAATCCCTATTTTATCGATCCCACAGATCTGATCAAGCGGGGGTATGTGACGGCGACGGACTGCGAGAAGGCCTGCCCGGTGACCACCGATACTGCGGTGGACTATCAGATGCTGGAGCAGGGGCGCATCGGCCTGCTGCATCAGGCATTTGCGAACAGTAAGATCGGAAAGGACAAGGAGTTTCGGGCCTTTTGTCAGGAAAATGCCGACTGGCTGGAGGATTACAGCCTGTTTATGGCGCTGAAGAATTATTTTGGCGATGCCGTGTGGACGGACTGGGAGGAGGATGTGAAGCTCCGCAAACCCGCCGCCCTGAAAAAATACAAAAAGCAGCTGGCCGATCAGGTGCAGTTCTGGAGCTTTGTGCAGTATCTGTTCTATACCCAGTGGCGGGCGCTGAAGGAGTATGCCAATGCCCAGGGCATACAGATCATCGGGGATATCCCGATCTATGTGGCTTTTGACAGCGCGGATGCCTGGGCCAATCCGGCACTGTTCCAATTTGACAGGGAGCTCCGCCCCATCAGCGTTGCCGGTTGTCCTCCGGACGCGTTTTCCGAGACGGGACAGCTCTGGGGCAATCCTCTGTATGATTGGGAGTACCACAAGAGCACCGGCTACGAATGGTGGTTGAAGCGTCTGGAGGTCTGCTTTGAACTGTATGATGTGGTTCGCATCGATCACTTCCGGGCTTTTGACGAGTACTATGCCATTCCCTACGGGGATCCCACGGCGGAGTTCGGCGCATGGGAGCCGGGCCCGGGTTATGAACTGTTTGACACCATGAAGAAAAAATTGGGCAGAAAGAAAGTGATCGCGGAGGATCTGGGCTATCTGACTCCCTCTGTTCTGAAGCTGGTGAAGAAGTCGGGCTTTCCCGGGATGAAGATCTTAGAGTTTGCCTTTGACTCCGGGGAGGACAATGTCTATCTGCCCCATCACTACGGAAACAATTGTGTGGTCTATACCGGAACCCATGACAACGACACGATCCTCGGCTGGTATGAGACTTTGCCGAAGCCTGTGAAGCGGTTTTTGAAGGAATATCTGGGCTGTAAGAAGTCTGCCAAGGCGGACAGGGTGCGAAAGCAGTTGATCCGCGCTGCATTCGCCAGCGTGGCGGATACCTGTATCATCCCCATGCAGGATCTTTTAGGGCTGGATGGAACCGCACGTGTCAATCTTCCCTCCACCATCGGAACGAATTGGAAGTGGAGAATGAAGCGGGGCGCCACAACCGCTAAGAAGGCGCAGGAGCTGTATGAACTGACCAGGTGCTACAGCAGACTGCCAAGATGAGAATCAACACCGACCGAAGGATATTTCGGTCGGGTTTTGTATGTACGAGATGAGTCGGACGCTGTCCGGATAGGAAAAAGGTAATTTGCGTATACTCTGTGGAACAGAGTGTTTTTCGCGTGGAAGAGAAAACGGAGAAAGAAATGAGTCTGAGAAAGAAACTGATCGGGGACAAAGCATTTTATGCCATGGTGCTTGGCGTTCTTGTTCCCATTGTGATCCAGAACGGTATCACGAATTTTGTGGGATTGTTGGATAATATTATGGTGGGACGAATCGGTACCGAGCAGATGTCCGGCATCGCCATCGTCAATCAGCTGCTGATGGTCTTTAATCTGGCCATCTTCGGCGCAGTGTCCGGAGCGGGTATCTTCGGTGCACAGTTTTACGGCTGCAAGAATAACAAGGGTGTGCAGCAGACCTTTCGGTTCAAATTTTATATCTGCACTGCTATCGTGGTGGCGGGAATCACACTATTGCTGTTGAAGGGAGAGGACCTGATCCTTCTGTACCTCCACGGCGATGAGAATCAGGCGGCATTGGAGGCAACGCTGTCTTTTGGTAAGGAATACCTGTTGGTAATGCTGTTGGGACTGGCCCCCTTTGTGATCGAGGAAATCTATGCCGGTACACTGCGTGAGTGCGGAGAGACCAGACTGCCGATGCTGGCCGGTGTGGTTGCGGTGCTGGTGAATCTGGTGCTGAATTATCTGCTGATCTTCGGCAAGCTCGGTTTCCCCAAGCTGGGGGTAGTGGGTGCAGCTGTTGCAACCGTTGTCTCACGAGTGGTGCAGATGGTGATCGTCATTGTCTGGACCCACACCCACACGGACAGAATGCCCTTTATCGTCGGGGCTTACAGAGAGTGGCGGATCCCTTCTCCGCTTACCTGGAATATCATCAGCAAGGGTACGCCGCTGATGGTCAATGAGATGCTCTGGTCTGCGGGAATGGCGATCCTGAACCAGTGTTATTCCATGCGCGGTCTGGAGGCAGTGGCGGCTCTGAATATCTCCACCACCATCTCCAACCTGTTCAGCGTGGTGTTTGCTGCCATGGGCAGCGCCATCTCCATCATTGTGGGGCAGCTCCTGGGAGCCGGCAAGATGGAGGAGGCCAAGGATACAGACACCAAGCTGATCGCTTTCTCCATTCTGTCCTGTGTGATCTGCGGCGGCGTAATGGCACTTCTGTCGGAACTGTTCCCGCTGCTGTATAATACATCCGACGAGGTGCGGACTCTGGCAGGAACATTGCTTCGTGTGGCGGCCTGCTGTATGCCGCTCTGGGCGTTTATGCACGCAGCCTACTTTACCCTGCGCACCGGAGGCAAGACGGTGGTCACCTTCCTGTTTGACAGCGTGTTCCTGTGGGTAGTCAGCATCCCTGCGGCCTACGTGCTGAGCCGTTATACCGGGTTGCCTCTTGTCAGCATCTACATCTGTATCTCCCTGTTGGATATCATCAAGTGCGTAATCGGATTCGTGCTGGTGAAAAAAGGCGTCTGGCTGAACAATATCGTGGCGGAGCAATAGAGAAATGTCCGGGTGCGGACAAAAAGAGCGAAAAATACCATCGAATATGATACCTGCCCTGTGGTAGAAAACGAGCATGTTTTTCCACAGGGCAGGTGTCTGTAAGGATGGTATTTTTCGCTCTTATTTTTATCAGGATGATTCCTATCCCTTACACATCATTGCAGGAGGGCTTCCCTGCCGCAGCGTCCATTGCATTCTGCAGGGTGGTCTCTGCGATGGAGGAAAGTGCCTCTCTGGTAAAGAAACCCTGGTGCGAGGTGATCATCACATTGGGGAAGGAGAGAAGGCGTGCGGTGGTAGAGTGCTCCAGGATCTCGCCGGAGCGGTCCTCGAAGACATTGTTCGTCTCCTCCTCGTACACGTCCAGTCCTACCCCGGCAAACTTATGGAGACGGATGCCCTCGATCAGGTCTTCTGTCTTCACCAGCGCACCGCGAGAGGTGTTGACCAGAATCACGCCGTCCTTCATCTGACGAATGGTGTCGATGTTGACCATGTGATAGGTGGAGTCCATGAGCGGGCAGTGGAGGGAGATCAGGTCACTTTTGGCCAGCAGCTCCTCCAGGGAGACATATTCCACAAAGTCCTTCAGGGCGGCATTCTGATAGACATCGTAGGCGATGACCTTCATGCCGAAACCGTGGCAGATGCGGCACATTGCCGCACCGATCTTGCCGGTGCCGATAATGCCTGCAGTCTTCTCGTAGAAATTGAAGCCCATCAGACCAGCCAGACTGAAGTCGTTTTCACGGACCTTGTTGTAGGCCTTGTAAATTCGCCGGTTGCATGCCAGTGCCAGTGCCATGGCGTGCTCCGCCACCGCCTCCGGGGAGTAGCCGGGAACGCGCATCACGCGGATGCCCAGCTCCTTCGCATGCTCCATGTCAACATTATTAAAGCCGGCACAGCGCATCAGCACCAGTTTCACGTTCTTCTTGTACAGAATGTCGAGTACGGGAGCGGACACGTCGGAGCTGACGAAGGCACAGACGGCATCAAAGCCCTCTGCCATCGCTGCGGTTCTGGGATCAATGTCGGTTTTGGTAAATTCTACGTGAATCTCCGGGAAAGCTTTTAATGCATCCTGAAAGGATTCCTTGTCATAACTTTTTGCATCATAAAATAGAATATTCATAAGCATCTCCTTTTTTCATCCGATTTTGATCATTGACTGATATAGGAGGATTATATCACATAATGCATCCACAATTCAATGAAACTGCTTACATGAGAGGTTTCAAAAAAATCAAGCGCAAATTCACCATTTTATTTGATAAAAATGACGGTTAAAAAATGTTAATAATATACAAACTTTACAAGAAATGAAATGAAAAACTTGAATTTTTACGTGAATTGTAGTATGTTTATTGTGCACAAGGATGAAAGTTTTCATACATTTGTTGTGCATTATTTTTTTGATAATGAATGATCTCGGGGGATCATTTCATTATAATAGATTGTTTCTAAAGTATAAGGAGGAGAATTATTATGAAACGATTGATTGCAACTGCACTTTGCGGCATCATGACAGTTGGTCTTCTGACCGGCTGCGGCGCAAAGGACAACGGCACTGTTGCCGACGACCCCAGCGTAAAGGTGATCAACCTTTGGTCCTTCACAGACGAGATTCCCAACATGGTGAAGAAGTACTGTGACATGCATCCTGATTTCGGTTACGAAGTAAAGACTACTATCGTAGCTACTACCGACGGTGCTTACCAGCCCGCTTTGGACGCTGCACTTCAGGGTGGCGGAGCAGATGCTCCCGATATGTACGCTGCTGAGGCTGCTTTCGTATTGAAGTATACTCAGGGCGACGCTTCCAGCTACGCTGCTACATACAAGGAGCTGGGAATTGATGTTGATCAGAAGATCAAGGACGCTCAGATCGCTTCCTACTCTGTAGAGATCGGTACCAGACCCAGCGACGGCGAGGTTGTAGCTCTCGGTTATCAGGCAACCGGTGGTGCTTTCATCTATCGTCGTTCTATCGCGAAGGATGTATGGGGAACCGATGATCCTGCTACCATCAAGGAAAAGATCGGCGGCGGTTCAGGCAGCTGGGATACCTTCTGGAAGGCAGCAGCTGACCTGAAGGCTAAGGGTTATCCTATCATCTCCGGTGACGGCGATATCTGGCACGCAATCGAGAACAGCTCTGACAAGGGTTGGGTAGAGAACGGCAAGCTGGTGATCGATCCTAAGAGAGAAGAGTTCATCGACATCTCCAAGAAGCTGATGGACAACGGTTGGCACAATGACACCCGCGACTGGCAGGACGGTTGGTTTGCAGATATGAAGAAGGACGGAACCGCATTCGGTTTCTTCGGACCTGCTTGGCTGATCAACTACACCATCGGTGCAAACTGCGAGTCTGAGAACGGCGATACCTCTTACGGTGACTGGGCAGTATGTCAGTCTCCTATCGGCTTCTTCTGGGGCGGTACTTGGGTACTTGGAAACAAGAACTCCAAGGTTAAGAACGCTGTTGGTAAGCTGATCGAGTGGATCACTCTGGATACTTCCGAGACCGGTCTGCAGTATATGTGGGCTAACGGTACTCTGAACGGCGAAGGCGGAACCAAGGATACTGTTGCATCCGGTACTGTAATGGCTAAGTCCAACGGTGAGCTGGCATTCCTTGGCGGACAGAATATGTTCGACGTATTCGTAGAAGCTAACAAGTATGCAAACGGTAAGAACCTGACTCAGTACGACGAGGGTATCAACCAGGCATGGAGAGACCAGGTTCGTGCATATACTTCCGGTCAGAAGGATCGTGAGACTGCAATTAAGGACTTCAAGCAGACTGTTGCTGATACCTTCTCCACAATTACTGTAGAGTAAATTGAATCATTAACCTGGAGATAAAGGGTGGGCGGAATCCCTTCCGCCTACCCTTTTATTTATGAAGACATCTGAAAAACAAACTGATTCCGATCAGTTGCTGCGGAGGTGGAGATTATGAAGCGCAAAGGTGTAAGCTATGCGAAGTGGGGCTATATCTTTTCTGCTCCCTTTGCGATTGGTTTCCTGCTCTTTATGTTATATCCGATTGTAAATACTTTTCTCATGGGATTTACGGATATGGTGGGTGTGGCAAAGCTGACAGAACCCATGCATGTGAATCCTGCGGGAATCTTTAAGGTCTATAATGATCTGCTGCACAATAAGACTTTCGGAAAGTCTATTGTCACTACATTTATTCTGTGGATTTTAAACTTTATTCCTCAGATCACCGTTGCTCTTGTATTGGCGGCCTGGTTTACCAATGACCGTCTGAAGATCAAGGGCAAGGGATTCTTCAAGGTTGTATTTTATCTGCCGAATATTATTACGGCGGCATCTGTTGCCGTATTATACAGCAGCTTCTTCCAGTATTCCAAGGAAGTGATGGGACCTGCGAACGAGCTGTTCATGAAGCTGGGACTGATCGACCAGCCGATGGATTTCTTTGTAAACAGAAGTGCTACCAGATGGATCGTGATCTTTATTCAGTTCTGGATGTGGTATGGCTATACGATGATCGTGCTGATCTCCGGTATTCTGGGTATCAGCCCTGAGTTGTTTGAGGCAGCCGATATTGACGGAGCGAATGGTTTCCAGAAGTTCTTGTATGTGACCATTCCCAGTATCAAGACCATCCTGCTGTACACCTTCATCACAAGCCTGATCGGTGGTCTACAGATGTACGATATTCCTTATCTGCTGACACAGGGTAACGGCGAACCTGACGGCGCTATCAGAACGACCAGTGTGTTTATCTTCAAGCAGGCATTCGGCAACGTTCCCAGCTATAACGTTGCAGCTGCAGCCAGCATGATCATGTTCATCATCATTGGTATTCTGTCCGCAATTGTTTTCTTCCTGATGAGAGATAAGGATGAGGCTGAACTTCACAAGCTGATCAAAAGGCAGGAGAAGGAATACAAGGCAAAATTAAAAGCAGAAAAAGCACAGGGAGGTAAGTAAGAGATGAGTACATATGACAATCAGCTTACCGAAATGTCTGAGGAGCAATTCCGGCACAACCAGAAAGAAAAGAAGGTATTGAAGACTCTCGCTCACATTGGAATTTATACTGTATGTATTATCTTCACTCTGCTGAGCCTGATTCCCTTCTGGTTTATGATTTCCAATGCCACCAGAACCACTTCTCAGATCTATGGAAAATCACTTTCTCTGGTTCCTTCCACCCATCTGGTGGAGAACTATAAGGCATTGATGAAGACGGACGAAAAAGGTCAGGCATCTTCCTCAGGTACACAGAACTTCGACCCTGTAACAGGCTTCAGAAATTCATTTATCGTATCTGCGGGAGCAACGGTCCTTGCGATCTATTTCTCCACCCTTACAGCCTATGCGATCGTTGTGTACGACTGGAAGCTGAAGCGGGCGTTCTTCACATTTATTATGGCGGTGATGATGATACCGACGCAGGTAACGGCCATCGGCTTCTATCTGATGGTGTTCAGAGTACATCTGAATGGTACTCTGTGGCCATTGATTTTGCCTTCCATCGCATCGCCGGCTATGGTATTCTTTATGAAGCAGTATATGCAGCCTGCACTTTCTCTGGAGATCATTCAGTCTGCCAGAATCGACGGTGCCGGCGAGTTCTATACCTTCAACAAGATTGCACTTCCGATTATGAAGCCTGCTATGGCGACACAGGCGATCTTCGCATTTGTAAGCAGCTGGAATAACCTGTTCCTTCCTTCCATCCTGCTGTCCAGCAATGCGAAGCTGAAAACCCTGCCCATGATGGTTGCACTGCTGAAGGGCGATATCTACAAGGTGAATATGGGTGCATTGTATCTGGCAATCACCATCTCCATATTGCCTCTGTTCATCGTCTACTTCGCACTTTCCAAGTACATCATCGCAGGTGTGGCACTTGGTTCCGTAAAGGGCTAAAACACAAACAAAAAACATTTCTGAGGTCGGGGAATTGCTCCCCGACCTTTTTATTGTGTCTGGAGCGGGAGAGCAGGTGCCATTGACGGGTGAGGATCTGTCTGGTTGTTTCCTGGTTATGCCATAAGATTCTCCACAAGAAAAAGGCCGCTGTACGCAAGGTACAGCAGCCTTTTTGTATTCTTATCAGACAGCAATCTCTGCTTAGCCCATGATCAACTCTACGTTGTACTCGGTCTTGCCCTCTACATAAGGGATAACCTTGCCTTCCACGGGGGTGCCGTCAACGATCAGAGACTTGATACCCTTGCATACGTGGTCGGGGTTCTTGACTGTGATGTTGTAGACAGCTCCTCTGAACTGACGGGTAGCGGTAAGACCGTCCCATGCAGCGGGGATAGAAGGATCCAGCTTCAGACCGTCGAAGTCGGGAGCGATACCGAGAATGTACTGGGAGATCGCTACCATGTTCCATGCAGCGGTACCGGTCAGCCAGGAATTCTTGCCCTGTCCGAAGTGATTGCCGGGCTTGCCGATATCGGAACCGGCATCCTTACCGCCGATCATCTGACCGTATACATAAGGCTCGGTCTTATGAAGATCGGAGGTCTCCTCGGTAAATGCGGGAGCGATTTCGGAATAGTACTTAAATGCCTGATCGCCTTCTCCGGCGTAAGCGGCAGCACAGATGATCCATGCGTTGTTGTGGGTGAAGATTCCTGCGTTCTCCTTGTAACCGCCGGGATAAGTGGAAATCTCTCCGTACTGGATATAGTACTTGGAGAATGCGGGGTTATTGAGTACGAGGCCATGTACTGTATTCAATCTCTCATCTACGGCAGCCAGAGTCTTCTTGGCAGCCTCGGGATCGATATCGGACATAATCGCGAAGCCCTGAGGCTCGATGAAGATCTGACCTTCCTCGCATTCCTTGGATCCCATCTTCTCGCCGTTGGCATCATATGCACGCAGGAACCAGTCGCCGTCCCAAGCGGACTCCATGATAACCTTCTTCATCTTGTCGATCTCAGCCTGTGCAGCTGCAGCCTCGTCGTCCTTGCCTAGGTGCTTCAGGATCTCTACGTAGTTGGGACCGGTATAGGTGAAGAGGGTAGCAACGAATACGGATTCTGCCACCTTGGAGTAACCGCCCTCTGCCGCAAACTTGGGGTTGGTGTAGGTCTGGAAGGACTCACCGGGAGTATCGGAGAAGCAGGACAGATTGATACAGTCGTTCCAGTCTGCTCTCATGGCAAGAGGCAGACCGTGAGGTCCAAGGTTGTTAACGATATGGTAGAAGGAAACCTTCAAATGCTCCAGCATAGGCTGAGCGATGGACATATCGTTGTCGTAAGGAACCATCTCGTCCAGAATCGTCCAGTCGCCGGTCTCCTTGATATACGCGGAGACGGAAAGGATCAGCCACAGAGGATCGTCGGAGAAGTCTCCGCCGATATCGGCATTACCCTTCTTGGTGAGAGGCTGGTACTGATGGTAGCAGCCGCCGTCCGGGAACTGAGTGGAAGCGATGTCGATGATACGCTCCTTTGCTCTGTCGGGAATCTGATGTACAAAGCCCAGGATATCCTGGTTGGAATCTCGAAAGCCCATGCCGCGGCCGATTCCGGACTCAAAGTAGGAAGCGGAACGGGAAAGGTTGAAGGTAACCATACACTGATACTGGTTCCAGATGTTCACCATTCTGTTGACCTTGTCATCGGGTGTATTGACATTCAGGATGCCCAGAAGCTTGTCCCAGTATGCCTTCAGTTCAGCCATGCCCTGTGCAAACTTCTCAGGAGTGTCAAACTGCTCGATCATCTCCAGAGCCTTTACCTTGTTGATAGTCTTGCCGTCTGCCTCAAACTTCTGATCAACAGGCATCTCTACATAACCCAATACAAACACAAGGGTCTTGGTCTCGCCGGGAGCCAGGGTGATCTTCTTGTAGTGGGAAGCGATGGGCGCCCAACCGTCTGCGAAGGAGTCGTTGGACTTGTTCGCGATAACAGCCTGAGGGTCGCCAAAACCGTTGTACAGACCGATGAAGGAATCTCTGTCGGTATCGTAGCCGTCGATGGTATCGTTCACAGAGTAGAAAGCATAATGGTTGCGGCGGTCTCTGTACTCAGTCTTGTGGTAGATAACGGAATCCTTCACCTCTACACGGCCGGTGGAGAAATTACGCTGGAAATTGTTGGAGTCATCCTGTGCATCCCACAGACACCACTCTGCAAAGGAGAACAGGGAGAAGGACTTCTCGGTGTCGCTCTCGTTGGTGAGAACGACCTGCTGAACCTCGCCGTTGTAATCCTGAGGCACAAAGAAGGTGACCTCGGCCTTCAGACCGTTCTTCTTGCCGGTGATGATGGTGTAGCCCATACCGTGACGGCACTCGTAAGCATCCAGTTCGGTCTTGACGGGAGACCAGCCGGGATTCCAGATGGTTCCGTTGTCATTGATATAGAAATAACGGCCGCCCATATCGATGGGAACATTGTTATAACGATATCTGGTAATTCTACGGAGACGGGCATCCTTATAGAAGGAGTAACCTCCGGCAGTGTTGGAGATCAGGGAAAAGAAACCCTGTGTGCCCAAATAGTTGATCCAAGGGTAAGGGGTCCTGGGCGATGTGATGACGTATTCACGGCGTGCGTCATCGAAGAAACCAAATTTCATAGCGATTCTCCTTTTGAATTAAACGATTAAGTAAAAAGAGCTTACTTTGACTATATTATAACGGAAAAATGGGGCTTTTGCAAGTCATTATCGGTGGAATAATAGACAACAATACTAAAAAAATGTGTGAAATCTCAACAAAAGGATTGCAAATGATGAAAAAATGTCTTATAGTAATATCTAAATCGTTTAAGCATCTGAAAGGGGGTAACTGGATGGTTTCGATGAAGGATATCGCTCAGGCCTGCGGGGTCAGCGTGGCCACGGTCAGCAAGGCGCTGAATGATCACAGTGATATCGGAGAGGAGACAAAGACGCGGATCCGGGAGACGGCAAAGCAGATGGGGTATTTGCCGAATGCCATGGCGCGGGCGCTGAAGACAAACAGAACCTACAATATCGGTGTGATGTTTGAAGACGCTGAGGGAAGCGGACTCACCTATGATTACTTCTCCTTCATGTTGTCTCACTTTAAGAGACAGGTGGAGTATAAGGGGTATGACATCACCTTTTTGAACAGCAGAAGCAACGGCAGAATGTCCTGCCTGGAACACTGCAGATATCGTAATTTTGACGGGATCTTTATTCCCTGCACGGACTTTTATGATCCTCAGGTGCTGGAGCTGGTGCGCAGCAATATCCCGGTGGTGACCATTGACCATGTCTTTGACAACTGTATCTGTGTCATCTCCGACAATGTGGACGGCATGCGCCAGCTGGTGGAATACGCCTATGAATGCGGGCATCGGAGGATCGCCTATATTCATGGACTGGATTGCTCCGTCACCAGAGCCAGAGTGTCTTCCTTCTACTATACCTGTCAGAAGCTGGGGATCACGGTGCCCGGGGAGTATGTGGTGGAGACACCCTACAGAGATGTGCAGAAAGCCATGGAGCGCACCAAAGAAATGCTCTCCCGAAAGAATCCGCCCACCTGTATCATCTATCCGGATGATCTCACCTGTTATGCGGGCATCAGCGCCATCCGGGAGATGGGGATGAAGGTTCCGGAGGATGTATCCGTCATGGGCTATGACGGTACCATGATCGGACAGATGACGGAGCCGAAGCTCACCACGCTCTTTCAGGACACGGTGGCTCTGGGGGAGAAGGCTGCCGAGGCACTGGTGGAACTGATCGAACATCCCAAGACCACATTGATCCAAAACTACGTGATTCCCGGTCAGCTGCTGCCCGGCGGAAGTGTAAAAAAAATAACGAAAACGATTGCGAAAAAGTAGGACCGTTTCGGGTGTCACAGTGTCGATATGTTGTTGAAAATAACGAAAAATGCGTCCTAGAGTGTACTTTTTAGCCAACTTATCAAAGGAATTAAGTAAAAATGACAAAAAATAACATACTATATTGCCAAAATGCGGTGTGAGATATATAATATGCATTAAGTAATCGATTTAGTTAATTTCGATTCAAAAGCTGTAAGGAGGATGAAGGGTATGAAGTCGTTTCTTCAAAACACCTGGAAACACAGAGCGCATGTAGTGCTGGCTCTTCCTGTTTTCCTGGTACTGTTCTTTATTATGTATGTTCCGATGGCAGGTCTGGTGCTTGCATTTAAGGACTACAAGATGAATCTGGGTATTTGGGGAAGCCCCTGGTGCGGTCTGAAAAACTTCGAGTTCCTGATCACCTCCAAGTCAACGTTCATCACTATGACGAGAAACACTTTGTTATACTACATTGTCTTCACGGCGTTGGGCACTTTTCTGAATGTGACTCTGGCAATTGCCATTGACCAGTGTATTTTCAAGAAGACGACCAAGGCGATGCAGACGATCATGATCATTCCCGTCTTCATTTCCTACGCAGCAGTTCAGTTTATTGTGTATGCTTTCATCAGCACCGATACCGGTATCCTGAATAAGACCCTCGGTATGAATACCAAGTTCTATGCAACCGCTTCCCTGTGGCCATTGATTCTGACGGTCGTTAAGATGTGGAACAGCGTAGGTTACGGTTCCGTTTTGTACATGTCCGTACTTGCGGGTATTGACACTGAACTTTACGAGGCGGCTGACATCGACGGCGCAAATAAGTGGCAGAAGATCTGGAACATCACGCTTCCCGCACTGATTCCTATGATTACGGTTATGCTGCTTCTCTCCGTTGGTAGTGTGATGAGATCCGACACCGGTCTGTTCTATCAGGTTACCAGAAACAACGGCGCGTTGTACTCCACCACTCAGGTAATCGACTCTTACGTTTTGAACAGTATTCTGAAGAGCTCGAACTTCGGCTTCACCGCTGCGACAAGCTTCTTCCAGTCTGTAGTCGGCCTGTTGCTGATGCTTCTTTCCAACGGTCTGGTTCGCAAGATCGCACCTGAAAATGCTTTGTTCTAAGGGGGATGACAACGATGGAAGATAAGAAAAGAAAAGGCAACAAGAAGGATCTGGCTCCGTCCAGGACCGAAAAGAGGGGGATCGGTCAGTATATTCTGGCGTTTTTCCTCCTGCTGTACACACTGTTCTGCGCACTCCCTGTTGTGCTGGTATTCATTTCAGCCTTCAGTGATGAGATGTCTATCCAGAAGAAAGGTTTCTCTTTCTTCCCGGAGAAGTTCTCCACTTCGGGCTTCATGGCAGTGCTTCGCTACGGTAAACAGCTGCTTACATCCTACGGCGTGACGATCTTTATCACGGTAGGCGGAACCCTGCTGGGACTTTTGATCATGAGCATGTTCGCATATGCCATTAGCCGCAAGGAGTTTCGACTGGCAAAGTTTTTGTCCGTATATCTGCTGATTCCCATGCTGTTCAACGGCGGTCAGCTTTCCGGATACCTGATCTTTACCAACAACTACCACCTGAAGAATTCCCTTTGGGTATTGATTTTGCCTCTGTGTGTTACGACGATGAACGTTATCATTCTTCGTACCTATATTGTTAACAGTATTCCGGCAGAATTGATGGAGGCTGCCAAGATCGACGGAGCGGGAGAGTACAGAACCTTCTTCCAGATCACCCTTCCTCTGCTGAAGCCTTCCCTTGCAGCCGTAGGCTTTATGATGGCTACCGCATACTGGAATGACTGGCAGAACGCTATGATGTTCATTGATACGAAGCACACCAATAAGCAGCCTCTGCAGCTGCTGCTGATCAAGATTCAGAAGAACATTGAGTTCCTCCTGAACAACAACAACGTACCTGCTTCCGCGAAGGCGGCGATGGGAGGAAGCATTCCTCAGTACTCCGCAACGATGGCTACCGTTATCGTGGTTATCGGACCGATCATGGTGGCATATCCCTTCTTCCAGAAGTACTTCATCAAGGGTCTTACCGTTGGTTCCGTAAAGGGTTAAGCTTCGGCTGTTACTTTTATCGATATTCGGACTGCTGCATGGTGCGGCAGTCTTAGAATATACATTCAAATTTTATTATGGGAGGTTTTGAATTATGAAATTCAAAAAGTTTCTTGCTGTAGTTCTTACAGCAGCTATGGCTGCTTCCATGCTGACCGGTTGTGGAAGCAAGGATCAGGGTACTTCCGGCAATTCCGGAAATAGCGGCAACGCAGGCAGCACCGGTTCTGACGGTGTTGTTAACATCAACGTAACAAGAGCATGCTTCAATGTTGGTACTCCCGATGCAGCTCAGGTTCAGAAGGTTGAGGATGCTATCAACGAGTACATCAAGGATAAGATCAACGTTCATATTACTTTGAGCGATATCGGATCCGGTGAGTACACCGAGAAGGCTAACCTGTCTCTGAACAACAACGAGCTGAACCTTCTGTGGACCGCTTCCTGGGAGTCCGTAATCGGTACCAACGATCTCGTTCCCAAGAACGCAGTATATGATCTGACTGATATCCTGAAGGGTTCCACCCTTTACAATTCTATGGATGCAAGCCAGTGGGAAGCTACCAAGTATGACGGTAAGAACTACTTTGTACCTGTATACAAGGACAACGTAGAAGGATACGACCTGATGGTTCGTAAGGATCTGGCTGACAAGTTCAATTGGGATCTGTCCAAGATCAAGAAGCTTTCAGACATCGAGCCCATGTTGGCTGATGCTAAGGCAGAAGGTCTGAAGTATCCCTTCCTGACCCAGAAGACCGCTATGTTCTACAGATTCTACATTGATAAGTTCGATTTCTTCACTGCAGACGTTACTTCCAACTGGGTAGCTGTAAGCAGAGATAAGAACGAAGTTGTTAATACCATCGCTACTCCTGAGTACAAAGAGTTCTGTACTTTGATGGCTAAGTGGGCAGAGGCAGGCTACCTCTCTGAGGATGAGGCAAGCAAGGTTACCAATGACCAGACCGCTCAGTCCAAGGATTGGGCATTCTCCTGGTGGACAGATATTCCTAACAACGCTGAGGCTAACAACCGTTACGGTCAGGAAGTTGTTATGGCTCCCATCACCAGCAGATGGGCACACTCCACATCCGCTCTTGGTTCCTGCTACTGCGTAACCGCAAACAGCACACCTGAGCAGGCTAAGGCTGCTGTAGACTTCCTTGGTCTCCTTTACACCGATAAGAAGCTGGCTGACCTTTATACCTATGGTATCGAGGGAGAGGACTACGAGATCGATGCTAACGGTCAGGTTTACAAGTACAATCCTGATGCTGACGGCAAGGGCGGCAAGTACAACCACTCCATGTGGGAGTCTGTTTCCGCTACCATCATCACTCCCGAGACCGGTTCTCCTGAGAACTTCGCAGAGCTGTACAAGGCATTCAACGGCGGCGCTACCGCTTCCTGCGCAGCTGGTTTCCGTTTCGACAAGTCCAAGGTTGAAGCTCAGTACACCGCTTGCCAGAACGCATTCGAGGAGTATGGCTTCCAGCTTGAGAATGGTGCATTCCCTGTAGATCAGGTTGAGTCTAAGCTTGCAGAATATCAGAAGGCTCTGGACGAGGCTGGTTACCAGGAAGTTCTTGCTGAGTTCAAGGCACAGTACGATGCTTGGAAGAAGTAATTCGCTTTTCACTTAAATTCTCCAATATACTTTACAAAAGGAAAGGGCATTGCAGTGTTACCCACTGCAGTGTCCTTTCTGATTTGCATCAAAAAAAATTGCAACAAAAAAAGCCGGAGGTGAAGGAAAAGGATCCTGCCTGGAATCACTTCTCTGTCATCTCCGGCTTTTCAATTTTTAAGCGGAGCCGGAGGGATTCGAACCCTCGTGCCCAAAAAGGACAAACGCATTTCGAGTGCGCCCCGTTATGACCGCTTCGATACGGCTCCGAGTGAATTGCTGTACGCATAGTATTGTAAAGCATTCCGTCGCTTTTGGCAAGACTGCATTTGCAAAAACATCGATCTATGGCACGATATATTTTGACAGAAAACCTTGAGAATAGGTTGCAAAATCTGTGAAAAAAAGGTAATATTTTAGGTGTATGCAAAAGACATACGGGACACTTACTCGAATAAATTGACGGAGGGCGAATCCATGAAGAGAATCGGAATGTTGACCAGCGGCGGAGATTGCCAGGCACTGAATGCCGCGATGAGAGGTGTGGTAAAGACACTGTTTTCCAGTGGTGAAGAAGTAGAGATCTACGGATTTCTGGACGGCTATAAGGGCTTGATCTACGGAAAGTTTGTGATGCTTACCGGCAAGGATTTTTCCGGAATCCTGACCAAGGGCGGAACCATTCTCGGAACCTCCCGCACTCCCTTTAAGACGATACAGGATCCCGATGCAAACGGACTGAACAAGGTGGAGGCTATGAAGCAAAATTACCATAAGCTTCAACTGGACTGCCTTGTGATTTTGGGCGGAAACGGCACCCACAAGACTGCGAATCTTCTTCGGGAAGAGGGGTTGAATATTGTCACACTTCCCAAGACCATCGACAATGACTTGTGGGGAACCGACAT
>JAHBAA010000105.1 GCA_018385425.1 Acetatifactor sp.
AAGGCCGCTATGGCTCTCTCCAAAAAGTACCATGTTTCGCTGCCCATCATAGAACAGGTCAATGCTGTTTTGTTTGAGGGAAAGAGTGCCGATCAGGCGGTAAGAGAATTGATGCTGCGGGATAAACGCACAGAAAGTTCTGCATTATCCTGGCCGGAAGACTAAAGAAAGGGTATCTTTTGCCAATTTTTGTTCCAGACAAGACCTGTGTGTCTGCAAGCAGACATGCAGGTCTTAGGCAAAGGAACAAAAATCGGAAAAAAGAAATAATAAGGGACGGTTCCAGCGGCAGATATGCCGCAGCAACCGTCCCATTTTTTATCTCAGAATGTTCGCCATGATCTCAGCAGCCATCTTTGGCTTGTTCATGGTATAAATGTGAATGTCCTTGACTCCGTTCTCCTGCAGGTCTCTGATCTGACGGACACAAAAGTCAATGCCGGCTTTGCGCATGTCCTCCGGATTGTCTCCATAGGCAGCAATGATGTCCGCCAATGCCTTAGGCACACTGGAGCCTGAGAGAGAAACGGTGGTACCGATCTGTTTGGATGAGGTGATCGGCATGATGCCGGCGCAGATAGGGATGGTAATCCCCTTCTTGTCAGCTTTTTCCAGAAAACTGTAGTAATAATCATTGTCAAAGAACAGCTGGCTGATGAAGAAGGAAGCTCCTGCATCCTGCTTTTTCTTCAGATTGTTCAAATCAGACTCCATACTGAAGGACTCAAAATGCTTTTCGGGGTAGCAGGCTCCGGCGATGGTAAAGTCTGTGTTTCGTCGGAGAAAATCGATCAGATCATTGGCATGAGCAAACTCTCTGGAGGCAAACTGCTCATCGGACATATCCTTCGGCCTGTCACCTCGAAGGGCAAGAACATGACTGACATTCTGCTCCTTCAGCGCCTTGCATACTGCCAGAAT
Organism: Acetatifactor sp.; assembly: GCA_018385425.1. Lineage (GTDB taxonomy): Bacteria > Bacillota > Clostridia > Lachnospirales > Lachnospiraceae > Acetatifactor. Next base: position 922 of record JAHBAA010000105.1, read on the forward strand.
ATCGTCCTTTTTGCTGCCGACACAGGTCATATGGGCAACTGCATCGATATGTAGTTTGTTCTGAATATAGGATGCGATCTCAACAGTCTTGCCGCTTCTGCTTCCGCCTGCTCCGTATGTGACGCTGATGAAAGCGGGATCGTGGGTCGCCAGTGCATTCAATATTTCAAATGCTGCTTCGAACTCTCCGTCCTTTTTGGGAGGAAAAACCTCGAAGGAGATATCGTATTTATTTTTTTTATTTGGGGTAGCCATAGGATGAATCCCTTTCTGTTTTACTTGATTTTAGCACTGATTTATCGTAACATAAAGATGAAAACTTTTCAAGAAAGGAATCTTATAAAACATGGGACAGACAACCTTTAACGGAACAGGAGAATATGTGGCCAGCGAGGAACTGATGGCCAGTGTCAATATTGCAATCGCTTTGAAGAAGCCCTTGCTGATCAAGGGAGAGCCCGGTACCGGCAAGACCATGCTGGCAGAGGCGGTTGCCAAGTCTTTGGGAAAGCGGCTGATTATCTGGAATATTAAATCTACCACTAAGGCACAGGAAGGTCTATACGTATATGATACGATTCAACGACTCTACGACGGCCAGTTTGGCGAAGAAGGTGTCAACGATATCGCCAGATATATCAAGCTGGGAAAGCTGGGAGAGGCATTCGACAGTGAGGAACAGGTGGTTCTTCTGATTGATGAGATCGATAAGGCAGATCTGGAATTCCCCAACGATCTGCTCTGGGAACTGGATCAGATGGAGTTTTATATCAACGAGACGAAGAGAACCGTCAAGGCGAAGCAGCGACCGATCGTGATTATCACCTCCAACGCGGAAAAAGAACTTCCGGATGCTTTTTTGCGTCGCTGTATCTTCCACTATATTGATTTCCCCGACAGAGAACTGATGGAGGAGATCGTTCGGGTTCACTATCCTGATGTGGAGGAGAATCTGTTAAAGAATGCGATGGATGTCTTCTATAACATCAGAAGTATCCGTGATATCCGCAAGAAACCCAGCACATCAGAGCTGATCGACTGGGTGAATGCCCTGCAGATCGGCGGAATTCCTGCGGAGAGGATCAAGAAGGAACTTCCCTTTATCGGCGTTGTAGTGAAGAAGGATGAGGATCTGGAGCTTGCCAGACAGAATCCTACGATGTAAATTTTTGGAGATAGAAGCAATACTATGTTTATTCAATTTTTTGAGACGCTTCGAAACAAAGGTCTTCGTGTGACATTGGGAGAATGGCTGACACTGCAGGATGCACTGAATCAGGGACTCTGCGGAAGCAGTCTGACTCAGTTTTATTATGTTGCCCGCATGATCTTAGTAAAGAGCGAGACTGATTTTGATAAATTCGATATGGCTTTTGAGGAGTGCTTCAAACCTGCCCAGCGGGAGACCGAGGTGGGAAAGGAAATGCTCCGCTGGCTGGACAAATCAGAGATGATGGAATTGGCACATGAGGAAGCCAGAGCACATCTGAATCAGGTCGAGGAGATCGCTGTGGACAAGGAAACTGTTGAGGAGACCTTCAGGCAGAGACTGAGGGACCAGGACAGTGAGCACAATGGCGGCAGCTTTTGGATCGGTACCATGGGAAAGACCTCCTTCGGCAACATGGGCGGAAATGTAGGCGGTGTAAGGGTTGGCGGACAGACCGGTTATCAGTCTGCCTTCTCTGTGGTAGGAGCCAGAAAATACAGAGATTTCCGAGATGATCGTGTGTTGGATAATCGTCAGTTTCAGCTGGCGTTTCGTAAGCTCCGCCAGTTTTCCAGTAAGCTGGATATTCCTGAGACGGAACTGGATATCGATGGAACGGTTAACAAAACCTGCAATAACGGAGGCTGCCTCCAGATCGTCATGCAAAAGCCTCGCAAGAATGCGGTAAAACTATTGCTGCTGATGGATTCCGGAGGAACAATGATCCCTTTCAGCACGCTGCTCAATGATCTGTTTCAGGCGATCCATAAATCCAATCATTACAAGGATGTAAAAACCTACTATTTTCATAACTGTATCTACAGCAAACTGTATAAAACTCCGGAATGTGAGAATGGCGACTGGGTGGACACTGAGTGGATGTTTCGGAATGTAGACAGTGACTACAAGGTAATTATTGTTGGTGATGCTGCCATGGCTCCCGAGGAACTGTATTCGGATACCGGTAATTATCGCGGTCCGAACGGAGGATTATCCGGTTGGGAGTGGCTGAAGCTTCTGAAGAAGAAATACAAGAGAGTAGTCTGGCTGAACCCAAAGATGGCACCCGGGAGAGCTCCATGGAGAGAGGCAGAGACGGCGATCAAGGAGTTGTTCCCTATGTATAAACTGACTGTGGACGGCTTGAACCGTGCAATGACAAAACTGATGGCCAATCGATAAAAGGCAAAACGAGAGATCTGTTTCAGAATACTTGAGAGGAAAAAATATTGTCATATGGAACTTAGAGACAAAATTTTTCAATTTGCCAACAACTATGCACAAAACTGTATTTTGTATTCGCAGTTAAGTGATCAGCTGTTGCAGTGCAGTGATTATGAATCGTGGCTGACCTTGTTAAAAGTGAGATCTGATACCACACGAAAGATTTATGAAGAAAACGGAAAATCTCTTCAGTGGCTGGAAGAGATACTGAATCATTTGGATACAGAGGCTGCACTGATCATCTATGATGCGCTGCTTGATGTTTTTTTTGACCGGTTTCGTCAGATGGATTTCCCGGTATTGATAAATATTGCCGAAAAGATTCTTCCTTTCTTTGAACAAGCATCAGATTATGACCGTATGGTCAGGCTGTATTCCGCACTGGTCTATTGGAATATGGAGTATTACGGAAGGGAAGCCGGACAAGTCAGCAGCGAAGATACCTTTTTCTATGCAGAAAAAGTACTTTCCTGTAGGCAATATTATGCACAGATGCAGGACAAAGAGGCCAGAATCCGTATTTTTCGAACCTATTCTAATCTGATCGGGGTGATAGCGGAGCTTTATCATGTGGATCGTGACATCATCTCCAAATGGTATCATGATGCGCTTGCATTTTGGGAGAGTGATATTGTCAGACAGATGGATGGACAGGATGAGGATTTTCTTGCCGAGTGGAAGTGGCTGGATAGCAGCTATATGGAGTTTTGCTATTACTGCGTTATCGCTGACAGTTCAGAGTGCAGAGCGAAAGCAGGTTCCGATTATATATCCTTCCTGAGGGAACGTATGGCAGAGAAGACAGATGAGGAAATCTTCCATGACGGGATACTTCTGAGAATCTATTATCTGCTGCAGATCATGGATGGCAATATCGGTGCAGAATCTGTTCTGACGAGCATCGGGGAGTATATCGATGCTTTGCCCGGCATTGATTTTGAACGCTATGATAATGAAGAAAACCTGAATCACCTGGATGAGTTCTTCATGATGGTTCATTCGACTTTTGCATTTTTGAAACTCTCTGCCATTGATCAAAAGGAAAAGAAGCGCTTTGTGCATCTGTTGATGACAAAGGTAAATGCAATGGTTCAGAGTATTCCGGGTAATATCTATAC
>JAHBAA010000129.1 GCA_018385425.1 Acetatifactor sp.
TTTGCTCGCGTACATTATAGCATTTCTTCCCCGGATTTACAAATGAATTGCATTTTTCCCTGTGATTTACTATACTGAATAGTAGATAAGTTTCTAAAAGGAGGAGGAAATAGATGAGTGCAGCTTATGAAAAACTGCAAAACTGCCTGAAGAGTGTACGTGCCTGTACAGATTTTGTGCCCAAAGTCGCTCTTGTATTGGGGTCGGGATTGGGAGGTTTTGCAGAGCAGATCCGTGTAGTATACGAGCTTCCTTATAGTCTGTTGGAAGGTTTTCCTGTCTCAACGGTGCCGGGCCATGACGGAAAGTTTATTTTTGGGTATTTGGAGAATATTCCGGTAGTGTGCATGAAGGGAAGGGTTCATTACTATGAAGGTTATTCTGTTTCGGATGTCGTCCTTCCGATCCGACTGATGAAGCTGTTGGGGGCAGAGATCCTCTTTCTGACGAATGCTTCCGGCGGTGTCAATGCAGGGTTTTCGGCAGGTGATCTGATGCTCATCACCGACCATATTTCCGTTTTCGCTCCCAATCCTCTGATCGGTGAAAATATTGAGGAACTGGGGACCAGATTTCCGGATATGACAAATGTGTATGACCGTATTCTCTCTCAGATCATCGCTCAGGTTGCGGCAGAGAAGCAGATTCCCCTGCAAAAAGGAGTCTATGCCCAGCTCACCGGCCCTTCCTTTGAATCTCCGGCAGAGATTCGCATGCTGCAGGCTCTCGGCTGCGACGCGGTAGGCATGAGCACTGTGGTGGAGGCGATCGCAGCCAGACACTGCGGCATGAAGGTATGCGGCGTGTCCTGTGTCTGCAATCTGGCCGCAGGTCTTTCCCCGGAACCTCTTTCACATGAGGAGGTACAGGCGGCTGCCGATGCGGCGGCACCGAAGTTTACCGCCTTGCTCTACGAGGCAATTCGCCGTATGGGTGCGTAACCGGTAGTTTACGGAAAGTTTATTTGTAGGAAAGGGTATGACGTGGTATGATACAAAAAGAAGCTTTGATGGAGCTTGCATTACAGGCAAGACAAAATGCATATACTCCCTACTCAAATTATCGGGTGGGGGCTGCGGTTCTGACAGGGGACGGACGCTTATTTACCGGATGTAATATAGAAAATGCTTCCTATGGGGCTACCATCTGTGCGGAGCGAACCGCAATCTTTAAGGCTGTCAGCGAAGGTGCGGAAAGAATTGCTGCCATAGCAATCGCAGGAGGACTGGCGGACAGTGAGCCCTCTGACTATGCTTTTCCCTGCGGAATCTGCAGACAGGTAATGAAAGAATTTGGCAGCGATGAACTAACAATTTATGTTGTAAGATCGCTGACGGACTATCAGGAATTTACTTTGGCGGAATTGCTGCCGCACGGGTTTGGAGGAGATTCAATCAAATGAATATCAGACTGTACAACGCTAAGATTCTCACAATGGAAAAACATAAGGACGTTTTTGAAGGTGAGATCTGGATCAAAAACGAAAAGATTGCCTATCTTGGTGAAACAAAGAAATTGCAGGCACAAATAACCGGTGATTTTCCTACGATTCATTGGGATTTGGAACTGGACTGCGGCGGCAATCTGCTGATGCCCGGTTTTAAGAATGCCCACACGCATTCTGCCATGACTTTTTTAAGGTCCTATGCCGATGATCTGCCCCTGGCAGAATGGCTGAACGAGAAGGTATTTCCGTTAGAGGCGAAATTGACCTATGAGGATATCTATCAATTGACCAAACTGGCCATATTGGAATATTTATCCTCCGGTATCACATCTATCTTTGACATGTATCTGATCCCGGATGCTGTGGCTGAGGCATGCAGCAATCTGGGCATGCGCTGTGTGTTGACCAGCGGACTCAATCGAATGAATTCCTCCATCGAACAGCAGGAGCAGGAATATTTGAAATGGAATAAGAAGAGTAATCCGCTGATCAGTTATCTGCTGGGGTTTCATGCGGAATATACCTGTTCCCAGGAACAGATCTATCGAATTTCACAGCTTGCGAGAAAATATCGGGCACCGGTTTATATGCATATGGCGGAGACAAGGCAGGAGGTGGAGGATTGTAAGAAACGCACCGGTCTGACACCTGCAAGATATCTGGATACCATGGGTATTTTTGAATACGGCGGCGGTGCATTCCACTGCGTACATATGACACCGGAGGACTGCGAGGTTTTTCGCAGGAGAAGACTGCATGTGATCACCAATCCCTCTTCTAATCTGAAGCTGGCCAGTGGTATTGCTCCGATCGCAGAGTTTGAGAAGTATAAAATACCTGTTGCTATCGGTACGGACGGTCCGGGAAGCAATAATTGTCTGGATATGTTTCGAGAAATGTTTCTTGTGGCAGGGCTGAGCAAGGTTGTCTCCCAGGATGCAAGTGCAGTAGGGGCTGAGCGAGTGCTTCGAATGGCTACGGTACACGGTGCAAAGGCTATGCATCTGTTCAGAGCGGATGTGCTTGCCAAGGGAAAGCTTGCCGATCTGATCCTGATCGATCTGCATCAGCCGAATATGCAGCCCTCTGACAATATTATTTCCAATCTGGTCTACAGCGCAAACAAATCGAATGTGTTGATGACGATGATCAACGGACGGATATTATACCGGAACGGAGAGTATTTTGTGGGAGAAAGCCCCACAGATATTATAGACACCTGCAATCAGATCATTCAGAAGCTTCATCAAGCATGAAGGAAGAAGAAAGGAGAGAGCGTTCCATGGAGCGCTCTTTTGTGAACATCGATGGAATATTTGTTTGTCACGGCGGTGATTTTTGCGGTAGTATACGGATTGTTTTTGATGGAAAGTCTTCGTCAGAAGAAAGAAGAGAAGAAATGGATGGCCCGATTATATGACGACTACTTCTTTCTCAACGACAAAACGATCAGGGCCGAACGTTTTGAAAAATTGAATACCCTGTATCTGCGACATCCGACGGAACATCAGATCGATGATATCACATGGAATGATCTGGGGATGGACAAGCTGTTTCAGAGGATGAATTATACTTTGTCCTCCACAGGCGAGGAGTACCTGTATTATCGACTTCGAACTCTGAATCATTCCGACTCGGAACTGAAGGCTTTCGACGATTTGGTTTCTTATTGGGAGCAGCATCCGGACGACCGGGTCCGCCTTCATCTGTGTGCGAATAAGCTCGGCTATCTGGGGAAATATTCTCTCTATGACTATATTGAAAATTTGGATTATCTCGGAGAAAGATCCAATCTACGTCATATTCTGCAGGATCTATTGTTCCTGCCTGCCATTCTGCTTGGCTTCTTCAATATGACAGCCTGTATTATCGCTGTGATCGGACTGATGCTGTACAATATGATCACTTACTTTCGGGAAAAAGGGGAGATCGAACCATACATCACCAGTTTTGCCTATGTTCTTCGGCTGATCAACGTCTGTGAAGAGGCAGAACAGTTTTCGATTCCCGCTGCAAGGCAGATCATCGAACAGATACGAAACGCCAATCGTGTGTTGAAGCCTATGCGGCGCAATTCCTTCTGGGTAATGTCCTCCAATCGTGGCGGACAGTCCTCGTCTGACATACTCGGAATGCTATTGGATTATGTGCGAATGGTTTTTCATGTGGATCTGATCAAATTCAACCGGATGCTTCAAACCCTTCGAAAACATACGGAAGAGGTGGATACTCTTGTGATGAATTTCGGCCTTTTGGAATGCTCTGCAGCGATCATGATCTACCGACAATCCATGTGCGGATGGTGCAGGCCTGAATTTACAGAACAAAAATGCGTGGATTTCCGGGAAGCCTATCATCCTCTGCTTGAAAGTCCTGTGAAGAACAGCATACGGGCTGAACGAGGAGTGCTGCTTACCGGTTCCAACGCTTCCGGAAAGTCTACTTTTTTGAAAACCGTTGCAGTCAATGCAATACTGGCTCAGTCAATCTATACCTGCGCCGCGGACAGTGCATGTCTTTCCTTTTTCGATGTTTATTCCTCTATGGCGCTTCGAGACGATATCGGAAGCGGCGAAAGCTATTACATTGTGGAGATCAAAGCGCTGAAGAGAATTCTGGATGCAGGCAGCCGCGGAGAGAATATTCTCTGCTTTGTGGATGAAGTTCTGCGGGGAACCAATACGGTTGAGCGTATTGCCGCTTCCACTCAGATCATGAAGTCGCTGGACAGTAATAATATTTTATGCTTTGCAGCCACCCATGATATTGAACTGACAACTCTGCTGGAACGATACTATGACAATTATCATTTCGAAGAGGAAGTATGTGATGGAGATATCGTCTTTCATTACAAGCTGTTGGACGGGAAAGCGGTAACGCGCAATGCGATCAGACTGCTGCAGCTGATCGGTTATGATGAACAGATCATTCAGAATGCAGCCATGCAGGCGGAACAGTTTGTGAAGACCGGAGTCTGGTCTCTGACGAAAGAATAATTTGACTGTTTCGAAAACCATTGCTATACTGTATCTGAAGTGTCGGAAACTCAGGTACGAAAAGGAACAAATAATGATCCGTCAGACTTGTCTGATTGGAGTGGAAAGGGGGAGGTTTCCCGTGAATCAAATCGTTGAATTTGGCAGAAGTCTGCTTTCCTATGGTGTCGTCATGCTGGTGGCTGTGGCGTTGATGGGAATCGCCATCGCAATCGGAATCACACTTGCCAAGAAGAAAAACGCCAAAAAGGCATTACAGGAAGAGGAATCTTCCGATGAGTAAATATTCCGTCGTGCTCTGGGATCTGGACGATACACTGTTGGATTTTGAGTATTCCCAGTCCTATGCTTTGACCAAATGTTTTCGGACCATCGGGCGCAGGATCAAGCCGGAGGAATTGGCGTTGTATTCCCGGATCAACCAATCCTTTTGGAAGCGTTTGGAAAGAGGAGAAATTACAAAAGAAGAATTGATTCCGGGGCGGTTCGTCACTCTGTTTGAAGCATTGGGGATAGAGGGCGTGGATATAGATCGATTTCGCAGTGAATATCAGGAGGCACTGGGCAGTGTCTTTGCTTTTCGGGATGATGCGCTTACCATCTGTCATTCGCTGAGAGGAATTGTTAAGCAATATGTGATCACCAACGGTGTGACGCACACACAGCTTCGTAAATTGCGCTTATCCGGCCTGGCTGAGACAATGGATGGCGTATTTATCTCCGATGAGATCGGATGTCAGAAGCCGGGGGAGCAGTTCTTCCAATACTGTCTGGACCATCTTGAGGAAAAGGATATCTCCAAGATCCTGATCGTGGGAGATTCTCTGACCAGTGATATGCTCGGCGGGATCCGCATGGGTATCCCAACCTGCTGGTATCACCCCTCCGGGAACCCAAACGATACCGAGATTCACCCCGATATGGAGATCGATGATCTGCATCGTATCTATGACGTGCTGGAGGTCTTTGGAAATGCCTAAATCCGCAATGCAGAAGAATAAAGTATTTTTGATCATAAAATATCTTTCGGAAAACAGTGATGAGGCACACCCTGTCTCCACGAAAAGACTCATCGAATATCTGGCTTCCAACGGTATTTCCGCGGAGAGGCGTACCATTTACAGCGATATCCAGTTGCTGAGGGATCTGGGATACGATATTCTTCAAAACAGCAATCGGCTTGGCGGCGGGTATTATCTCGGCTCCAGAGAGTTTGAAATTGCGGAATTGAAGCTTCTGGTAGATGCGGTACAATCTTCACGTTTTATTACTGCGAAGAAATCCCGTGAACTGATCAAAAAGCTGGAACAGAAGGCCAGCAGATTCGATGCCGGCAAATTGCAGCGTCAGGTGTATGTAGCCGGACGAATCAAGACCGAGAATGAAAGCGTATACTATACAATAGACTGTATTCATAATGCGATACAGGAGAATCTTCAGATTCAGTTTCAGTATATGGAGTGGAACCTTGCCAAGAAGCTTGTCCCCAGGGAAAACCGTCTGCGGACTGTCAGCCCGTGGGCATTGATCTGGAAGGATGAAAATTACTATCTGGCCGCCTATGATGAAGAGGCCGGTCTGATGAAGCATTTCCGTGTAGACAAAATGGGAAAGACAATGCTTTCCTCGCAGAAGAGAGTGGGAACGGAAGCCTTTGAGAAGATGGATCCTGCGGCATATACCAATCAGATCTTCGGTATGTTTCAGGGAAAGACTTCCTCAGTATCCATTGATTTTCCCAATCGCCTGATCGGAGTGGTACTGGATCGTTTCGGAAGGGACATCTTCCTGCAGCCCATTTCGAAGGATACCTTTCGCCTGCACACAAAGGTGAACGTCAGCCCCCAGTTTTTCGGGTGGCTTGCCGGACTCGGCCCTGAAGTAAAAATACACAGTCCCGGCGAAGTCCGTGAGGATTATCGGAAGTGGATCGCCTCACTGTTGGAAGGAATGGATCAGGAATAGCAGATAACCAAAGACTCCTTTGCATCTTACACAAAAAGAGCTAAGTTTCTTTGGTTATTTTTCTGCCCTTCCATCCATTGACAGGAGCGGGTTCATCACATATACTTGTAGGTACATGCTGTTATTCTCACTAGATATTGTGTTCATCCGGCACAGAGCTTGTCCTTTGCAGACAAGGCTGTTTTCTGCTTTCGGTTGAGTTTTTCTGGGTTTGAACGGCATTTGGTTTTCGATTTTATCATACAATTATACGTTTTATCGGCTTTTGCCAGAAGGGGTTTGGGTATCGGTATGAGTAGTTTTTTAGATCAGGCGGTTGCAAACGACAATACTTCCTACGGGGATGAGTTTCAGCCTGCACTGGAAGTATATGTGATCAAGAAGGATGGAAGCAAGGAAATCTTTAATGTTCAGAAGGTGATCAATGCGGTTGGAAAGAGTGCGTACAGAGCACTCACCAAATTTACCGAGGAAGAGGAGCGCTCCATCTGCCGCTATGTCATCGAAAAGGTGGACGAGTTGGGTGTGACGGAGATCCCCATTCCGATTATGCATAATATTGTGGAGAGTGCCTTGGAGCAGGTAAAACCCATTGTGGCGAAGAGCTATCGTGACTATCGCAACTATAAGCAGGACTTTGTCCGGATGCTGGACGACGTATACAAGAAGAGTCAGTCCATCATGTACATCGGGGACAAGGAGAATGCCAACACCGACTCTGCTCTGGTAGCCACCAAGAGAAGTCTGATCTTTAACCAGCTGAACAAAGAGCTGTACCAGAAATTCTTTATGACCACAGAGGAGATTCAGGCCTGCCGGGATGGCTATATCTATGTCCATGACATGTCCGCAAGAAGAGACACCATGAACTGCTGTCTGTTTGATGTACAGAATGTTTTGTCCGGTGGTTTCGAGATGGGAAATGTCTGGTACAATGAGCCCAAGACCCTGGATGTGGCATTCGATGTCATCGGCGATATCGTTTTGAGTGCTGCCAGCCAGCAGTACGGCGGATTTACGGTTCCCAGTGTGGATCTGATCCTGGAACCCTACGCGGAGAAATCCTATGTGAAGTATGTGGACAAATATACCAGACTCGGTATCGATCAGGAGACCGCAGAAGCAGAAGCTCATGCAGATGTTGTGAGAGAGTTTGAACAGGGCTTCCAGGGCTGGGAATATAAATTCAATACGGTAGGAAGCAGCCGTGGTGATTATCCCTTCATCACAGTCACCGCAGGCACCGGAACCGGTCGTTTTGCAAAGCTTGCCACGATCACCATGTTAAATGTGAGAAGAAGAGGACAGGGTAAGAAGGAGTGCAAGAAACCTGTTTTGTTCCCGAAGATCGTATTTCTCTATGACGAAAATCTCCACGGACCCGGAAAGCCTCTGGAGGATGTCTTCGAGGCAGGTGTGAAGTGCTCTGCCAAAACCATGTACCCCGACTGGTTGAGTCTCACAGGAAAGGGATATGTGGCCAGTATCTATAAACAATACGGCAAGATCATTTCTCCCATGGGATGCCGTGCCTTTCTTTCTCCCTGGTACGAGAGAGGCGGAATGCATCCTGCCGATGAGAATGATACCCCTGTGTTTGTCGGAAGATTCAATATCGGGGCAGTTTCCCTGCATCTGCCCATGATTCTGGAGAAATCCAGAAAAGAGGGCAAGGATTTCTATCAGGTATTGGATTACTATCTGAATCTGATCCGTCAGCTGCACATTCGCACCTATGCATATCTGGGAGAGATGCGTGCTTCCACCAATCCTCTTGCTTACTGCGAGGGCGGATTCCTGGGCGGACACCTGAAGCTCTCAGACAAGATCAAGCCCCTCCTTCGTTCCGCAACTGCAAGCTTTGGTATCACTGCATTGAACGAGCTGCAGGAGCTCTACAACGGCAAATCTCTGGTTGAGGACGGTCAGTTTGCCCTGGAGGTAATGGAATATATCAATCAGCGTGTGAATGAGTTCAAGGAGGAGGACGGCAACCTTTACGCAATTTACGGTACTCCTGCAGAGAACCTTTGCGGACTGCAGGTGAAACAGTTCCGCAATAAGTACGGCATTATCGAGGGCGTTTCCGACAGAGAGTATGTGTCGAATTCCTTCCACTGCCATGTGACGGAGGATATCACTCCGATTCAGAAGCAGAATCTGGAGGAAAGATTCTGGAATCTGTCCAATGGCGGCAAGATCCAGTATGTAAAATATCCTATCGACTACAATATCGAGGCGATCAAAACTCTGATTCGCCGTGCGATGGATATGGGCTTTTATGAGGGCGTGAATCTTTCTCTTGCATATTGTGACGACTGCGGACATCAGGAGCTGGAGATGGATGTGTGTCCGGTATGCGGAAGCCGAAACCTGACCAAGATCGACCGAATGAATGGCTACTTATCCTACTCACGGGTGCATGGCGATACCAGACTGAATGATGCAAAAATGGCAGAGATTGCGGAAAGGAAGTCGATGTAAACGATGAGATATCATAATATTACGAAGGATGATATGCTCAATGGCGACGGTCTCAGGGTCGTTCTGTGGGTTGCAGGCTGCAGCCATTGCTGCAAGGGCTGTCAGAATCCGATTACCTGGGATCCCGACGGAGGAATTCCCTTTGACGATGCAGCCAAACAGGAGATTTTCGAACAGTTGGATCAGGACTATATCTCCGGCATCACCTTTTCCGGCGGAGACCCGCTGCATCCGGCCAATCGATTGACCGTCCGTGAGCTGATCATCGAAGTCAAGGAGAGGTATCCGAAGAAGACCGTTTGGCTGTACACCGGCGAGAGCTGGGAGAATATCCTGTATTATCCGATGATGAAGTATGTGGATGTAGTGGTAGACGGTGAGTTCCATGAGGCGGAGAAGGATGCGAAGCTTCTCTGGAAGGGAAGTGCGAATCAGCGTGTGATCGATGTGCAAAAGACTTTGCAGCAGCCGGATCCTCTGATTCCCGTTCTTCACTGCGGTGATTACGAGCAGGCTTATCAGATCACGAAAAAGCCAAGCAATATTTGTTCCTGTTGTGATTAACAGATACAGGCACAAGTGCGAAGTGCACCTGTGCCTGCTTTTTCAATTTGAAAGGAGAGTCAGATGAAGAGAGTCGCACAGTTTCTGAAAGTCAGCAGACCGATGTATATTGCAGCAATGAAGGAGGAATTCCCGGAATACTCAGAAGAAGATATTATCGATATGTATGAGACACTTTCTCTGCCTAAGAGAGCTACCAAGGGGAGCGCAGGGTATGATTTCTATGCACCCTTTTCCTTCAGCCTCCCGCCCCAGGCATCCATCAAGATTCCGACAGGCATTCGGGTCCGCATGGATGAAGACTGGGTGTTGAAGATCTACCCCCGCAGCGGACTTGGTTTCAAATATCGTCTGCAGATGAACAATACTGTGGGAATCATTGACAGCGACTACTTTCATTCTGACAATGAGGGACATATTTTTGTCAAGATCACCAATGCCAACAATGAAGGCAAGACTGTGGATATTGCCCAGGGAACCGGCTTTGCCCAGGGAATTTTTTTGGAGTACGGCATTACGGTGGATGATGATGCCGACGGAACCAGAAACGGCGGTTTTGGAAGTACCACAAAATAGAGCATTATTATTCATGCAAGACAGCCCTTGGATCTCAAGGGCTGTTTTCACGTTTTCACATTCCTTTCATATCATAGAAGCAAGAAACGAATTGAAAGGCTGTAACATGAAAAATGAATATGGCAGGGAAATCCCCCGCCCTCATCCGGTTCCTGATGAATTTGCGCTGGCAATGGCGTATGTCCCCTGGCAGAAGTTTGAGAAACTGTATGATGATCTGGACAAAGCGTACCAATACGGCACCATCTTTCCGGAACTGAATAAACCTTTTACCGGAAGGAGATGTGTCTCATGAATCAGAAAGAGCAGATGCTTAGGGATATCGGTATCGTAAGCTTTGCGCTTGTAGATCTGGCGCTCTATCTGGATACCCACCCAAATGATTGTAAGGCAATGGAGTATTTTAACCATTACAACAGAATCTACCATCAACTGGTTAAAGATTTCTCCCAGAATTACTACCCGTTGATGCTTACCGGGGCAGAAAGCGGAAAGGAATGGAGATGGGGAGCGGCACCGCTTCCTTGGGAAGGAGTGTGCGGCTAAATGTGGAATTATGAGAAGAGATTACAATTCCCTGTAAAGATCAAAGAACCGAATGCAAAGCTAGCCCAGACGATCATTTCTCAGTTCGGAGGACCCGACGGAGAACTGGCTGCCAGTATGCGCTATCTCTCTCAACGCTATGCGACCCCGTATCGGGAGGTGGCAGGGCTGTTGACCGATATCGGCACGGAGGAACTGGCACACCTTGAGATGATCGGTGCGATCGTGCATCAGTTGACCAGGAATCTTTCCATGGAGGAGATCGAGAAGAGCGGATTTGAAAAATATTATATCGATCATACGCTGGGAGTCTGGCCCCAGGCAGCCGGAGGGATCCCCTTCAATGCCTGTGAATTCCAGGTGAAAGGTGATGTGATCACAGATCTTGTGGAGGATATGGCCGCAGAACAGAAGGCCAGAAGCACCTATGATAATATCTTAAGGCTCATCAAGGACCCGGATGTCTGTGCTCCGATCAAATTCCTGAGAGAACGTGAGATCGTTCACTTCCAGAGATTCGGCGAAGCACTGCGGATGACGCAGGACAAATTGGACAGCAAGAATTTCTATGCCTTCAATCCCGGATTTGACATGTGTAAGGACTGCAAATAAACCATATCGTGTGTGATTTTTTGACAGGAAACAGCTCGTAGCAAAAAACTACGAGCTGTTTCCTCTGTGTTTAGTACATTTCGACAAAAT
>JAHBAA010000154.1 GCA_018385425.1 Acetatifactor sp.
GAGGCAGAGAACAACTACTTAGAGACCTCCGGCAGTGCCATGATCGGTTATGCGATCCTGAAGGCTTGCCGCATGGGACTGATCCTGAAGGAAAAATATGAGTCCAAGGGCCGGGAGATCGTTGAGAGCCTGATCGACAACAAGCTGCTGCTGGAGAATGGAGAGCTGCATCTGACCGGTATCTGTTCTGTGGCCGGACTGGGCCCGGATACCAACAGAAGACGGGACGGAAGTGTGGAATACTATCTCTCCGAGCCAGTGGTATCCGATGATTCCAAGGGCGTTGGCCCCTTTATGATGGCGTATGCAGAGTATTTGAGATTGGAAGGTTAAGATGAAGCTTTTGATGAAGACTGCCAGAAGCGTAAGCTTCGAGCTTGCAGATGGCGGAAAATATTACACAACAAAGCCTTACAGAATCTTTCTGAACGGTGCGGAGAGAAAGACCGCGGATACGGTCGTCACTTCCCTGTTTGACTTAAAACCGGAGACGGAATATCTGGCAGAGGTCTATGACGGGAATGTAAAAACGGATTCCCTGACCTTTACCACAGACAGGGAGTTTGTCACCCTGAATGTGAGAGATTTCGGCGCTGCCGGCGACGGATCAAAGGATGACACCAAATTTATTCAGGCGGCGATTCTGGCCTGCCCGGAAGAAGGGCGGGTGCTGGTACCTGCAGGAACCTACCGCATCAGCAGTCTGTTCCTGAAGAGCCATCTGCGTCTGGAGCTGGCTGCCGGCGCAGAGCTGTCAGCGATCCCGGACCGAGGGGAGTACCCGAAGTTCCCGGGAAGGATCGAAAGCTATGACGAGCAGCAGGAATATATTCTGGGAACCTGGGAGGGCAATCCTCTCCCTATGTTTGCCGGCATTCTCACCGGCATCGGCGTGGAGGACGTGGTGCTCTATGGAGAGGGAACCGTCAATGGCAACGCTTCCCGGGATAACTGGTGGAACAATCCCAAGGTGATGGTAGGAGCCTTCCGCCCCAGAACCTTGTTCCTCAATCATTGTAATCAGATTTGTATGCAGGGACTGAAGCTTTGCAACAGCCCTGCATGGACTATACACCCTTTTTTCAGTAACATGCTGGGGTTCTACAACCTGACGGTGGAGAATCCCAGCAACTCCCCAAATACCGACGGACTGGATCCGGAATCCTGTAAGGATGTGGAGATCGCCGGCGTGAAGTTCTCCCTGGGAGACGATTGTATCGCTGTAAAATCCGGCAAGATCTACTTGGGGAAAACCTACAAGACACCTTCCGAGAATCTTCACATTTATCAGTGTCTGATGGAGAACGGTCACGGTGCGGTAACCATCGGCAGTGAGATGGCCGGCGGCGTAAAGAATCTGACCGTAGAGAACTGCCTGTTCTCTCACACGGACAGAGGACTTCGCATTAAGACCAGGCGCGGACGTGGGGAGGATGCTGTCATCGACGGCATTACTTTCCGTCAGATCGACATGGATCATGTGATGACGCCTTTTGTGGTAAACTGTTTCTATTTCTGCGATCCGGACGGAAAGACGGAATATGTGCAGAGCAGGGAAGTGTATCCTGTAGATGAGCGTACACCTGTAATAAAGAAGCTTACATTTGAACAGATCGACGCCAGAAACTGTCACGTGGCAGCGGCATTCTTCGATGGCCTCCCTGAGCGCAAGATCGAGGAGATCGTGATGAGAAATATCGATGTTTCCTTTGCCGAGGAGCCGAAAACGGATGTGCCCTCCATGTCCAAGGGCGTGGAGCCCTGTTCCAGGAAGGGAATCTTTGCAAACAATGTGGAGAAACTTACCCTGGAAAACGTCAAGGTGACAGGCACAGCGGGCGCACCGATCACCTTGCAGGGCGTGGATCAGATTACAGAGAAGTAACGGGACAATTCAGTACCCGATCCCTGGTATAGAGGGCAGCTTCTTCCTCGGAGAGCTGATGGACGAAGGAATCCCTTGCCGAAGCGGAAGCGCCGGGACCGAAGTTTTGATATTCCGCATAGCAGCACCGCTCTCTGGCAGCAGGCTTGTTCCAGTCGTGGAAACCTGCAGGGTGAATATGTTCCCCAAGATAGCAATGGAGCAGTACCGTCTTGGCGTAGTCTCGCCAGGGGCGTCCCAGATAGACACTTCCCTTTGGCAGATTTCCTGTGAATCGGCAGTGGTCGAAGACATACCCGTAGGGCAGCCCTTCCGGTGTGGAGGCGGCTGTGGCGTATCCCAGGATCCCAGCGGTTCCTTCCTCGGATACCACCGAGACGATCTCACAGCGGTCAAAGAAGGCGATGGCACTGCCGAAGATAAAATCGATATCTCCGCAGATGGTACAGTTTTCATATAATTGTCGCCCCACCCGTCTGGGCGCAAATTCCTTGGGCCCGGTGAAGCCCCCGGGCTGTAGGGCAGTGGGCGGCAGAGGACCTGTGAACAGGGTGTCCTGAAAGCTTTCCAGACGGCAGTTTCGCAGGGTCAGATGATCCCCGTCAGCGTAGAGGGCAATGGCCTGTCCCACCTTACTTCTGGGGGCAGAGGAATTGCGGATGGTGAGATTTTCCAGCGTGACATGATCGGCATCCACAAAGCAGGTATAGGAACGAAAGGTTCCCCGTTTCGAGCCGTCCGGCATGAGGGCGAAGGCATAGTCACCATAGGTGAGGATGCACTCCTCCCGGTGAGTGCCCCGAATGGTCACATTGGGACGAGCAATGGTTACTTTTTCGGTATATACACCGGGACGAACCAGAATCTCCACCGGTTCCGTGCAGGAGGCCGGGATGGCGTTCAGCGCATCGGTGATGGTGGGATAGTATTGAGAGGACGTCAGAGATCCCTCCGATGATACGATGAGTTGCAGCATAGATGACAGGTTCCTTTCCTGATATTCTTGCGGAAAGTATACCACATAATTAAGAGAAAGGGAATGAGTATGCAGATAGGAATTCGTTTGCACGATGTGGCAAAGGGCACCATCGAAGAGCGAGCGCAGATCGCCGCGAGTCAGGGCTTTGCCTGTGCCCATATCGCACTGTCCAAGCTTTGCGATTACAGGATGACCCTGCCGGAGCTGACCCCCGGGTGGGCGATGTACTTAAGGCATGTGTTTGAGAGAGAGCAGCTGGACATTGCGGTGCTTGGCTGCTATCTGAATCTGGCAACCCCGGATTTGGAGGCTCTTAGAAAGAACCAGGATACCTACAAGGCGCACCTTCGTTTTGCATCCCTGCTTGGCTGCGGTGTGGTGGGAACCGAGACGGGAGCACCCAATACCGCTTATAAGTTCGAGGAGGCATGCCATACAGAAGGCGCACTGCAGACCTTTATCACGAATCTGAGACCGGTTGTGGAGTACGCAGAGAAATGCGGTGTGATCCTGGCGTTGGAGCCGGTATACAAGCATATCATGTGGAACCCCGCACAGACCAGAAAGGTACTGGATGCTATCGATTCCCCTAATCTGCAGATCATCTTCGACCCGGTGAATCTGCTGGATGTCTCAAACTATGAGAGAAGGGAAGAGATTTTTGCAGAAGCACTTCAGACCTTTGGAACAGAGATCGCCATGATCCACCTGAAGGATTTTCAGATTCAGGACGGGAAGCTTCTCGCCTGTGCACCCGGAACCGGATGTATGGACTATGATCTGATCTTAAAATATGCAAAGGAGCATAAACCATACATTCACGCTACCTTGGAGAACACTACTCCTGAAAATGCGGTGTTCTCAAGAGAATTTTTACAGAAGCGGTACGAACTGGTGTAGATCGCTTCTGTCAGCGCGAAAGGCATATGAACGGAAACAATCAAATAATTCACATATTAAGGAAGAGAGGAAAACAATTATGGAACTTAGAACTGCAGCATCACCCCGCGATGTGAAGACTTATGACACGAAAAGACTTAGGGAGGAATTTCTGATTCAGGATCTTTTTGTGCCCGGTGAGATCAAGCTGGTGTACAGCCACATTGACCGTATTATCACCGGTGCAGCAGTGCCCACCGCACCGATCAGGCTGACCGCCGGCGATGAGCTTCGCGCAGAATACTTCTGCGAGAGAAGAGAGCTGGGAGTGATCAATATCGGAGCCCCCGGCATCATCACCGTGGACGGCAAGAAGTACCAGGTAGGTCACAAGGACGGTATGTACATCGGGCTGGGCTCCCGGGAGATCGTATTTGAATCTGCAGACAATGCTGATCCTGCGAAATTCTACCTGAACAGTGCACCCGCTCACAAGGCTTATCCTACCAAGCTGATCAAGCTTACCGGTGTCTCTGACAGCGAGGATGTGGTCATCATCAAGGATGAGAACAAGGTGGAGCTCGGCTGCCTGGAGGAGTCCAACCACAGAGTCATCAACAAGTACATCCTGCCCGGTCAGGTGGAGAGCTGCCAGCTGGTCATGGGTATGACTGCATTAAAGCCCGGCAGCGTGTGGAACACCATGCCTTGTCACACACACGATCGTCGTATGGAAGTATATCTGTACTTTGAGATTCCGGAGGATGCTTTCGTGGTGCATTACATGGGTGAGCCCACCGAGACTCGTCACATCATTATGCACAACGAGGAGGCTGTCATCTCCCCCAGCTGGTCCATCCACGCAGGAAGCGGCAGCAGAAACTACACCTTCATCTGGGGTATGGTAGGTGAAAATCAGGTATTTACCGATATGGACGGCGTTCGCAATCAGGATCTGAGATAGGAGGAAAAACATATGAGCTACACAAACATTTTTTCACTGGAAGGTAAGGTCGCTCTTGTAACGGGCGCTTCTTACGGTATTGGGTTTGCAATCGCTTCTGCATACGCACAGGCAGGCGCAACCATCTGTTTCAATGACATCAAGCAGGAGCTGGTGGACAAGGGAATCGCTGCCTACGCAGAACTGGGCATTCAGGCCCACGGCTATGTATGTGACGTAACCGACGAGGACGCTGTCAACGCTATGGTTGCACAGATCGAGGCAGAGGTAGGTGTCATCGATATCTTGGTAAACAATGCCGGCATCATCAAGCGTATCCCCATGACCGAGATGACTGCAGCACAGTTCCGTCAGGTTATCGACGTAGACTTAAACGCACCCTTCATCGTATCCAAGGCCGTGATCCCCAGCATGATCAAAAAGGGTCACGGAAAGATCATCAACATCTGCTCTATGATGTCTGAGCTTGGCCGTGAGACCGTATCTGCTTACGCTGCCGCAAAGGGTGGCCTGAAGATGCTGACCAAGAATATCTGTTCCGAGTACGGTCAGTACAACATTCAGTGTAACGGTATCGGACCCGGCTATATCGAGACTCCTCAGACTGCTCCTCTCCGTGAAATCCAGCCTGACGGCAGCAGACATCCCTTTGACCAGTTCATCTGCGCAAAGACTCCTGCCAACAGATGGCTGAAGCCCGAAGAGCTGCAGGGACCTGCAGTATTCTTAGCTTCCGATGCATCCGATGCTGTCAACGGACACATCCTGTACGTAGACGGCGGTATCCTTGCTTATATCGGCAAGCAGCCCGGCTAAACATGCGTATATCTCTCTTTTCATTTATTGAGGCCATCCTCCGGTTCGGAGGGTGGCCTTTCCTTTTTCTGAAAGAGTCTGCTTTACGATTTTGTACAGCACATGTTTGAGATAATCCATTGAAAATAAATTGAAAGATTATATAATTCTGTTTAGTCATGGAGGGATAAATGATGAAGAATTATAAAAAGACAAAATTAGCGTGCTATTTAGGATTTGTTACACAGGCAATTGCTGCAAATTTTGCACCCTTATTATTTTTGAAATTTCATACCGATTACAACATTTCACTGGGAAACATTGCACTGATATCCACCTCCTTTTTCTTTACCCAGCTCTTGGTAGATTTGTTCTGCGCCAAGTACGTGGACAAAATCGGGTATAGAGTATGTATCGTTGCTTCTGAAGTATGTTCGGCAGTAGGACTTGTGGGCTTGGCATTTTTGCCGGAGATCATGCCCACCCCGTTTGCCGGTATTATTTCGAGTGTTATCCTGTATGCCATTGGAAGCGGCTTGATCGAGGTATTGGGCAGTCCGATTGTTGAAGCGTGTCCCTTTGAGAACAAGGAGGCTACCATGAGCCTTTTGCACTCCTTTTACTGTTGGGGATCCGTTGGAACCATATTTGTGTCAACCGTTTTCTTTCTGATCTTTGGAATTGACAGCTGGAAATGGCTTGCTGTTATTTTCGCATTGATTCCGGCTTTCAATATTTACAATTTTGCAACTTGCCCGATTGAATCATTGGTAGAGGAAGGACAGGGAATGGGAATCAGAAAACTATTTTCAGATCCCATGTTCCTGATTGCCATTGTGATGATGGTCTGCTCCGGGGCATCCGAGCTTGCCATGGCTCAATGGGCATCCGCATACGCAGAATCAGCCCTGGGCTTTTCAAAGGCGGTGGGAGATATTGCCGGACCTTGTATGTTTGCGGTGACGATGGGGATATCACGAGTGCTCTTCGGAAAAGCAGGTGACAAAATGAACCTGAACAAATTTATGATCGGCTCCGGTATCCTGTGCTTTGTATGTTACTTATTCGCGTCATTTTCGGAGAATCCGATCATTGGACTTGCCGGATGTATCGTATGCGGATTTTCCGTGGGAATCATGTGGCCGGGAACCATCAGCATCTCTTCCAAGGCATTTCCCACAGGAGGAACTGCAATGTTTGCGCTCTTGGCTATGGCGGGGGACCTTGGAGGAAGCATAGGTCCTGCCATTGTGGGAAGAGTTGCGGATATGTTTGGAGGCAGGATTCATGTGGGTATGCGCATGGGACTCCTGTTTCCGATTACATTGTGTTGTATGCTGTTTTTATTCAATATGCTGAACCATAGTGCGAAGAAGCAGAAATAGGCAAAATGATTTTCATTCAGTTCACACAGTTCATTTCTGTTATGGTATAATGAACTGTGTGATTTTCTGTCTATGTCTGCAGAAGCGCAGCTTCCGGATCAAAGAGGAACTGAATCATCAGTAGGTGGTGCAGCGGGAGCCGAGAACATGCGGAGGAAAGAAAACGAATTACCCAAAGGGAAACAGATAGTTAAGGAGATAGGAATTGATCAGAAAATACAAGGATAGTGATATAGTCGCAGTCATGCAGATATGGCTTGATACGAATATTCGGGCACATTATTTCATATCGTCTGACTACTGGCGCAGTAACTTCGACATGGTGAGCGCAATGCTTCCTCACGCAGAAATCTTTGTACATGAAGATGACCGTGCAAAGCAAATAGACGGATTCATTGGCTTGAACGATAACCACATTGAAGGTATTTTTGTGAAAGAAACAATGCAATCAAAGGGAATCGGAAAACAACTGCTCGATTATGTGAAGGAGTTCGAGACCACACTAAGATTAAATGTCTATCAAAAAAACAAGAAAGCGATTCAGTTTTATCTACGGGAAAAATTTATCGTTCAATCTGAAAATGTCGATGAAAATTCAGGGGAAAAAGAGTTTATTATGGTGTGGAATCGATAAATCCAAATTGTTGCGTTAGATAAACAATATCCGATAAGTGATAGATTTCATATTCAAAGAAATTAGCCCGCATTATTAGGCAGGTGATACATTAACTATGAAATATGTTGCTGTTTATATGGCGTTTGTTTTGGTGGTATTTCTATTATTTGATATTATGCAGGGTATATTAAATATCAAGCATCCGCCGTACATTGAATATCCATATAAGGGAGCAAAATATGCTGTCGTATATATCTTTCATATTTCAAGAACCGGCAAAAATAGTTATTCAGAATATAAGTATAAATGCATCCATAACAAGTGGAGATATATTATAAATAGGGACAATATTTTCGCAACATTATTTGTTTATATCATTCTGCTGGCTGGGGGAGTATTAGCTGTGCCAAAGGAATTGTTTTCAGCAGCATTCATAGCAAATGTATTATTTGTTGTGACCATTATTGCTTTTGCTACCGGCTTTTATTTTCCGATTAAGGGATATGTGATATTGGTGAAATCGCTGCGAGAAACATCTGATTAGATAATAAATACTTTATCTATGGAATAAAACTGACAGCGTGGATTAGCCGAGCTAATCGATAAGAAAAGGGGAATCAACTAATTTACGCATTAGGAGACATTGAAATATGAATAGAAATAAAGAAGCATGTCATTGCAGAAATGTAACATATGGAATGATTGAGGACGCTATTAAAAATGGTGCCCATACACTTAAAGAAGTGCAAAATGCAACCGGAGCCGCAAAAGGCTGTGGTCAATGTAAGGATTTTTTGGACTGTCTGATAAGAGACATCAAAGAGGAACTGAATCATCAGTAGGTGAGACAGAGAGATGGCCGGCACGTGCGGAGGAAAGAAAAATGAATCCCGATTAAAACTCAAGTGCGATAGTGCCGATTGTCAGTGCTATGTTAGACAGTGGTCAATATGATGAGTATACTAAAAATGAGAATGTATAAGAGCTAGGAGGAGATGATGTCAGCATGTCAATTAACAGCAGATATTGTAGATTCTGGAATAAAAATAAAGGAATGTCTGAAGAAGTTGAATTACGGTGAGGAGGCAACTATAATTGATACTTTTTTATGTCAATATGAATACAGAAACTTATCTGATAAACAAGAATTGATTTCTTCAATCCTATATACATTCACTTCAAAAAGACTTCAAGAAATGTTTGTTTCGAAAGTTTTATTTGAGGATATAGTGGATTTCTGTAATTGCTTACGTGTGTTAATGAATAATCTTCAAGAGGAAATGAAAGAGATTTCTTTTGATAAGTTTTTATACAATGATAAAGAGTACATCGTCAAACGGGATGTTTTCTCCTACATCATAATGGAAAAATGTATGATTGTCCTATTAAAAGAAAACGGCAAGTATTTTGAGGATAATCTGGTGGCAATTGATCATTCAGGGAAGCTATTATGGGGAAGTTCTGAGTGTATTGATTGCAAGGATAGAAGCGGGGCTTGTTTTGTTAGGCTAAGAGAATTAAGCGGAGATGTTATCTGCGCGCATGCCTTTGTAGGAGTAAACTACTTTATTAATTCTCGAACGGGCAAAGTGCTGGAAAGAAAAATAGTTAGATAAGAAGATTCAAGTTGTAACAGAACAAACATTGATTAACAGATTAGAATTTACGCACCGCTCGCAGAAACGCGCAACTGTTTTTTATGCGAGAGGAGGGGATGACTATGCCAAGCCGGAAAGGATTAGAGCGGAACTTTGACACAGTTGCTTCAAAGTATGAAAAAATGCGGTCAGGGTATGTTGATGAACTGTATCAGGAAAAATTTGATTATGATATGAAGGAGAAATAAATAGGTATGAAACATATTGGAACAAAAACATATGAGACAGAGAGACTTATTTTGAGACCATTTACAGAAGATGATGCCGAAGCGGTATTTCATAATTGGGCATCGGATGATGAGGTTACGAAATACCTGACTTGGCCTACACATTCAAGTGTAGAGGCATCCCGCTGGTACGTGAATTACTGTATTCAGCAGTATTCCACTGCGTCTCGTTATCAATGGGGAATAGAGCTGAAAAGTACCCATGAGCTGATTGGCAATATCTCAGTAGTCAGCTCAATAGACGAATTGGAATGTATGGAACTTGGCTGGGTGATCGGAAGAAAGTACTGGGGCAATGGGTATATGCCTGAAGCAGCGACGAAGGTGATCGATGTATTGTTTGATGAGGTGGGTGCAAACTGTGTTTATGCAGGGCATGATGTAAACAATCCGAAATCCGGTCGTGTGATGCAGAAAATTGGTATGAAGTTTGAAGGTGTTTTACGGCAGTTTGGGAAAAACAACCAAGGTATTGTGGATGTTGCACGGTATTCCATAGTAAAATCCGAGAGAGGAAGGAAGCGTTAATCGGATGATTAACGATTGCAATCATTTGCTGATGTTCATTTGAGGATTGCAGCAGAATTTGGTATGTTAGGTCATATAGCAGAGGCAAGTGCCTGTAAGTGAAAAGGAGGACACTTGAATGTTATTGTGCATTGCAAAGGCTCCATGCAGGGTTTGAGGGACTGTATGGAGGATCTGTAGATGACCTCAGACTTTGCTTCGAAAGGAAAAA
>JAHBAA010000053.1 GCA_018385425.1 Acetatifactor sp.
ATGATCTTCATCCACTCCGCCGTGGACAGTTCCTTCTGTTCCGCCAGCTCCTGTCCCGCAGCGTAACAGTGGACACATTTCTGATTGCAATGCCACGCTCCGTCCTTCGTCATCGCGCTGACACACAGATCCATCCGATGTGGGGCGCGCAGAAAGGGAGCATACTCTCCCAGACTTAACATCCCGATCTCTTCCTCCACCCGTTCTCTGTACGCTACCTGCCGAAAGGTTTGCAGCATCCGGTAGAGATCCCCCGTGATCCGTTTCCTGCTCACAAAGGGATAGACCTTATGTACCCGTTTCACGGTAGCAGCTCCGATCTTTTTCATCGCCTCGTCGGAGATCTCTCTGCCGTCATATGGCTCCAGTTCCTTGATAAATTCGCTGAGCACAACGCTCCATGCCATATTCACCGGCAGAATGTCCTGCCCGTTGATGATGGCAACACTATTGCTTAATTCTCCATCGTTTATCTTCGGTGGGATCAGATGGATCCGCACCACGCCGGGTCCCTCCGGGTTCAGCGTCGTATGGAGAACCCGGTCAAAATTCTCCCGTGCATACCGTCTCTCTCTTCTCGAATAACCCATGTTGTTCCTCCGCTCTCTTCTTATTGGTAAGCCTTCTGTGGTTTCACTTCATACCCGGATTCCTGTCCATCCTTCGTAATCGTCATCCGAAGATACTGTGTTGCCGCATAGTCGATCCGTATTACCTCTTTCTCACTGTTGTACTGGGCCTGAAACTGATTCCGCACCCCATCGAAGCAAAAGGTTACCGAGTGGTAATATACTTTCCTCTCATCCAGACAAAAATCAATGCCATTTACCTGCGCACGGGTAGCATCCGTCAGCTTGATGTTTTTATACTCGCCATCTTTATTCAGCTTCAGCTCTTTGCCATTCGGTTTGATCCATTTCCCGTCCTGATAAGTGGCGATAACTGTATTGTCTTTGCTGAAGTTCACAATCTGCGTTACGCCGGTGTTACGACGCAGGCCGATTCCCGTCGGCTCGTTATTTTTAAAATATGCCAGCTTGATATCGACTCCTGCCGCCTCCAGACACCAGGACTTTGTAAAAATGTTATTCTTTCTGTTTCCGATGCGCAGTGTCTTGCCGTCACAGTATACACCCTCGCCGTTTTTTTCCTCTTTCTTATATTCGGCAAGATCATACATGGAATTTTGAGGGATTCCATTCGCATAGGCAATGTTCACACCCACCGGCTTTCCCAGTGACTTGTTTCCCAACAGATGCCAGCCATTGTATTCGTAGACCTCCACATTGTAGGTTCTTCCGAAGGAGGACCTTTTTTTGCCCACCTTTCCCACAGAGGTTCCATCGAACAGGTTAAATAGGAAAACTACGGCAAAGACCACCGCCAGCACTGCAACGAAGCCCGAAAGACATCCCGTGCTGCCTGTGGGAGCTGGACTGGTCGTCCCGGAATGGGTGTCTTCGTTTTCCGAACAGATCCGCCTCGTTCTGCTGACCGGCTCCTTCGGTTCCCGGAGAGGTTCCTCTTCCTCTGCGGCTTCCCGATGATTTGAAAAATGATAATCCGGATTGAGTTTTCCCGGTTTCCCGGTGCCTGACGATTCCCAGGAGGAATAGTCCATCTCCTGATCCTTTTTCTTCGCCTCTTCCAACGTACTTCGAATCTGGGGAAAGTAGCGAAGCAGGTCTGCCTCGGTTGCACGACGATTCCAAAACAGATTGACGTATTGCCGCAGCTCCTGATACCCGATCGATTCATACGGAGTATGTCCGCCAAACTTATAGGCTTTTGCAAATCCAAACCACTGATATTGTGCCTTCAGTTTGTGCCATGCCATCTTGGGATTGCCGATCTCCGCCTCCGTCATCCCCACTTCATTGTATAGAATCGTAGCTGCACTCTGGTTTTGTACTAAGTACAGGTATAGGATTCTGGTTATCGTATCCGGATTACAATCTTTCTTTCCGATTCTGTGTTGGCCCATGCTTTTTCTCCTGCTTTATCGTAATGGTATTGCTCAAAAATTCATACTATTTATCACTATACCATTCTATGGAAGTACATTTCAACAATTATTTACCCGTTTCTTCAACAATCCGGAACGGGAAAAACGTTTAGACACCGCCTCCGGTGGTCACACATCGGCAAATTTTTTTGAAAAAAG
The DNA here is from genome assembly GCA_018385425.1 of Acetatifactor sp. Taxonomy (GTDB): domain Bacteria; phylum Bacillota; class Clostridia; order Lachnospirales; family Lachnospiraceae; genus Acetatifactor. Next base: position 2,165 of record JAHBAA010000053.1, read on the forward strand.
CCCAATGGAAATACAATTAATTCCGTCTATAAAGTGAAAATAATATCCATTTTATTCAAAAAGTATTATAATAATGGATATGCATCAGATTTAGGAGGAGAAAATGAAGAAAAAAACACTTACAAAAACAGCATGTACCATCGCAGTTGCGATGACACTCATAGGGCTTGTCGGCTGCGGCAAGAATGAGGAGAAGACGACAACACAGGAAACAGCCGAAACTACTGCAACAGAGACAGTCAGTTCTTCGGAATCGTCAGATGTGTCAGCGGAGGATCATACTGCTGATGTTGACATTACACAATATCCGTGGGTATTGTGTCACGAATTTTCAGATTTGGAATATCTCACACTTCCGGAGGGTGCAGATTTTTTTGGTATCCCTCTTCCGATAACAAACGAAAATCTGAGCAGTCTGCCATACTGTAATAATTTATTTCGTTCCATTGATGCCGCAAAAGACGAACCGGCAAAGAATATCTCTCTCCGAGTAGAGGATAGTACCTACCCTACACTGTATTTTGATGCAAAAGGTATGACAGTTGGAGAAGTATTTGATGCGAAGCAATATTTTCTGGAGATTGCATATCTGAACTATACACATTTCGGTCTTGACAAGAAAGATCTCATTGCATTAAAAAAGGCCAACGACTTAAAAGAGCAGGAGATCTACCTCGACATTTTGACCAGCATGTATGGCGCTCCAAACTATTTCAGATATTTTGCAAGTGACACCGATGTTAAGACATTGATCTATAATATGACGAACCCTGACAAGGCCGGCAACAGTTTGAATGATACATCTACCTATACATTTATCATAGGCTGGCAATTTGAGGATTTTGGAATTTCCGTTCATTTCGCTGAGTCGGGATGCGTCACCCCAAATGGTTATTCTACCATGTTTGGTTCAAATATGAGTATCTCCTATTATCCGATAGAATTCGGTAGTCTCGAAGATTATTATCGTGAAACATACGGTGATAATGTCGTTTCAGAGTTGATTACGGAGAGAAAAAAAGCATTCGGTGACGTCGAATTCCTGGGGCCGAATCCAGCCGTTACGGAATTTGATTTTTAGCAAAGCAGCGACATCGGGTGCTGCCAAATCTGAAGATTCAACGGATATGAACCAATAAAGGATGGTCTTTATATGGATAGCATGAATGAATTAGTGTCGCGTGTCATAAACGGCGACAAACAGGCATTTGAAGCAATCTATCAGGCGACTTATCGACAAGTTTATTATACTTGTATGAGTTTTCTGAAGAATGAGCAAAATGCACAGGATATCATGCAGGACACCTATATCACAGCCTTCACACATATGCAGCAGCTCGAGAATCCGGAGCGGATTACAGCATGGATAAATCGCATAGCGGTAAATAAGTGTAAAGACTTTCTGGCAAAATATATGCCGGAAGAGTTTCGCGAAGATGTGTTTGAAAGCGATGTATTAGAAGAAAACGAAAATTTTCTGCCTGAGAACTATGTAACAAACATCGAAAAGAGAAAAATCGTTTTGAAGATCATGCGGGAGAATCTTTCCCCAATACAGTATCAAACGATCCTTTTGTATTACTACGACGAGATGAGTGTCTCAGAGATTGCATCATGTATGAATTGCCCGGAAGGAACCGTAACCTATCGTCTGTCCAGTGCACGCGGGAAGATAAAACGTGCGGTGGAGGAATATGAGGGTACCGGCGGCGTAAGGATACATTCTTTCGGTGCAGTTTCTCTCCTCACTGCTATCTTTACTGCGGATGCAGAAAATGTTGTGATACCAAATGTATTCAGTGGTATTTTTTCTTCCTTGGGAGCTGCTGCCGGTTCTGCCGCGGGTACAGTTTCTTCTGTCGGTACAACAGGCTCTGTTTCTGTTGCATCAGGTACGGCAATGTCTGCAGTAAAAAAAGCATCCGGGCTTGGAATAAAAGGACTGATCAAGACCGCTAAGGCACAAATCATAACAGGTGTAGTTGTCACAACTGTTGCAGTCGGTGGCGTAACAGGCTTTGTGCTTACAAATCAGTTCGAACAAAAACAGGAGCAAAACGTTCCTTATACCAGCATAAACACTGTTATCATCGAGAATGATTATGTAACCGTTACCGTGGACAAGATTTATGATAAGGGATATATTCCCAATTCAAGAGAAGAAATGCTTCCGATAGAAGAAGAATTCTGGAGTCCGGAAGATTGTATCGTGGAACTTAACCTGGAAAATAAAACTGACAGAATTGTTTTGATTGATCTGAATTTCTTCACCGTGAATCATGAAAGCATTGACTTTGGTATGTATTTCGGTGATACCTATATGCTTGATCCACACTCTACACAGATTGCATGTATCAATAACAATAATAACATTTTTAATCCTGACAAGCAGAAATATCTGACAGTTGATCGAGACCCAATCACATGGGCAAAGATGGGATACCGCATATATGCAACAGACGAGAACTATACTGAGGAGATTCCTATTGAATGCAATATCACGGATATTTATTTCTATGATGAAAATGATTTAGCACAAAACTATGAAAGGAAAAGAAAGGATCCAAGAGAACAGGTGCTTGTGAATACCGAACAGCTTACGATTACATATATAGGTACTGACGTGATATATGATGAAAACTATCAATCCCTTTATGGCAGACCTTTCTTGTATGTAGAGAACAAATCTGACCATGACATACGTATCCGTTGCTTCGGCAATTATGTACGTGACCGTTTATCTTCCTGTGTTTTTGCCGGGACAAACGGCTACATAACAGACCTGAACATTGAAAGTCCGAATGATTCATTCGGTGCTGTTTCTGATTCATTCCTGTACGAAATGATAGAAAATGAAGTGCCTTTTCGATTTGATATTCACATTGCTGACTATACGGAATTAGCCGGCAAATACATAAACACAAGATACCAGGACAAAAGCGTACTTCCAAACGGAATGGATGACATTGAATTTGAACAATATATGACAGCTTCCGAAACAATATATCCCGTGCAGATTACTAATTTTGAATGTATGCAGGAATCGAAATAAGCCATCGGGGACGGGGAAAAACGGCTTTTTTTCTGTCCCTAATGGTCCAATGGCTACAGCCGTTTCTCAGAAAACTCCAGCACATAAGGCTGACCGTCTCTGGGGTCGATTCGCTCTTTCTCACAGGAAAACACAAATCCGCAGCGCACCTGCAGATTGTGGGAGGCAATGTTCGCCTTCCTGCAGGACGCGATAAACCTGCGGGCGCCAACTCGCCTTGCCTCCTCTACCAGTGCGTTAAGCACCTGGGTTCCATAGCCCTTCCCTACATACTCGGGGCCCAACGCAACACCGGTGTCCTCATACACTCCCGGCTCCACTTCCTTCATGCCCGCAAAGCCGATTGCCCGATTTGTTTTCTTTTCATAGATGAGGAATGCATACTTGTTTCGTTTCTGAAAATCGATGGTCCTTCGCATTCTCTCCATTGCAGCCTGTTCCGACTCCACCACTTCCCAAAGCATGTGTCTGGCACTCTCGGAATGACGCCAGAGATTGTGATAGATATCCTTCCAGTCCTCGAAGATCGGTTTCTTCAGAGTCAGGTCTGCCGTCTCGAGAGATAAAACGCTGAAATCCTGCAGTGTTCTCTTTTCTGAAAGAATCTCATACGCTGCATACTCATGATCAAACTCATAGCCAAGCTTTTCCGCCAAACGGACAGAATTCCGATTCTGGGCATCCCAGCTTGGATAGAGCCCTTCCTCCAGGCATCGTAAGATCAGGGCAGAACACACAACGGTCGCCAGATGCTTTCTTCTTTCCGGCTCTACGGTATCCACTTCGATCTCGATCCCATCCCGATAACGGGTATAGGAGGAAGCTCCGGCAACGATCTGACCCTCCTTCAGGATTACCATTCCTCTTCCAAGCTCCAGGTACCGGTCCTTGCTCTCATAGACCGAGACGAAATCCCTGGTCTCTGCTTTTTCAAAGCACAGGTCATAGATCGCAGCATCAATGGGTTGGAGCACATATCCTTCCGGAAGGAGGCTTAAGTTTCGCTGCAGGGACTCCGAGTCAAAAACCGTGTCCTTTTTGATTGCATATCTGACGACCCGCTTTGCAGAAGGAAAGCATTCTTCAATCAGTTTCGCCCAGGCTTCGTTCTGCGGCACCAGGATGGAAAAACCATCCGGTTTATTCAGGATGAGTTCCCGATCGGGCTCTCCTGCCGGAAAACCAAAACAACCTACATAAGCAAAAGCAGATACAGGGTTTTCTAAATCAGTAACATAGATCTTTCCCATCACCTTTTCAAGGCATGAATAGATCAATGTCTCCTGCCAACCCTCGAATAAATGTTTTACTTTTGAAGTATCTTCCAATTCGTATACCACTGTTATCACCTCGCGCGGCTAAATCTCGCCTTTTTCTGATTGAACTCTATGTTTCACGCTCTCTTCCTGATTTCATCCAATCATGGCTTCCGCCAGATCACAGATGTCTGCTGCAGCATTTGGGTGGATCGTCTTCTTCTGACAATCGATCATTTCTTCTGCCAGTTTTGCATTCTCCAGAAGCTCCAACACTCTGCCGGTAAGGTTATCCTTCAGGTCGCAGGATACACTCATACCGTGGTCGCTGAAATAATCCGCATTAAAGCTTTCACATCCGGGAATGGCCGCGATATGCAAAATGGGTGTATTGCACACTGCAGCCTCTGTGGAGGAAAGGCCGCCGGGTTTCGTCACAAACAAATCACTTGCCCGCAGATAGGTTGCCATGCGGTCGGTAGAGCTCAGAACCGTCACACCTGGCAGTGCCTGCCTGCTCAGCTTCTCGAAGAGCTTTTCATTGCTGCCGCAGAGAAGAATCAGTCCGATGTCCTCCCGCCGGGAGAGATCGGCGATCAGTCGGTCGATCACCTTCTCAATTCCGCCGCCTCCCATACTGCCCCCGGCCACCAGAACATATTTTTTACTCTGATCCAGGCCCAATGCAGTTCGTGCCTGCCCCCGGGTCTCGCCCCGGGTGAAGCTGCTGTTGACAGGGATTCCAAGAGGATACAGCTTTCCCTTAGGGATTCCTCTGCCTGTGAAATCTCGGCTCAGATCCTCTGCGGGAATCACATAGGCATCACAGATGGTCTCTTCCGTAAAGGGAATGCACACGTAGTCAGTGGCGATAAACATGGTTTTCGGGATCCTGCTGCCGTGAAGTTTCATATTCGTCATGATTTCCGCCGGAAAGAGATGCGGCATGATGACGATATCCACAGGATGTTCCCTGAAATACTCCTCCATCACATGATGCATCCCGCGGTTGATAGAGTAAACGGGGGATCGAAAAGGCAAATGCCTGTAGAGATCCCCCAGTTTATATGCTGCGCCAAACACATCCGGCACATGCTGTACCGTAGAGATATAGGTTGAGTCAATCTTTTCGGAAAGCCTTTCGCTTCTCAATGAATAGGGATTCAGCATCTCGGCATGATGTCCCCGTCTTTCCAGCTCCTGAAGGATCGCTTTTCCGGCAGAGTTATGTCCCCCTCCTGTCCCGCAGGATAAGATCAATGCATCCATAACAATCTCACTTTCATTCTTTCTTTTTCCTCCGTACTCAGATACATACGGAGCGATACCACTGCCGTGATCATGGCAAAACCGATCAGCACCGATGTCTGTCCTCTGTACAGGAGACTGCACAGCGTACAGACATACACCACCAGAGTTCTCTTCAGATGGGGCGTGATGCGCAGAATCCCGGAGAAGAACAGGAAAAATACGATCAGTGCTCCGACAGGCTGCCACATAGGGAGTAATCCCAGCAGACAGCCGAAGGTGACAGCAATTCCCTTGCCCCCTCTTCCTCTGTAAAAAACCGGAAAAGCATGGCCGACTACCGGGGCAGCCAGCACAAGGGAAAGTCCATACCCATCCGGCATCGTTCTTCCCACACAACGCAGATACAGATATACCGGCACAAACCCTTTGAGCAGATCAAAAAGCAGTGTCAGACAGCCGCACCAAAAGCCCCCATACAGAAATGCATTGGCGGTTCCCGGGTTCTTATCCTTGCTCTTCTCGATCATCTCTTCTTTTCGAAATACCCGGGCGAAAACCCGGGCATATAAAACACTGCCGGACAGATATCCCAGCAGAGAAAACAACGCTGTCCTCATAAGTACCTCCTCAGACCATTACGACTAGGCCACTGTCAGATTCTTCACCCAGCGCTCTTTCTTCAGCCAGATGTAGGCAGCGGCAACCTTCAGAATGTCGACGGATTTGACGAAGATATACAGAGCCACAGGACCGATTGGAGTAAACAATGCCAACAGAAATGTTCCGGGGATCGTGATCAGCGTACCTGCGCCGTCGATGAACATTCCCATGGCTGTATCGCCTCCTGCGCGGGAGACTGCAAACTCTGTGTTGTTGAACACCCAGAGGGGCATGAACAGCGCCATGAAGATCACCATGTCCCGGCAGATGGCCTGAGCTGCCGCACTGAGGGAACCGAATACGATCGGAATCAGCAGCGAAGTGGCCAGTCCGAAGAAGCAGACGAAAACGCCGAACACGATGGATCCGGAGAACAGCCAGGTCTTCTGCTTTCTCGCCTCATCCAGGGCACCCTCTCCCAGGAGCTTGCCGATGATGACGCCGGTGGCTGTGTACACTCCGCCGAATGCCACAAAGTAAAGATTCGCGATGGCGAAGCTGGAGCTCATGCCGGATACCACATCCGCACCGCCGCGGCCGTTGTAGATGGCGGTGGTCACGGTCTCCGATACCACCCAGATCAATTCTGAGAAGATCACCATGCCGCCCTTTTTCAGAATCTCGCGAAACAGTTTCCAGTCAATGCTGCAGATGGTCTTTAGCGTGATCAGGAAGGGCGGTTTTTTCCGGCTCACATAGACAAGGTAGATGATCATTTCGACCACTCTTGCGATGATGGTCGCCAGTGCTGCACCGCGCACCTCCAGCCTGGGAGCACCCAGATTTCCGTAGATAAACACCCAGTTAAAGAAGGTATTGACGATGGTAGCGGCCACCGAGATCAGCAGCGGTGCCTTCACCTGTCCGATCTCCCGCAGGGAGGATGCCAGAATGGAGGAGATCACCATAGGCAGACCCACAAAGCCCATCAGAAACATGTACTGCACTCCCTGATCCAGGATCAGGTCCGCCTGCGTATTGCCGATCACCATAAGACTCAGCACCTGACGCGGTATGACCATGCTGACCAGAATGTAGAGGAAAAAAGCCGATCCCGTGACGATGATCTTAAAACAGAGCGCCTGCTGCATGCCATGCTGTTCCTTTGCCCCGAAAAACTGGGTGAGGAATATCCCGCCTGCGGCGCAGATGGCATTGATCAGCACCATAAACACAAACAGGATCTGTCCGGCAATATTTACGCCGGACATTTTCACATCCCCTAAGCCCGCAACCATAAAGTTGTCGATCAGTGACACCATGGTCTGGATCAGGCTCTGGGCCATGATCGGCAGTGCGATCGCCAGCGCTGATCTGTAAAAGGATGCCGGACCGAAGATCCGGTATCGTCCCCTTTGCAAACTTTTCTCATTCATAATGTTTTACCTCTCTGTACGCCCGGCTCCACCTTTTTCATTCCCGCTGGTGCGATTGCCTGTCTACTGCTCGTCCTGTACATGGGAAAGGCCTTTTTCACGATTCATGCGCAGCTTTTTCACAAGGAAGAAGACCGTCAGCACAATGCCCGGCATTCGACTGCAAAAATCCTGCAGGGTCCGACTAAGATCCTGTGAACCGGTCACGAATGCATCCAAAAAAGCGAAAGCGTCTATGCTCTCACCCGAAAACAGCTGATCGATACTTGCCATCATCAGCTTCAGTCTGGCGATGTAGATCGGACAGGCGAGGGCTGCAAAAAGGAGGGTCACAGGCAGTACCCAAAGCGGAAAAGCTATTCTGTACTGAAAGAATTTTGCAATCAGGAAGAGATTCAGAATCACGACCGCCATCGGCAGAAGAAGATCCAACACGCAGGAGAACAGGAAGGTGCTGCTCTCGGAGAACCCGCCCATCCATCGGAAGCAAACAGTGCTCAATACCCGAAGAAGCAGTGCGAAGCCAATCGAAGAAAGGATGGCCTTACAGTTGGCAGCCTTTCTTTTGGGGTTCTCCTTGCAAAGGAAATTGGATATAAGAATAAAAATTCCAAAATGCAGTAACAGATATGTCGTTGTCATCTGAAGCCTCCTTTTCTCTCTACTGTCCATTCGCCGAACCTGACATCCTTTTGATCTGTATGATGTTCTCCGATGCTTTTCTCCATCCAGATCATGTCATACCAGGTGCCAAACTTGTATCCGCTGTCGTGAAAGGTTCCTACCAGGGAAAAACCCATCTTTTCATGGAAATAAAAGCTGTCACGGGTCAGATACCGGTCCTCCTCCTTCGGAAGGGCGATACAGGCATTCATATTCAGGACGCCGATCCCTTTCAGAGAAGCCTCCAGTGCGCGATACAGTGCAGAACCAACTCCTGTTCTTCTGGACGCTCGGCGCACATAGACGGTTACCTCCACGGACCAGTCGTAGGCCCTTCTGGTCTTGAACTTACCCGCGTACGCATATCCCATGATTTCCTCTCCCTCCACCGCAACAAGATAGGGCAGGATCGATGAGATCGTTCGGATCCTCTCTCGAAATTCTCCAAGAGTGGGCACCTCATATTCAAAGGTGATCGCAGTCTCCCGGACATAGGGGGCGTAAATTGCAAGCAATTGTTCTGCATCTTCTATGGTTACCGGTCTGATCTCCATATTTTCCTCCTTTGCCAATAGGGCAGATATGAATCAATTCGCTTTTTGACACCGTCCCCAATGGTCCCCTAAAACCTCGCGGAGCCATTCGGGACACGATAAATTGAAAATAGCGTCCCAAATGGCTCCTCAACACATACTTACTTCTGAATCTTTACAACAACGGCCTTCTTGCCGGTCAGCTCCTCCGTTCTTGCATCTGCCTGTCCGAAGCCAACGCTTACGGTGTAGGTGCTGCCGCCGGAAACCTTCTCGCCGGCCTCGTTGATCACAGTCAGCGCATCCCGATCCACAGGAACCGCCACTGTCTTGGTCTCGCCTGCCTTCACTGCCACTCTCTTGAAGCCGCAAAGCCTTGCGTTGGGAGTTGCATCTGCGCTGTCAGCCTTCACATAGACCTGAACCACCTCTTCGATGTCAACAGAACCGGTATTCACCACGGTTGCCTCTACTGACAGGCTGTCTCCTGCCAAGGAGACCTTGGCAGTCAGATCTGCATCGCCGTAGGTCAGACCATAGCCGAAGGGATACAGTACCTTGCCGGTGAAATATCTGTAGGTTCTATCCTTCATGGAGTAATCCTCGAAAGGAGGAAGCTCCTCCGTATCATTGTAGAAGGTAACGGGCAGCTTGCCGGAGGGGGAAATCGCTCCCATCAGGATGTCAGCCACTACCTTACCGCCTCCGGCACCGGGATACCATGCCTGAACAATTGCGGCACAGTGCTCCTGTGCGTAGCGCAGATCCATTGCGGATCCGGTCATATTGATCAGGATCACAGGCTTGCCGGTCTTTACCACTGCCTCCAGAAGTTCTCTCTGCACTTCGGGAAGCAACAGGTCTACCTTATCACCGGAAGCATAGCTGTTACCGGTATCTCCCTCTTCCCCTTCCAGCGTCTCATCCAGACCCAGAACTGCGATCACGATGTCACTGTTCTTTGCCACAGCAACTGCCTCGCTGATTCGATCCTGACGCATGCCAAGATTCTCTACACGGTCTTTGAACAGATGGCAGCCTTCAGAATAATATACACGAACATCGTCGCCGCAGGCATCCTGAATTCCTTCCAGAACGGTCGTGTATCTGGAAGCGGTCCCGTGATAGTTGCCGATCAAAGCAGCACGGCTGTTGGCATTGGGTCCAACCACACCGATGGTCTTCAGCGCTTCTTTCTTCAAAGGCAGGATTCCGTCATTCTTCAGAAGAACTACTGACTCCGCTGCTGCTCTGTCAGCCAGGGCAAGGTGCTCCTTGCACTCGATCTTGTCATAGCCGATCTTATCATACTCTGTCTCATCAAACAGTCCCAAGAGGAATCTGGTGGTGAACAGTCTCTCTGCCGCTAACGTGATGTCCTCCTCTGTCACAAGTCCCTGCTCGTATGCAGACATCATGTGCAGGTAAGTATTACCGCAATTCACATCACAGCCGTTCTTCAGCGCCATGGCTGCAGATTCCTCTGCGGTGTCGGTGACCATGTGGCTGGTGTGGAAGTCTCTGATTGCCCAGCAGTCGGAGACAAAGTGCCCCTGGAAGCCCCACTCATCCCGCAGGATATCTACCATCAGGGTCTTGCTGCCGCAGCAGGGCTCTCCGTTTGTTCTGTTGTACGCACCCATCACTGCCTCAACATCCGCATCCTTCACCAGTTTCTCGAAGGCAGGCAGGTAAGTCTCTCTCATATCCTTGACGGAAGCCTTGGCATCAAACTGATGACGAAGAGCCTCCGGACCGGAATGAACCGCAAAGTGCTTTGCACAGCCTGCAGCCTTCAGGTATTCTCCGTCTCCCTGCAGTCCGTCAACAAATGCCTTACCCAACTCCCCGGTCAGATAGGGATCCTCACCGTAGGTCTCATGACCTCTGCCCCATCTGGGGTCTCTGAAAATATTCACGTTGGGAGACCAGAAGGTCAGTCCCTTGTAAATGTCTCTGTCTCCTTCGCCGCTGTAGGCATTGTACTTTGCACGGCCCTCCACAGCGATCACATCTGCTATTTTTTCGACCAGATCGGTATCGAATGCTGCTGCGGTACCAATCGCCTGCGGGAAAACAGTTGCCACACCGGCTCTTGCAACGCCGTGCAGTCCCTCATTCCACCAGTTATATGCGGGTACACCCAGTCTGGGAATTGCAGGTGCGTCAAATCGAAGCTGCTCCGCCTTCTCCTCCAGTGTCATCTTGGCAACCAATTCCTTCGCTCTGGCGAGCGCTTTCTGTCTATCTCTCATTGTAATTCCTAACCTTTCATTTGGTTTTTCTTTTAGAGAATATCACATTCCGGGTTCTCTTTCAACCCATTTCTAAACGATTCCTCCACCGGGAATGGGGTGAAGTCGTTTGGTACTCACTCCACATAAGCAGACTCATCAGGTCCGATGTAGGAAGGTGCAATGTGTGTCGTCACACTGCGGACACGGATGCGCTCCAGCACCAGTCCGGCCTCTCTGGCACCAATGGTCACGCTGTTCACACCGGCCTCCAGAGCAAACAACACCGCAACACTTCTGATCTGATCCAGAACACCCTGGGACCAGTTGGCGTCAGAGCTGTTGCCTGCCTTAAATTCAGGCCCAACCAGCATAGCCTCCTTCACCTTGCTGCCAACCTTCATCTGGACATGGATCCCGGTGCCGTTGACGCAGGGATTGGTAGGTGCTGCCATCAGTTCGATCAGGTATTCTCCGGTCTTAGGTACATAGAAATTGTAGGTCACCTCCGGCTTGTCCTCGGTTGCACGGAAAAACTCTGTCGCGGGAGCCACCTTCACCGCACTGCCATACTTTCCATAGCCGTCGATCACATAGAACGCCCCCCGATCGGTATCCTTCTTCTGTGCGTAGTGCTTTGCATCGATGACCACCACACCCTTCCTGGGCAGGAAGGTCATCTTCGGCAGCTTGGTCTTGTCAACAGCCTGCCCTGCCACTTCACAGGCCACAGTGGTATCGCCGTCGCTGATCAGGATGCAAACCTGCTCACGTACAGCGGGAAGCTTTGTCCTGTCACAGGAAAGCACCACTTCCTGCAGTTCGTCAAAACCGGTATCCCGCACAGTGGCAGTCAGCCATGCAGGAAATGCTCCTTCTCGGCAGGAGACCTGCACATTCAGCCTGCCGATGCCATCATTGGCTGCCTCCAGGACCACCTGTTCACACCCCTCGTCGCAGAAATCAAAGGCGAACAGTCTGTCGGGACCGCCATAATTTTTCACACAGGTCCTGGGCTCATCCTTTCTGGAAACGCTCATACGAGGTCTGGGCTGAGGCTCGATGGTACAGATCACCGGATATCTGCAGCCGTCGTCATTCCACTTGGTGAAACCGATATGGGAAGCCAGCTGCATGCCATTCCACTTTCCGTCCTTGAACCGGGAGAATTCCTCCGCATATTCCCGATCCTTACGAATACATTCCCGGGCAAGAGCAGCGAAGCTGTTTGCCACGGTTCTGCCCTGTCTTGCGTAGAAGGCACTCTTTGCCGCATACAGATGCATCTTCAGAAGATTGGCGGAGGCTGCGGCGGAGAAACCGGCCATACTGTAGTAACCGTTCCTCTCTTCCTCAGACAGCCCTTCCATCAACTGCCTATGGAGCTTCTCGATCTGCTCTGCAATATCAAGCATCTTGTCTGCCTCGTTGTAATGGCAGGGATGATAGATATTCTCGTTCAGAGATTCGGGACGACGCAGATGATTCATATCAATATAGGAGGTCAGCAGCTGTGCAGCCTTTTGCTGCAGCACTTCTCCTGCGGCAGGGAAGCACTTTTTCGCCCAATCGGCGGTAAACTCTCTGTAACTCTCCGGATTGCTGATGCCCCACTTGTCATAGTCATACGCCAGTGCCAGGAAATAGGTCAGCGGCACCTCGTGGAACTTCAGATCGCCCACGTTGACGATCCAAAGATCCCGGATACCATATTCATAAGCGGTGCACATCTGCTCCCAGGTCTTTGACATGGGGGTGGAATCCACCCACTCGTAGGAGATGGGGCCGCCGTGATAATCAAAATGATAGTACATGCCGAAGCCGCCCTTGTGGTCTCGGATCTCAGGGGTGGGCAGCGTTCTCATATGGCCGAAGTTGTCCTCGCAGAGCATACAGATCACGCCGTCCAACTCGTCCCAGTCTTTCAGACCAGCCACATGCTCGTCGCCGTAGAAGTAAGCCTCTACCTCCTTATAGAGAGCCAGCATCTGAGGAACCTGGGAAAGATCCTCGTTCACATTCTCGCGAATCAGCTGACGCTGCTTTCTGATGATATCCTTCAACAGGTTGACGTTCTCCTCCACGGTGGCTTTGTCGCCCAGCATAGAGGAATCTCTCTCTCCACGCATACCGATGGTAATGATATTTTCATACTTACCGCTTCTCTTCAGGCTGTCCTCCCAATAGTTTAGCAGACCCTGCTCATTGGTATAGAAATTCCATTCATTGCCGTAACGGGTTCCCTCGCCCCGGACCTTGTCCCATTCCTCGCTGGCCCGCAGGCAGGGCTCATGGTGAGAGTATCCCATCACCACACCATACATGTCAGCCAGTTCCTCGTTGGCACTGCCGGGACCATCCAGAGGGAAAGAGGACGCCCACATGGCAGGCCAGAGGTAGTTGCCCTTCATGCGGAGCAGAAATTCAAACACCAGAGCGTACATGTCGGCATTGACCCCGCCAAAATGGGACATTGCCCAGTTTCCGAAGCAGGGCCACTCATCATTGATAAAGAAGCCTCGGAAGCGAACGCTGGGTTCCTTGGAAACGGTCTCCATCTCCTGTCCCAGAACAGGTGCGGCACACTTTGCAGGGGCGGCATCTCCGAAGTATACCAACGGGGTGACCCCAAGGTACTCGGACAGTGCAAACATACCGTAGATCGTACCACGCTTGTCGCTGCCCACGATCACCAGCAGTTCACCCACAAAGGCGATCTTGTAGACCTCCCGCTTTCCCCGGATCTCCTCTGCGGAAAATCTGCCTTCTTTTTCCAGCTGCTCTGCCAGCGGGCTCTTGCCCAGGGTAGCGCAGAGGATGGCACTGCTGCCCGTGTATTCCGAGAGGACCTCCGGTCTCACACCGGTCACCAGCTCCACATCGCCGGCCACCGCCGCTGCAATTCTTCTGACACCCTCGAAAGCCTCCGCCTCCACCAACAGAGGTAGTGCCTTTCCATTCTCAATCAAATTCATAGTCATTATCCTTTCTCTCAAAAGTGACTTTATCTTACCACACCAAAGCCAAGAATGGTAAACATTTTTTCTTCATCTCCGCCCTTCATGCGAAGTTCCACATGATGCACCTTCTTCTCTGCCCCGCGGAACAGGATCAATGCGTTGCAGTGGGTCCAGCCTACCTCGTGGGGATCAATGGTACGCACCTGTTCTCCATCCACGAAAGCCTCCAGCTGTCCTACCGCCGGGGAAGCCGCATCCTTTGCGACGATCAGCAGAGCGGAGCAGTCAATGTCCATGACAAAAGGTTTATCGCCTGTCCGGTGCATCCAGTTGTTGGGAAATTCCGGTGTGACGAACAGATCCAGATTGCGCTCCACCGCCTGAAGCTCCGTGTCCGTCTCGGTGAAATCGCCGGCATCGATGACCGCGTCCATGGTATTCCTGCGATCCAAAAGCTTCACCCCTGCAAACTCTGCAGAGAAGGGAGCCTCGATGGCATTCACATCCACATCGGTCTCATCCTCGGCACTTGCATCCACCTTCTGCAGCAGATACTCGATACAGTCTGCCATAATGGTATGACCGTAATTGGTGGGATGGAAGATGTCATAGAAGAACTGATTCTTGGTGATCACTCTTCCCTGGCCGGCCTTCCTGTAGAACTGCTCCACCACACAATCCTTGGCGCTGACCATGGGAAGGCCATAGGCCCTTCCCACAGGGGAGAGACGATCCTGCAGGTTCCAGTCGTAGGCAAAGACACAGAACAGCAGAATCACTGCAGGTGACTGAGGAGAGGTCAGGATCTTGCGGACCAGGCTGTCATAGCAATGGCCCTTGGTCTCATCTCCCTCATCATTTACCGCGTACTCTACCACCACCACATCGGGAGCGATGGCACCCTCGGCGCACACATCTCTGTCGTATCGAACCATGCCGAGCTCAGAACTGGTACCGCCCACGCCTGCCTTGACATAGTGGATATTCTCCTCTGTTCCCCTGCCGCAAAGCCTGCAGAAGCGCTCAAAGGTCTTATAGGCATAGCACTCCGTATTGATGGGAACGGCCCCGGCGCCCTGAGTGATGGAACCGCCGATGCAGGCGAAGGTCACATCCTCTCCGGCTCTCGCCTTCGCGATCGCCTTCTTCAGTCTCTTGTTATTGCCGGTCTGCACCAGAGATTTCTCCAGCATCTGTCGGTATTCCGGACAGTCGAAGTTTACTTCCTCTTCCTCCTCAGGCTCGGGAGCATCAAATCCGTCATTTAAGTAGAAGCGAACCGCAACCTTGGCCTGCATCCCGGCCTTGGGGAACTCAAAGCGGCTCTGTCCCGGCATCACATCATCTCCGGTCCAATCCACATCCTCCAGCTTGATGATTCGCTCCATGCCGTCTGCAGGTACCTTCAGATTTATCGTCGTTCCGCTGACGTAAGGGTCTGCCTTACCGTACATCTGTAATGCAAAGTTTACCTCCACTGAGGGATCATCCATCTCCACAGTGACACCGATGGAATAGACCAGCTGACGAAATGCTTCTGTCGTAGTCAGCATATCAAGCATTGCCTCGTCGGTGATATTACCCACGATCTTTGCGAAGCTCACCAATCTTCCGTCATTCAGATAGACAAACTGGGTTCCGGTACCACCCGGCTGAGGGGAGCCGGCAACTGATTTATTGCGAAGTACATAAAAGCTTTTTCTCTTTTTTTCCGCATCCTTGGGTGCTTTGGGTCCTGTCATAACACACTACCTCCATAGTATAGATGATATTTAGTTTAAGACAAACTATATGACGTTTCTTCCTAAAGATTGTTGACTCTTCCCCAATTCTTGCTATCCTTCAAACTGGTATGGTCAAAAATATCGATTCTGGTACTTTTAATCAATCCAATTCTACAGTACACTTCCACTCAAGCAAACAAACCAGGGAGCTGCGGGGGCGTTTACCTTTCGCAGAGCCCAAGAAACGGAGGCTACCAATTATGAAAAAACAAAAGAGTTACGTTGTACTGATCATCGCAGCGCTGCTTCTGATCGCCAGTTCCGTCTTTGCCTTTGCGGCATACCGCAACAGTTATCAGGAATCTGTTCAGATCGGCAAACAGCTGACGGAAGTCAAGAATACGATCAAGGAGATCGAAGCCGGAAACGCCACAGGCGATCTGGAGGCACTGAAGGCCTCCAGCAGTCAGTTGAGCACTGAAAAGCTGGCCGCTGAACGCCCCTATTCCTACGGTCTGGTGGGAGTATTCTTCTCCCTGTTTCTGCTGGTCAAAGGCATCCTGAATGCTGTAGTGGGCAAGGCACCCGCCAAGAAGGCTGACATCAATCGCCTCGCTCAGGCAGGACTTCTCGCCGCACTGAGCTATATCGGATTTGCATACCTCAAGATCGATGTTCCGCTCGGAAATACCGCTTTCCACTTCGGAAATGTATTCTGTGTCCTTGCAGCCCTGCTTCTGGGCGGCTACTGGGGCGGTCTGGCCGGTGCGCTGGGCATGACCATCGGTGATCTGACGACCCAATATGTGACCAGTGCTCCCAAGACCTTCCTGCTCAAATTCTGCATCGGTGCCATTGTAGGCTTTGTTGCGCACAAGCTGTTCAAGCTGGACCAGGAGCACGATGCGAAACGTGTGTCCATCGCAACGGTCGTGGCAAGTATCTGCGGTATGGGCTTTAATATTGTAGCAGACCCGCTGGTAGGCTACTTCTACAAGAGCTATCTGCTCGGCGTGCCTCAGGATCTGGCCAAGGCTCTCGCCAAGATCGCAACTCTGACAACTTCCGTCAATGCAGTGTTGGCAGTCATTCTGGCAAGTGTGTTCTATCTGGCACTTCGCCCTGCACTGAAAAAAGCAGGCCTGTTCGTATCCGTCAACGCTCCTGCCGAGGAGAAAACTGCAAAGGCGGCGCCTGCAGGCAAGTAAACCGGTTTCTCCCGCACCGGACACCCGGGGGAGAGATATCCTATCATACATGACTTCTTAAGAATTGAAAGAGGAACCAGCCAAGACTGACAGTCAGCAGGGTTGGTTCCTCTTTTGCATTGCTCTATTCAGTTTACTGTAAACCCTTTACACATTCCACGATTGCCTCCAACAGCCGCATTGCCTCCCCGTGGTGTTCAGACAGATATGTCTCATCCCGTCTCTCTGCCGCGAACTGCAGACCTTCCGCCATGTCTCCCAGCTTCGGGAATCCAAAGGTACGCATGGTGCCCTTCAGGGCATGGACCTTCGTCACGTAAAATTCCCAGTTCTTCTCCCGGAAAGCCGTCTCCAGTTCCTCCACCCTCTCCGGGGTAGCGAAATCCTTCAGCAGTTCCACAAAGAATTCCTCGCTGCCGCTGCAATGCATGACAGCCTCCTCCAGGTTGAAGTCTCCGCACATCTGCCGGATGACTGCAAATCGTTCGCTCAAGGAATCCGGGTTCTGCCGGGCAGGCTTCTGCTCTTCCACGCCGTTTCCGGTCTCATAGCTGATCTTCTCCCGGGGAAGATATTTTTCCAACATCTCATAGAGTGCATTGCTGTCAATGGGTTTGGAGAGATAATCGGTAAAGCCCTCCTGCAAATACTCCTCCCGCATACTGGCAATAGCATTTGCCGTCAGCATGATGATCGGTGTCTTGCGGTTAAGACTTTTTCTTCCGTCCCTGATCTGATGGAAGGCCTCGATACCATTCATTCCCGGCATCATATGATCCATAAAGATCAGATCAAACTTCTGCTGCTCTGCCAGCGAAACAGCCTCTTCTCCGCCGGAGGCAGGGACGATTCGGATTTCGGTAGACTTCAGCATGCTGCAGAAAACCATCAGATTGATCTCCACATCATCCACCGCAAGTATCGTGGCCTGCGGTGTCCGAAGCCACTTCCAGGCATCCGTGCTGTGCTGACGAATTGTCTTCTGCTGCAGGGCAAACTCTCCGATCGGGGTGTCGTCCGCGATCCACTGAGGCAGTGTCACGGTGAAGACAGAGCCCACTCCGTACTTGCTTTCCACCCGGATCGTTCCATCCATCAGGTCTACCAGCTTCTTGGTGATGGCCAGCCCCAGTCCGGTGCCCTCTATCTTCTGGTTGCGCTTCATGTCAAAACGTTCAAAATTGTCGAACAGCTTGGTCAGGTTTTCTTCGCTCATGCCGATACCGGTATCCTTCACCTGAATGACAAGCTCCAGCTTATCCGCTTCTCTGTGTCCTTCGCCTACGGAAAATGTGACCCGTCCCCGGTCAGTGTATTTGATCGCATTGGTCAAAAGATTCAGGATGATCTGGCGGATGCGGACCATATCTCCGCACAGGTAACCGGGGAGAGATTCCTCACACTCCACGCAAAAATTCAGCCCCTTGTCCTCTGCTCTGTTGTTGACCGTATGGTAACAATCTCTTATCAGGGTCACAAGTTCATACTCGGTTGGTACCAGTTCCATCTTGCCCGCCTCGATCTTGGAAATATCCAGAATATCATTGATGATGGCCAGCAGTGACATGCCTGCGCTGTAAACATTGCGGGCATATTCCTGTATGTTCTCTTCTCTCGCCTCCCGCAGGATCATCTCATTCATGCCGATGACAGCATTGATAGGAGTCCGGATCTCGTGGGACATCTGGGCCAGGAAATTACTTTTGGCCTGACTGGCCTGGCTTGCCTCCAGTCTGGATTCCTCCAACTCAGCCATGGCTTCCACCAGATTCTGATAGTCCGGAGTCTCCATCTGAATGAAAACGATCATGATTCCCACAGACATGGCAAAACCCACCAGCAGAATGCCGGAATAGAATTGAATCACCGCCGCAAACACCCAGAGCACCATCCAGATGACACACGCCTGCCATCTTCGGGTATTCATGTATTTTTTGAAACGTATCAGCACAACGATATTGGAAAGCAGCACCACACCCGCCGCCACATATGTGACATTGGCACTGGGACCATAGGTAAAAAATCTTCCGTCTGCATCGTGCACCATGATCTGATGGGTACAGATCCCGACAGACATTCCCAGAACCCACAGAACGCACGCCCATCTCATCCTGGGAAGAAAAGAGATCCGTTCCTCCAGATCCTTGGTAAGGTAGAGGAAGGACAACCCCACCGTCAGCACCAGAGAGACCAGATACAGCTTACAGACGCCCCTCACAAACATGTCGTACTCTCCCCCCGCATTCTCCAGCACCACCAGGGAAAAGATGTCCAGCAACAGGCAGATCGCTCCGGAAAACAGCAGAACCGAATACAGCCTGTAGGTTTTTGCCTGCTGTGTTGGCTGCAAGGCCTTCAGCAGATAGATCACCAATAACAGTATCATTCCGCAAATCTGTGTATGCATCGTATCTGTACCTTCTTTCTTTCTGCCTGGGGCTATTTTGCCAGAACAGCGTGGAGAATCTCCAACAGAATCTGGGGTTTAAAGGGTCTGGTGATAAAGTCCGTGATATTGTTGGCCTTCATCTCCTCCATATTCAGGGATAATTTGTCTGCTGTGATAAACACAATGGGAATGGAACTGAATTCCCGGATTCTTCTGGCTGTCTCGTAGCCATCCATGCCGGGCATCTTCACATCCATCAGTACGATATCAAAGGACTCCCGCTTCAGCCTCTCCAGTGCCTGTGCTCCGCTGTTTGCCCCCTCCACCATATAGGTGTCATCGTCCTTGAAGGTAAACTCCATCAGCCTGATATTGACGGGTTCATCATCCACTAGCAAAATCTTCTTCTGATAGGAAGCATGTTCTCTCATCAGATATTCTCTATCCTCATCGATCAGATCAAGCATGATATCCGCAATCTGGGGATCGAACTGTTTGCCTTTTCCGTTTTCGATCTCACTGCGGACGATATGCTGAGGAAGCGCCTGTCTGTAGCTTCGGTTGCTGGCCATGGCATCGTAGGCATCCGCCACACCCACGATACGGGCGATCTCCGGGATCTGGGTTCCCGCCAGTCCATTGGGATATCCGTTGCCGTCATAACGCTCGTGGTGGAATCTGGCTCCGTCGGAAAAGATCTTGTCTGCAGAGATCTCCTTCAGAATATGATACCCCGTGATCGGGTGAAGCTTCATGATCTCATACTCTTCCGCAGTCAGTTTTCCCGGCTTATTGATGATCTCCTCGGGCACCCGGATCTTTCCTACGTCATGGAGCAGTCCTGCTCTGTAGATCTCCTCCTGCTCCTCCGGAGACTTTCCCATCCTCTGGGCAATCATCCTGGAATAGGCAGCCACACGGGTGGAGTGGCCGCTGGTATATCGATCCTTTGCATCGACGGTTCTCGCCAGGGCAAGCACCGTCCTCTCCAGAAGGCGGGCCTGCTGCTCCTTCTGCAGCGTGATCTCCAGCGTCTGTTCCTCTACCTTCTCCCCCAACATCACGTTAAATTCCTTAAGTGCCTTCTTCTTCCGATGATCATCCAGAATCAGCACGATCACAAAAATCGCAAAACAGCTGACATCAAACACCATGAAGATCAGGTAGGCATGGTACACGGGCGTCTCCCACATCTGCACGTCCTTGGTCAGGGTAAAGATCTTCTCATCCAGCTTCGTCGTGCCGGTGGTATCGTAGATCTCAAAATGGATCCGATATTTTCCGGAGGTAGGATTGGAGATGTGTATCGGTTCCAGCTCCGAGAAAGACTTGGGTTCCCCCAAGGTCTGACTTCCCTCCAGATAGAACAGTACCTTCGTATCGGTCAGCGCGTAGTTGTGCAGTGATCCCTTCACCACCACCTCAGTAGTATTGCCCGGGATCTGTGCCTCCCCGTCCTTCAGTTCGATCTCTTTTCCGTCGCACAGCACCTGGGTGATTCCATACTTAAAATCCACCGCATCACTCTTCATCGGCAGGAAATTCACAATTCCATCATTGCAGCAGATATACAGAGAACCGTCCTCTCCCATGTAATTCCAGGAGTTGGCAGTGATGGCTCCCTGCAGGCCGTATTTTGCGTTGTACAGGGTGTAATTCATCGGAGCTTCCCCGACCAGGGCATTGTAATCGACCACAAAGATCCCGGCAGAGGACAATACATAAACGGTGTCTCCATCCATCAGGATGTCATAATTGTTGTAATAGGGAAACTGCGTCAGGAATGTTATCTCCCGATCCTTTTGTGCCAGACACAGACCATTGCTGGTCACCACCAACATTCCGTCCGGACAGGGAACCAGACGCAGAATGACATCGGAGGACAACCCATCCGCCGTCGTATAATTATCCACGATCTGTCCGTCCTGCACCACAAAGATTCCGGAACCGTCGCTTCCCACGTACAGTCTGCCGTCTTCTCCCTGAAGCAGGGAGAGAATCTGGGAATTGGTCAGTCCATCCTCCTTCGTCAGCACATTCATTACCTCTCGGTCCTTCACGAAAAACATACCGTCAGAGGTGCCTGCAGCAATGGAACCGTCCGACAGCTCCAGCGTACATCTGACCCGGTTGCTGGGGATCTGCGGAAAAGCGTCCTGCTGGTAGCATGTGTACTGTCCGTTCTCCTCCAGACATACCAGACCGTTTTGACTATAGGAAGAGATCCATATGCGTCCGGCGGAATCCTTCATCAGGGAACGCACCCGACTGCCCTGCAGCAGTTCTGTCAGTCCGCTCTCTCTCTGCCCACCGATCCGGTCGATCAGCATCAGTCCGGTATCCGTGCCCACCATATAACCGCTCATATAGGGAATCACCGCATTACAGATCACTTCATCGATTCCGTTTTTCGTGAACAGATTCTCGAAAGGAGAATTGGCCAGACATAAAACACCGTTTCTGCTGGAGGCAACCCACAGATTTCCCTGATAGTCCTCATGGATACACTCCAGAGAGGTTGCGAAATGATTCACCTTCTGTTCATAGAAGAGCCCATCCTTCAGATAACCAAAACCATTTTCGGCGCAGACCCAGATCTTGCCGTTGCTGTTTTCTTCAATTCTTCGGGCACCCTGTATCGGCAGGGCAACGTTATTCGTCAGCGAGAAAGCACCCTCTTTCACCTCAAGCACATACAGATCTTTGTCGGCTGCTCCGGCGGTCAGACCCAGACTCGTAACACTGACGCAGTTGAAAAAAGTATTCTTCACAGCGTCGCCGCTCTCCGCAGAAGAAGCTAAGATCTCCCCATCCCGAACCGCAAAAAGCTTTCCGTTGTTATCGCAGCATACCAGCATACCGTCATACAGTGTCATGGAGACAACATAAAACATGTCGTCACTGATGACCCTGATCTGATCATCCGGCTCAAAGACACATACCTTGTCGGTGGTTCCCACATAGACGCGCCCCTCCTCATCCTCACAAAAGCATCGAATGGAGTTGGCGGGCAGACCGTCCTGCGCCCGGAAAAAGGTAAAGCTATCATTTTCATATCTGGCAATTCCACTGTCGTTGGTACCGACCCAGAGACGTCCCCCGGAATCACAGAACATAGCGGTCACACTGGCGATTCCTCCCTCCCGGATAAATTCAAAGTCGGTACCGTCATATTTCGTCAGTCCGGCATAGCTTCCGATCCAGATACAGCCATCCCCTGTCTCGGCGATCACGTTTGCCTCCGAGGAAATCATACCGTTTTGATTGTTAAAAACCCGGCTGCTGAAGCGCTCAGACGTTGAGGACGCGGCCTGTACCGGCATTGCGGAAAGGGTCAGCATCAAGCAAACCGCAAGCAACCCCGCTCCCGCCTTTTCACTTTTCTTCAGCCATTTCTCCCATGGAATCACTTTGCCAAGCAAAATCAGAATACTGCCTCCCAACAGCATGCAGATCTGCTTGTCCAACACCTCCACCACCACTTCTCCGGCCAATGCTGCAGGGATTCTGGGGACCCGGTACCACCGCAGCATATCAAACAGGGCATCTCCCCAGGCATTGCCCGTCCGTCCGCCGTTAAAGAGCAAATTGATGGGGGTGGATACCATCACAGCTGAGAATCCGGTCAGAAAGCTGGAATAGAGAAGCGTGGAAAGCTTCTCCATATAGGACTTTCTGGTACAGTAGTCCAAGACCACCGCACAGACAATGGCGGTAAAGACATAGAAAAATTCCAGTTTATAGAAAACCGTAAAAATGAAACTGTTAAGAAATGCAACCAGGATACCATACGGCAATCCCAGAAGAGAAACGGCGACGCAGGTTCCGATCATATCCAGCCAGACCGGAAGCTGATAACAGCCGGCGATATATTTGCCCACAAAATTCAAAGCGATGCAGAACAACAGAATACAGATTCCGTAGCGAAGCTTTAATCTCTTCTCATTTCGAATTTTCATAAGTTGATTCCTCCAATAATATTGAAGTATATCCAGACGGTACTCTTTTCGTGTTCACGTTGGCAAGTATTTTTTCTGTTCGACGAAAAAAGATTGTTTAAGGTCATATTAGCACAGTTCTTCCGATTTTTCCACTCTCCCATCCGAAAAAATAAGGGACTGCCCCATTAACATGCGGTTAACGAGGCAGCCCCCCTGTTCCTTCCTGTGTCTTTGCAGCAGACTTACGGAAAACTGACTTCCAGCCTGCCCATGGAACACCCAAGCTCCATGGTCTTCTTCGCCTGATGATCGATCTGATCCCGGGCGGCGATATCCTTCCAGGTACGATCTCCCACCTGCATCTCGCCCATGGCACAATTGACAGCATAGTTGTAATCCTCAAAGGAAAGATCCGTCACATGGATCTCCAGATTCCCCATGGAACAGTTCGCAGTGACATTTCCCTGAAAGCTTCCGGAAGCACGAAGGGAACCCATTCCCACACTTCCCACAAAATCGCCTGTCTGTATCTCTTCCAGCTCAAGGGAGCCGGCTCCTACCTCTGCCTCCACTGTCTTCGCCTGCAGCCCTTTCACCGAAAGCATTCCTGCCCCGATCTCCAGGGATATTTTCTCGGCAGCCAGCCCGGAAAGGCTGATCTTTCCCGCTCCCAGTTCGATGTCCACCGACGAGAAAGCTCCGTTCTCAGGCACATAGAAGGTCACAAAGGCATCTTTTCCGGTGGCTGTGACAATGGTTTTCACATACAGTGTCTGATCCTCCACATAGGACTGAAAATACTTAAAATTCCCTGCCTCTATATAATAGTTCTCATCTTCGGAGTGTTTCACGGTAACTTCGGCACCGCCGATCTCAAAATCCAGATTCCGAAACTCTTTTCCCAGAGAAATTTTCTCCTGAATGCCGGAGGAGTTGTACGGATGATTCTTATCGATCTCCAGTGCATCCAGCAAAGCCTCCTGATCCAACTCGTCGTCATCCAACCAGCCGATGTGAATCTTCTTCCAGTCTCCGGGATCAAAGGACACCAGTCCGTGGCTCACCTTGCTGACCAGATCGGCGGCGGACTCCATTCCCCCTGTCATGCCTGCGGCAATACTCAGGCCCGCTCCCAACACGATCAACAGTAACGCGATCAAAAAACAATTTCTTAAAAACTTACCCATCAGTCTCTCCTCCCATGGCGAAGCAATCTGCCTGCTCCTCTAAAAATTGCCGGTGTAGCCGCCCCTGTCAAAAGTACTGTTACAATCAGGGACAGAAAACCGATTCCGCCTACCACCAGCCCTGCACCGAATACACAGGCTCCCACTGCCGGACTGAGAAACATACAGCCTACACCTGTGACGATCAGAGCGATCATTGCCACAAACAGCGCTGCCGTCATGCACAGACTTGCCAGGCAGAGAGCCAGCCATGCCACGATCAGTGAGAAGACGACGGCAACTGCTGCCAGCGCAAGCGGGATCATGATTGGCAGGGCAAACAGCATCAGAATGATGATCAACACCAGCATCCCTGATGAGAGGCGATTGGAAGTCTGTTCGGGTACTTCCCTGCTCGTTTGCCCCGTAGGGCCTTCCGCCGAAACAGGCGGAAATACCGACTCCTCCCGAATAGTCTTTCCATATTCCACCACAGCCCGGTCTCCCGGGGAAGCAGTCATCACCGGTGTCTCCCCCAGATCTCTGAGGAGTCCCTCCGCCACCGCTTCAGGACTTCCCAAAGTGCAAAGCACCTCTGCTTCATTCTCAGCACCGGCATCCTCGAAATAGTCTCTGTAATATTGAAGCATTTCCTCTCGCTCTGCCTCAGGGACCTTAGCGAGCAGTTCGCTCAGTCTCTCCAAAAAATGTTCCCTGTTCATCTGATATCCTTTCCTTCAAACAGACCTGTGATCTTGTCTGAATACGCTCTCCATTCCGCTTCATACAACTGCAGCTGAGCCCAGCCTGCCGGCGTGATCTTGTAATACCTTCGATTCCGTCCCGCACACTCCATGTCGTACACCTCCAGGCATGCATCCTTCTGCAGCCTGCGGAGTACCGGGTAAAGTGTTGACTCCGATAGCTCGATCACCTGTCTCACATCCTGCGTGATCTTGTATCCATAGGTTCCTTCCGGATCCTTTGAGACAACCGCCAGCACAATTGCGTCCAGGAGAGCAGCTCCTGTGTTAAAAATCATCCTCTGCTCCTCCACTTATCAGCTATAATATTATACGCCGTATAGCATCCTCGTTTCTGATACTATACGGCATATAATATTGTATGTCAAGCAATTTTTTCAGAACCAAAAAAATCTCTCTTCGAAAATTGACGGAAACACAATTTCGAAAAGGGACAAAGCTTCTTTCCTATAGGATTGAACACACAGTCCGACACCGTCCGGATCTTTCTCTTTTCTTCATTGACCGATTCAGTACTAAAATGTGGATATCTTGGTCTCTTCAGGTGTAAAAATATGCCAATTCGCCTCTTTTTTCTGACATATGTGTCACTGATGTGTATAAATCCACGGTAATCCACCGATTTATCCACATATACACATGTGTCACATATTTTTTCCACACTGTCATTTTACTTGGAAATGCCTGTCATATCAGGTGTCTATAGCCACTCATTCCAGAATTTTTCCACACGTTTTGAGATTGTGGATAGCTTCACCTGTTGAAAACTCTCCCATCCCTCCGGGAACAGCCTGCGGTAGGAGAACTGCAGAAACCGCTCATCCAACAGCGCCACCAGTCCCACATCCTCCACGGTACGGATCACCCGTCCGGCAGCCTGAAGTACTTTATTCATGCCCGGAAACTTATACGCATAGTCGAAGCCGTTTTCGCCCGCCTGGTCAAAATAGTCCTTGATCAGCTCCCGCTCAAAGCATACCTGTGGTAGCCCCGTCCCCACGATGATGGCCCCGATCAGGCTGTCCTTCTTCAGATCGATTCCTTCTCCGAAGATCCCTCCCAGCACACAGAAACCGATCAGAACCTTATCACAGGCTCCCGCGGCGGTGAGACTGTCTTCCGAACGGAACAGGGCGAGGAATTCTTCCCGATCCGTCTCATTCATAGACTCCATCTGAAGAAGGCAGACGCGGTCCTCACAGCCGTATTTGTCCAGATAGCGCTGATATACCGTGCGCAGAAACGCATATGAGGGACAGAATACCATGTAATTGCCATGCCTGTTCTCCACCACTGCCTCGATATAATCCGCAATCTTCTCAAATTCCTCCTCTGAGCGCCTGGAATATTTGCTGGTCACATCCTCAGCGATAAACAGCGCCCGTTTCTCCGGCTGAAACACCGTGCGGGCATAGACCTCATAATCCTCTGGCGTACCCCCCAGCAGCTTTTTATAATACTGAATGGGCAAGAAGGTAGCGGAGAAGAGAATGGAACTGCGGCCGCGGTCCATACAATGCTCCAGATTGGCAGAGGGATCCACGCAGAACAGCTTCAGCATGAATTCACCGTCCTCGGACATGGCGGAATAGTTCACATAGTGTTCATCCACAAGCTCGTAGATCTTCAGGAAATGACTGATGTCAAAGTAAAGGTCCAAAAGCTCGTCCCGAATCGGCAATGCAGCATGCTCCTGCTCCTCCAGATAATCATCCAGAGTTCCCGAGAGACGAAGCATGGCCTGAACCACATCCTCCAGATCCTCCTCCACCCTGCAGCCCTCACAGGCTCTCTTCAGCTTCAGCATCTCTCTGTTGCAGCGGCTCAACTGCTGAATCAGCTTTTCTGCATAGCCTTCCCGCACTAAAATGCTGGTTCCAAGCTTCTTTCGATGCCGGTCAGGATGTTGACTCATTTGGTCATCATCAAAGGAAGCCTCATTTTCCGGAATTTCACTGTCAAAGGCATCTCCCTCACTGCCGAACGTGTCTCCTGACAGCTCCAGGCCGATCTGTCCCTCCACCTGTCCCTTCTTCAGAGAGGCTCCCACCTCCTCGGCATAGAGAAGCTTCAGATCCCGCCGCATCTCCATGAACTGCTCCTTCCAGATCACAGCGCTGTACATCTCTCTGCCTCTCTCCAACAGGTTGTGCGCCTCGTCTATGAGAAAGATATATTCTCCCTGCACTCCCTCCTGAAAGAATCGCTTCAGGTACACATGAGGATCAAACAAATAGTTGTAGTCGCAGATAACGGCATCGGCAAAGAGGCTGACATCCAGGCACATCTCAAAGGGACAGACCCTGTGTTTTCTCGCATAGGTCTCTATGGTCTCCCGGTTGAAATTCTCCCCGGTGGTCAAAAGATCGTATACACAGTCATTGATCCTGTCGAAATGCCCCTTCGCGTAGGGACAGGCCTCCGGATTACAGTCACAGGTCTCCAGAAAACAGATCTTCTCTTTCGCAGTCAGAATCACGCTCTTTAGGTGCAGTCCTCTCTGCCGCAGGAGGGAAAAGGTTTCGTCCGCCACTGTCCGGGTGATCGTCTTGGCAGTCAGATAGAAGATCTTCTCCGCCATATTCTGTCCCATGGCCTGCACCGCAGGGTAAATGGTGGAGATCGTCTTCCCCACGCCGGTAGGTGCCTCCAGAAACAGCTTCCGCCTGTGATAGATCGTTCGATAGACATTCACGGCAAGCTCCTTTTGTCCCTCTCGATAGGGAAAGGGGAAGGGAAGCCCGCGAATAGAGTCTGTGCGTACCTGATTCCACTGTATCGAATAGTCCGCCCACTTGGAATACTGCTCCAGCAGGTCAACGAACCACTCCTCCAGCTCCTCTATCGAATACTCCCGAAAAAAGTAAGTCAATCGCTCCGTGGGAATGTGGCAATAGGTCATGCGAACCCGCACCACCTCCAGATCCTCACGGATCGCATACATATACGCATAGCACTTAGCCTGGGCAAGATGCAGGGGCATCGGCTCTCTCAGTCTGGCGGGATTGCTGAAGGTTCCCTTGATCTCATCGATGGTCACCATATCGTCCAGTTCAAAGATACCGTCTGCTCTTCCCTCCACCGTCAGCGTGTACGCCTCTCTGGGGTAAAAAACCTTCAGTGCGACCTCTGCCTGATAACCGGCCCCCATCTTCTTCTGTATCATTCGATGAATACGGTTGCCCTCCTGGAAGGCATTGTCCGGCCCGCCGTGACTTCTGTTGTCAATATCGCCGTAACGCAAAATAAACTCCACCAGATTGCGGACGGAGATACTCACCTCCGGTCCTTCCTCCTGTGAAGTCAACACAACCTTTTTCTTTTGATCGTCTGCTTCTGCTGTCATGCCATCCATAATCCTCATCGTCTGCATATGGCGTGCCCGCCTTCACAGGTGGCACGCCATGATTCTCTCGTAAACTCGCAAACCCGCACCTAAAGGTGCTCTATTGCCTGCTTTCGCAGGCTGTTTGCTCGCTATCGCGGCAAAAACCAAATGCCGCCTGCGGCGTCGCTTGGTTTTT
>JAHBAA010000041.1 GCA_018385425.1 Acetatifactor sp.
TTCTTTCGGATACTAAACTTAGAGTCTATATAGCAATGATACTTTTACTACTCTTATTGACCGTTTCACAAGTCTGCAGCAATGTGCAAAAATGGTTTTTAAGCAACCAACTTAAAAAAACGAGCTTCTAACTCAATCAATAACGCAGAAAAATCTGCAACTCGGCAGTGGACCCGGCTGTCCGTATGGCCTTATCGAAATAATCGAGGTCCGTATAATTGCCTGAAAGGCTCTAATCATCATCCTTCCAAAACGTGTTCAGTATAACAAATTGCAGTACAAATGTCAATAATCGGGGAGAAAAGTTACTCCCTCCTTTTCTATCTTCCAATCACTTCGGCTGACTGCGAATCAATTCATTCACTTCCTCCAGTGTAGGCGGAAACAGCGGCAGCGGGAATCTGGAGATCGCAATGGCGGAGCAGGCACTGGCGAAACGAACCAGTTCGTCATCTTCCATCCCTGCGAGCAGTCCGTAGATACAGCCTGCCTTGAAGGTATCTCCTGCCCCCAGGGTACTCTTCACTTCCACAGAGAAAGGTTTCATGGTCTTACCCGGTTGCCCCTTCCTTCCATAGAGCATCTCCTTGGAACCGGTGGTGATGATGGTCAGTCCTTCGGAATTCTCCTTCAGCAATTCAAAGGCTTCCTCCTTGTCCACCCCTTTGTAATCGGTTCCCAGACACTCCTTCGACACCACATTGATCGCCGCATGCTGATGCAGATAAGTGTCGTGCTTACAGTCGATCGTCACATAAGGCTTCCCGTGCTTGACGCACAGTTCAGCCGCAGCTTGCGTCTCCTCCTGAAAGTAGGGATCGATACCCACTGCCTCGGCTGCAAGGATATCCTCCTCCTTCGGCATATTCCAGCGCTTGACTCCGGAGCTGTACAACTGCTGAAAGGTACCCATCGGTGTCCTGTCAAATCCGGAGATCAACACATAGTCCATCAGTCCTTCATATTCCTCGTCAAAATATAGCGATGACAGATCCACACTCTTATTCTCATAAAACCTACGAAGCATTGGGGCAACCTCTGTTCCGATATGGGTACCGTCCATCTTCACCGATACCCCCAGAGATGCCAGCACTGTTGCCGCACTGCCGGTCTCCCCGCCCGGCAGAAAATACTTCTTATGAATCTCGGAATATTCATCCGGGATAGGGAAACCATCCTTCAGATAGAAGGAGTGGGTTCCTAAGATCTGTCCAAACAAATATGCTTGCTTCATTGCTTTCGTCCTTCTCTCATAACTCACCAACTACTTATCAAGTTCAAAATCAATCTCATCCAACTCATCTGTCTCATCCTCAAAAAAGAAGGGAAGCTCGTCCAGTCCTAATCGATTCCACCCTTTCTCTTCCACGCACAAAACCAGCCATCCGATGAAACCGAAGAGCAGGCAGAGCAACAAATACCACGGATTGGTATAGGATGTGAGCACTAAAAAAGCAATGCTTACAGGTATCGTCACACAGCTGATTACAACATTTCTCTTGGAATACTGCTTCCTCTTGAACTCAAATTTGGTTCGAATCATCCAGTAGATGAGATAGAGGCATAATACTGTGATTCCCACAAGCACGCCAAGCCGCATTTTCTCCCAAATATCGGCAATGTCTATCCCTGCCGCAATTCCCCGTTCCCGCAATTGAAATCCCAGAAACAATCCGGAGGAATAGGCAAAATACTCATTATAGCCTGCCACATGAAAAAACGTGGTTCCAATGGTCCATACCAACAATTTCCATTCCCTTTTACAGTGCATCAAAGCATACATCCCGGCCTGAAGCAGGAGCACGGCAATCATTCCCAAAAGAGCACTCCACCTGAAGCCAATATCAAAGGGAATCAAAGAAATGCCTTCCTCCTTGTGAGTAGGTGCCCCGCTTTCTTTGAAAATATGCTTGATTAAAATAAGCAGTCCAACCGCAAGGAGCACCAGACAAATGCCTGTCAGTTTCACTGCAAGTTTTTTTCCGGTCAGATTCTTTTCTTCCACTTTCGTTAACATGGCGTTCTCCTCCTTCGAATATCCAAAGTCCACACAATTCTTCTTCGCTGTTTTCTGTATATAGTCTACTATCGGAACAGATAAACCGCAAGAGGAGAATGTAGAGAAGCACCCTCTACTGTCTGTTCACAATCTCCAGGTACTCCTCATTGGGTATCATCAATTCCTCCAGCTTTTCCATCGTCTCCAAGGCCAGACGTCCCTTCCGGTAATACTCTCTTCCTGCCTCACGGAAAAATCCTCTCTTCCGATCCGCAAGGTCCTTCCATTCAGGAACATTCATCAGGGGCGTCTCCGGCACAAAGATCTTCGTACAATTTGAAAAGCACTTGTCGCAGGTCACACTGACTCCCTCAAAGTTTCGGTCGGACTGAGGAAAACCGGCACCGCAGATCACTACATGCTTCATTCGCTCAAAATCCGCCAGCTGCGTGTGATACACCACTCCATCCCGCTCTTCCATCTTCATTCGAACCAGAGGGATCATTCGGTCCAACACAGCCTTTAAGTGTGAAGGAATTCCGAAACAATACAACGGAAAACTCCAGATGATCAGATCCGCCTGCTGATATTTTTCCAGGATCTCATTTTGATCATCCTGCATCACACATTTCCCATCCCCATTACGCCAGCACCCGAAGCACCCCAGGCAGGGCTTGATCTTCTTCTCGATCACATGGATGATCTCCACCTCATTGTCCCCGACCTCATTCAGTCCCTCCAAAAATGCGTTTGTAAGCTGCATCGTATCGCTGACCTTCTTCGGACTGCCATTCAAAATCAATACTCTCATTTGTTCTCCTCCCTGCTTTTTTCAATTTGCTCCACGCATCTGTCACACCAATCGGCGACAAACCGGGCATATCCTCTTCCGAAATCTGCCGTCATATCCCAGAACATGGCATAGTTCCTATTCTCTGTCTCTGCCTTGTAGCTATCCAAACAAGACAGCAATTTCTCCAATTCACGGCCTCTCTCACAGTATACCTGCTTCACTTTCTGAATCGCCGCAATCGCTTCTTCCTTAGGAAGCATTCCTCCGAAGAATAGCTTCATCAGGATCGGAAAATTTGGGAACTTCAGATTTTCATAGTCTCCAGCCCACTGCAGCAGCTCTTCCCGCCCTGCCTCCGTGATGGAATACACCTTTTTATTCGGTTTTCCATCCTGTTCGATTACCGTCACCTGAGCAAACCCGCTGTCTTTCAGGTTCTGCAGTTCCCGATAAACCTGGCTGGTATTCGCATTCCACATGAAGCTGAGGGAGTTCTTAAATACCTCCATGATCTCGTAACCTGTTCTGTCATAATAAGATAGTAAACCTAATATTCCGTGTTTTAACATATCTCTTCCTCTCCCCTTTTTATATTCCACTTATGGAATATTCTGTTGTCTCAAATATACCATTTGAAGGTTCAAATGACAAGACAAATATTCTACAAGTAGAATATAATTGTATCGGCTCGTCATAAAAAACAAAAACGCCGGTCTCCGAAAAGGCCGGCGTTTTCACGCAATGTTAGATTCAGTTCAATTCTTCTCACTCATCACCGGCAGGCAATGTACACATCCATCTCCCACTTTGAGATCGTCTGACGACTCACATTCAGCTTCTCAGCCAGTGCCTCCTGTGTCATATTTTGCAGAATGTGCAACCGATAGTTGCGCACAGACGATTCTCCTCTTAGTCCTCTTGGAGTTCGAATGTGATCTGCCTCTCCATCCGTACCTCTGTCACTGTCACACTGCCGGAAGAAGACAATGCTGAGGAGATGCAGAACAGTCCGTATTTCACTCCAACCCACCTGCCGGGTACCGATTCCATGATGAGTGCCTCATGATACTCTTCCCCGTCGAAGCTATAAAAAAAAGTCACGATCTCGCAGGGGAAGCCCTTCTCACTCTCGTTTAGATCCCTGGTCCCGTTTCTTTTCACACGGTACTTTACATACACCGTATCCATTTCCGCCGGTACCTGAGCAATCACCAAAGATTCTTCCTCTGTCTGTTCCACGAAAATCTTCCCGAATTTCTGTTTACCCAGAACTCGCTTGACACGAATCGAGTCATCGAGTCTTTCAAAAGCAATCAGTCCATACTGCATACCCATCGAGATCACTCCGGCTTCATCACCGGGAGTCAGCTGCTCCAGATGGAGGACGGCGACACACTCAAATTCCGGTGCCGGCCACTTCTGCAATAACAGGTTGGGGACGTCGCTGTATGCCCCCTCTCTGTGAATGGCATGCAGTGTCAGGCCACTTTCACAGAAGTCATACCATTCATCCCTTGGATTGGCGTTCCACTGCCACGCACGATTCAGTGCTTTCCCGGCGAAATCATCTGACGAGGCAGGTTCGATACGATCCACAGTGATTCCCCCAACATTCGGTTTCCGGTATCTGCCCACAGGCTCACCATAGTCATTCCCGGGCTTGGCTGCTCCGATAATTGGCCAATCATTTTCCCAGGTGACAGGCTGCAGATGTACGATGCGTCCGGCCGCATAAACATCCTGAAAATGCAGGAACCAATCCTCCCCTGTGACCGTATCTACCCAGGCGCCCTGATGAGGCCCATTTACATTCGTCTCGCCCTGCCGCATTACCACCTGGTACTCATAGGGGCCAAAGATATTTTTGGATCGCAGCACCGTCTGCCATCCGGTCTTCACTCCTCCTGCCGGTGCAAAAATATAGTACCAACCGTTTCTTTTATACAACTTGGGGCCTTCTATCGTTACCTGATCGTTTTCATTGCCGTCAAAGATCTTCACCTCATCACCGATCAGCGCCATTCCATCCGGCTGCATCCGAACCATGTGCAATACGCTCTTGTACCCGATACGGCTTTTGGCAACGCCTGCAACCAAATACGCCTTCCCGTCATCATCCCAGAAAGGACAGGGATCGATCCATCCCGCGCCGGGACGAATATTCACAGGTTCCGACCAATCACCGAAGGGATCTGTCGTGGTACACATGAAGATTCCTTCATCCGGCATCGGAAAGCATACATAGTACACTCCCTCATGGTATCGAATCGAGGGTGCCCAGACACCACAGCCATGAACCGGTTTATCATATATTGAATCCGGCAGTTTTTTCAACACATAGTTGATGACCTGCCAATTCACCAGATCTTTCGAATGCAAAACCGGTATTCCCGGCACATTACAAAAACTGGATGCAATCATAAAATAGTCCTCTCCCACTCTGATCGCATCGGGATCGGAGTAGTCTGCATATAGAATCGGATTGATGTAAGTTCCATCTCCATTGTCTGCATTCCAAAGGTTTGATCGTATCATACTGTCCTCCTAATAAGTCTTGCCGAAACTGTTTTTTGCCTCATAAAAAGTCGATCTCTTCAAACTGTTTTTCCGTATAGGGAGCGTACCGGCCGGAAGCACCTCCAATTGCAGCGGAAGCAAAACTCTCCTGATCTCTCTCCCACTCTCTCCGCTTCTGCTCCTCCAATACATTGCGATTCACAGAAAAAGCTGCTCCACTTCCTGCCAGGATGGTTCCTGTTTCCAGGGAAGACAGATCACCAAAAATATCGAAGGGATTAAGAATTGATTAAGGTGGATCGGATAGATCACGAGACAGCGCTTTCATCACTCTTCCGGCTGTTTTCGCACTTGGCTGCTGTCTCAGAGTTCCTCCGAGCTGTAACCTCTGCCTCGGTCTGCCAGCTTCTTGATCCTCATATAGTGAGAAAAACAGGAGCACACGACGAAACCGATGCCCAGCCCCACAAGAGCCAGGCAGCACTCGGTGGCATTCCTTCGAAACATCTCAGCGTCACCGCCAATGAGTCCCACACACATATAATAGAACAGATCTCCGGGGATCAGCGGAATGATAGTCGGATACAGATAATAGGTTGCCGGTGTGTGCTTGGAACCGGACATCACCTCCGCATATAGAGCGGCCACAAAGGCCGCAAGCGCCACATAGACGATCCGATACGGAATCAACTCCATGAAAATCAGATAAAAGATTCGAGTCAGTCCCCCGCCGATACCGGCAAAGATCAGATCCTTTTTCTCGATCTGAAAGCAGATCGCAAAGCCGCAGCTGGCAAGCACAGACAGAATTACAAGTTCAATATGATGAGCCATTCTGTTCCCTCCCTCTAGAAAAAAGCAGTCG
Organism: Acetatifactor sp.; assembly: GCA_018385425.1. Lineage (GTDB taxonomy): Bacteria > Bacillota > Clostridia > Lachnospirales > Lachnospiraceae > Acetatifactor. The sequence continues at coordinate 6,175 of JAHBAA010000041.1, forward strand.
GCACAAATCCGAATACGAGACACGCTATGTATAGACCTGCCACTATGGTGACGACCTCAAGGAGCACCTTCACCATCTCGATGATACCGTTTATCTCATTGCCGCAGATAATGTTTCGAAAGGCATTGACCATCTGAATACCGGGAATCATGTAGAAGGCATTTGTGATGATGATTGCAGACAGATGCTTTGCAAAGGACCACTTGGTAAAGAGGATCGCCGTGCATCCGCAGAAAAACATCGATACCACATTGGAAATGATGCGGTTCAGTTTTTCTCGGGAAAACCATCTGGTCACGAAGAACAAAACGGTCGTATTCAGAGCAACCACCAGCATATCCTGCCACACGCCGCCGAAGATCCTGCACAGGCAGATCATCGCACACAGATACCCGGCAAGCTGAACCGGTTCAGAGTAAGACGGTGTAATCAGGGTCTCGTACAAAAGATCCGATAGTTTCCCGGGCGCCGGTTTGTCCTTGATGATCTTGTGAACCAGGACGTTCAGCTTTTTCAGCTTATATAAATGGATTCCGTATACCGGAATGGGTTCCTGTCTGACATAATTGATGCCGTTGTCATCCTGCACAGATAAAAAGAGGACCGAATTGACCACAGTCATACTGACTTCCCGCAATTTGTAGCATTTGCTGATTCTCTGCATGGTGATGGAAACGCGCTCTAAGTTGGCACCGCTCTCCAACATTTCACGTCCCAGATGCACCGCAAAATCTAATATTTGATGAATTTGTTTTTCGTCACACATCGTTTCTTCCTTTGTATGTTATGAGATAGGAATCGTATCCTGCAAGTCTTCCACAAAGATGCGATAGATTCCCGGTTCCAACACCATTTCTCCCCTCGCCTCATCAAAGTACTTCAATTCCTCCAACGGACATTCCATCGTTACTGTCTTTGTTTCCCGCTCCTTCAGATGGATTCTGGCAAAGCCCTTGAGCAGACGCTCTTCTCTGTCCGCCAATACACCGGGAGCTCCCACAAAAAGCAATACGGAAGTATCCGCCTCCATGGAACCCGTGTTCTGAACAGTCACCGCCACATGAAGCGCCCCGCCGTCAATGAAACAGCGAAGGTCAAAATAGGAAAAGCTGGTATAAGAAAGTCCATATCCGAAGGGATAGGTCGGTTCCACCTTGTTATGCTCCAGCAGGGTGTAGCCGTGATATCTGCCATAGGTCTGTTCATCAGCCATCCAATCGACCCGGGCCTCATCCCCATCAGACTTTGGCACTGCAAAGGGAAGTCTTCCGCTGGGAGAAAGTCTTCCGAACAAAATCTCAGCCAATGCGGTAGCGCCCTCCATGCCTGGATAAAACTGCATCAGAATAGCTCCCACCTTCTCACGCACAGACTCTACAACGATCGGTCCGCCTCCTGTCAGAACAAGGACAGCATCCCTTCTGACCTCTGCAACTGCATCCAACATGGCCAGTTGTTCCTCCGGAAGAGACAGTCCGCCGATTCTGTCACCCCCATAGGTATCCTTCTTCGGCACGGTTTCATCTGCCTTGATATGCTCCCCCTCATTGCGATAGCTGTTGCCTGCGACAATGATGACTGCGTCGGCCTCTCTGGCAAGCCGCCTGCAATGGCTCTTGTTTTCTCCGGAATAAATGATCAGCTCCGCGCCGGTCAGTTCTTTCCAGATTGCTTCAAAGCAGTGTACCACATAGGGCGGATAGGTACAGGATGACCCTCTGTCTCCCAGATTGTCTTCCTCTGCAAGCAGTCCCAACAGTGCTATTTTCCTGCCCTTCCCCACACATTTCAGCGGAAGGGTTCCATTGCGGTTCTCCAGGAGAGTGATTCCCTCTCTCGCCGCCTGCAATGCCAGCCGTATATGCTCCTTCCGATTGGCGGTTTCATTCTTTTTCACCTGCGGCCGCACCTTTTGAATGTACTCTCCGTGAGCAAGCAGCGTCCGGACAAGCCGGACTGCTGCCTCGTCAATCAGGGACTCCTCCACAGTGCCCTGCACCACGGCCCTCGAAAGTGCCTCTCCGTAACAGTATGTATGCGGCATCTCCACATCCATCCCGGCCCGAACGGCCTTTACGGTATCATTGATTCCCCAGGTAAAGTCGCTCATGACAAAACCGTCAAATCCCCATTCGCCCTTCAACACATCACGAATCAGGTACCGATTTTGACCGCACATCTCTCCCTGATAACTGTTATAAGCTGTCATAACGGCCCCTGCTCCGGCATCCACACACTTCTTAAAATGGGGCAAAAAAACTTCCTGTTCTGTGCGCCTGTCGCAGGTAATGTTCACATTCAGGCGATTGTTCTCCATGGAATTGAACGCATAGTGCTTCACACAGGCAATCACTCCCCTGCTCTGTACGCCGCGTATCAGCGCACTGCCCATTTCGCCCAGCAGATAACTGTCCTCACCGTAGCACTCCTGCATTCTGCCCCACCCCGGATTGTACGGAAGGTTGACACAGACACCTCCGAACAGATTGCCTCCCGCATGAATCACTTCCTCCGCGATGGCTACACCTATCTCGGTTTCCAGGTTTCTGTCAAAGGTGGCACCGCGCAGGATCTCCGCAGGGAATGCTGTATAAACGCCTCTTTGGCAGACCACACCTCTGGAGCCATCGACAAAAAGAATGGGCATCACATTTTTTCTTGCCACTCCACCGGCCCAATAGGGTGTTTCATTATAGTGCTTTTTCTTCTTGTTCAGGATCTGGCTTCGAATCTCTTCACGTGTCAGTCTGCCGCTCATCAGCGATATTTTTTCTTCCGTTGAAAGATCCGCCACGATTTCCTCCGCCTGTTTTTGAAATGACAGGCGGTATGTTTTCCAATTGTCGATCAACGGCAAGTCTGATTTTCCCATTCCTCTATCCTATCCTTCAGGAGGGAAACCACTTTAGGAGTCTCATAGTCCAGATACCCCTTCAGTTCATCCCTTTCATTGTTCATTTGAATTTGTTCCCGATATTCTTTCGGTGTCAGTCCGGTACTCTTTTTAAAGCTTCTGTAAAACGTATTCTCCGAGAAATAGCCGCAGACATCCATAATGTAACCTGTGCTCTTCGTTGTGTATTTTAACAGTCCCTTTGCCTTCTCCACACGCAGATTGTCCAGGAGATCCTTTGCCGATATTCCCAGAATACCATCCACGATTCGATCAAAGGTTTTGCGGCTGATACCAAATTTCAGGCAGGCGTCACTTAAGATATCTTCATTCATGAGGTGATTTTCCAGATATCCGATCAGTCGAATCAGCATATCCTGCTGGTCTCTGTCGCCGCGATTCTTCAATCGCTTATCATACACGGAGAACTCCAACAGGTCTGCAATGAGGGAACATACCTGCGCCCTGACGCGAAATACAGACACCTTATCGGCGCGCAGTGTCTCGTAAAGAATTCTGGCCATGCGATAATAGAAAAGGGCGAAGCCACAGTCCGGTTCCTCTTCCTGTGTGGTGTCAAAATAGAAATGTATTTCCTTTTCGTCTTCAGCCGTATCCGCGAACCGAAACAACTCCTCGGACAGCTGCAGAATCATGCACAGACATTCACCGCCATTGTTTTGAAGAGAGTGAACCTCCCTGGGATTGACAAGAAGCATATCACCCTCTTTCAGGACATACTCATTAGACAGTACTTTCGCCGTCATGCTTCCTGAAAGAATTCCGATGAGTTCGTACTCATTGTGCCAGTGCCAGGTGACACTGTCCAGAGATATGATCAGCGCATTCATCGGAAACTGGCTGTTATTGATTATGGTTTCATACATGGAATACTGCATCCTGCACCTCACTTTCACCTCTATCATAACAGGAAAGCACCCGCAAATCTACAGGTGCTTTCGTTTCCGTGAAATAAATTTTATACACAATCTATGTCAGTTCATTTCTATTCAGCAGCATGCTTCTTTGCCAAGCCTTCTTCGATCTGAGGATAGATCTTATCCAGGTTGCAGAAGTAGAGAACAACCAGACCGATCACGATCAGAACGGCGGGAACAATGGTATATACCATCTTGATTCCGAAAATGGTCTCAGCGGTCTGTGCTGCCAGTTTTCCGTCATATGCTGCCCAGGCAAGACCCCAACCGGTGATTGCGGAACCAAGACCTGCGCCGACTTTCATACCGAAGCTGGTAGCAGAGTTTGTCAGTCCGTCCAGACGAACACCCGTCTTCCACTCACCGTAGTCGATCACATCAGCTACCATTGCAAACAGACCTGCGTTGTGAGGAATACCGCCGATACCAAGGAGGATCAGACCAGCTGCAGCGGTAGCAAAGCTTGCAGGAGAAAGTGCCATCACCAGAACACCTGCAAGTTCAATTGCATAACCGAGCATCATGCTCTTCCACTTGCCGAGGAACTTGTTGATATAGGGATATACCAGGTTGCCGATCATCTTAGGAAGAATAAAGCAAAGGGTCAGGGTACCCATCAGTGCTGCATTGCCCAGTACATTTCTTGCAAAATAAATTCTCAGTCCGTTGTTAACGCCCAGAATCGTGTAGTTCAATACAAAGATGATGGTAAGAAGCCAGAAGTACTTATTCCGAAACAGGTGGGAGAAGGACTCTTTTACGCTCATCTTGTTCTCAGGCTTTACCTCAGCAGCAGTGTTCTGCGCAAGGTTTGCTCTCTCCTTGGTGCCGAAGAAAGTGATCAGCAGAAGCAGGATTGCGATGCCGCCAAAGATAAGGGACATACCGGTCCAGCCAAACCTGTCAACGAACTTGCCGCAGTTATAGTTGATGAACAGAACGGTTGCCATGGTCAGGAAGAATCTTAAGGAACTCATGGTAACGCGATCCTTGGGATTGGGTGCTTCCAGTGCAAGGAGCGTGTTGTACGAAAGGTTGCAGGCGGTGTAGATCACTGCAGCCATCAGCACATAGGTCACACAGGCAAATACCAGCTTACCCATATACGGTAAACTCTGGGGAATGCTGAACATGAGAACCAATCCGAGACCCATAGGGATGGCTGAGAGCAGGATCCAGGGTCTTGCCTTACCCCATCTGGTGTGAGTTCTGTCGATGATACTACCCATTACAAGGTCTGATATTCCATCCAGCAGACGGCTTAACAGCATCAGGGTACCGATCGTTGCAGCAGCGAGTCCCACACTGTCTGTATAGTAAAGAGTCAGGTAAGAACCGATCGTGGTCCATACCAGGTTACAACCTGCATCTCCAACCGCAAATGCAAGTATTTCTTTCCATGTAGGCTTTGTTTTCATAGTTTTATCCTTTCCTTATCATTTCAAAATGACTTTAGATTGTGCTTTATTTCAACTTTTTGCTATGCCAGGAGATTCAGTGCCAGAAGCTCTTGGCTCCCCTCTCCGCGATATACGAGGTACAATTCTAAATCTTCGTCTGAAAAATCAGTCTCCACCATGGCCGTTGTCCAAAAGGGCGAAGGCGTCAGTCTGATGATTGCCTTCCCTTCACCATCCCGCTTGGTCCTCACTTCGAAGTTTCCTTCTCCGGTGCCGCGATATACCAGACAGATGTGACCGGTTTCCTTCAGTTGAATGTATTTGTAGCCGATCAGTGTATCTTGCTTGATATTAGTAATAAATCGCTGGCCGTCCACACTGGTCATGTAAGGGAAATCTACCTCCGCATTGGTTCTTCCAAGGGAGGAAAGCGCTCCCATGTGCCCATTTGTCAGGTTGCAGCAATACACTGCGGGATAGGAAGCGATTCCCGACAAGGGCTTTGGATTCATCCCACTTGTGGTGATGGTCACCTGGGGAATCCTGCCGTCTTCCTCAAAAATGATTCTCTCAGCGCAGCCCTGTCGATTGTATTGCGTTAGTGAGGTGTGTCGATGATAAAAGATATACCAATCATTCTCCACGCAGACTAGTCCGCCATGGTTGTTTCCGACACTCATCAGCTTGTCCTGCTCTTCTATTCCGTGATAACCCACATCACCGTTGCTGACAATCACGCCCCCGAAAGTGAATCCTTCCATCGGATGCTCACTGATTGCGTAACAGAGCTGATGCGTATGGACTGAAGAGTAGATAAGATAAAACCTGTCATTGATCTTTCGGATCGAGGGGCCTTCGAAATACTCATTTCCTTCGAAATCGGTACCTGCACCATATTTCAGACTGGGCAGTACCACATTGGGACCTTCTTTCACGGTCAACATGTCGTCTTCCAGCATTAAAACACTGCAGCCCTTCAAATCCTGATTCTGATATCTGGGGATGTGAATCATACAAGGCGCAAATCCAAAATACAGGAAATTACCCTCTTCGCAGCAGATCACCGAAGGATCATAGGGCTGATTGTCTGTCATAACCGTGCCGTCCCGATACTGAATTCTGCCATAATACTCATATGCGCCTGCAGGCGTATCGCATACTGCAACATTGATAGAGTCCTGAAAGCGTACGCAATAGAACAAATAATACCTTCCGTCCCGCCCTCTTACGACATCGGGTGCATACAGGGGAAGCAGGTCCTTGTTGAAGGGATCCTGGTCTTTTCTGTAGATGACGCCCTCATATCTCCAGTCAGAGAGATCGTTTACCGGTGCTGACCAGGCAACATAATCGAGTTCGCAGAATTCGTTGCCGTTTTCCAGATCATGACTGCCAAAAATGTACAGGCGGTCGCCGAAAACTCTTGGCTCTCCATCAGGGATATGTTCGAACAAAGGCAAGTAAGGATTGTGACACTGTGTCTTCATATATCCTCCTTTTGCTATCTTTTGAAAGATGGTTGTTCTTCATTTTCTTGATTTCATCATACAGAATCGAAAAAATGTTTTCTCCCAAATGGAGTATTTTTCACTTCCAAAAATGGACAAATTGAAGCGGATGACCCAACGGAATGCATTAAGGGAGTGTTTCGTGAATATACCGAAAAAGCCCGCCGAAATTCTCCGTGGGCTGTGCTGAACCACTCTATAGACAATTTGTTTCACTTGTGAATCTCTCTATACTTACTTTTTATTTGAAGTAATCACCTTCCAACATAGTAACGACGAAGAAAGAGCATTCCCTTGCTATCGATGTAAAGGTATACAGCGAAAAGTCGTCAGTCAGTTTTTTTGTTGTTTTCTTCTTCATTCTAAAGGAAGAATGTGTACCATTAACAACGATTGGACTCATTTCTCAGTTCTCGATGTAATGATACACAACAGAACAGTCGCAAGTCAGTCCTTTTGATGTTTTCTTCTATATTCTCCAAGAGGAATACGTCCAAATATACAGCAATTGAAACTCTTTCACGGTTTTCGATGTAAGTCGATGCAGCAAAAAATACAAAAAAAGGTCTTCTCGTCGATTCCGTGGTTCTACCGCTCGATGCAGCGCGGCGACTCCGCCCGATTCCGCGTGGCGACTCCGCCCGATTCCGCGCGGCGACTCCGCGCAGTTTTGGCGACAACATACCGCTCGATTCCGCTTCGCTTCATCTCGCGGTATGTTGTCGCCAAATACTTATTGGCGTAAAGACAGCATCCAGCCTGTCGGCCGGATGTCTGCATACAATAGAAAGGAGCCCCCTATCATGCAAGCATGTAGGGGGCTCCTTTCTATTGTATGACATCTGCTGCGCAGATGCTGTCTTTACTGTAATGTGCTTGGCTCGTTATCACTCCCATTCAATCGTTGCGACGGGCTTGGGAGACAGGTCGTAGAGTACGCGGTTGATGCCGGGTACTTCGGCCAGAATACGATCTGTGATCTTGCCAAGAAGTGCGTAGGGAATCTCTTCGATGGTAGCGCTGGTAGCATCCACAGAGTTGACTGCACGGATGATTGCGGGCCACTCGAAGGTACGCTTGTTATTCTTGATGCCGGTGGACTTATAATCGGGCACTACGGTAAAGTACTGCCATACCTTGCCTTCCAGTCCGGCATTTGCGAATTCTTCGCGAAGGATCGCATCTGACTCGCGGAGCGCTTCCAGTCTGTCACGAGTGATGGCACCGGTGCAGCGAACGCCAAGTCCGGGACCGGGGAAGGGCTGGCGATATACCATTCCGTCCGGAAGACCAAGAGCCTTTCCTACCACACGCACCTCATCCTTATAGAGGAATTTCACAGGCTCCACCAGTTCAAACTGCAGATCCTCAGGCAGACCTCCCACATTATGGTGTGCCTTTACGCCGTCACTCTCCAGGATATCAGGATAAATGGTTCCCTGTGCCAGAAACTCAATGCCGTCCAGCTTCTTTGCCTCGTCGGCAAACACCTCGATAAACTCCTTGCCGATGATCTTTCTCTTGGTCTCAGGGTCGGAAACGCCGGCCAGCTTGTCCAGGAAACGGTCGATGGCATCCACATAGATCAGGTTTGCATCCATCTGGTTGCGGAATACTTCTACGACTTGCTCGGGCTCACCCTTTCGAAGCAGACCGTGGTTCACATGGACACATACCAGCTGTTTGCCGATGGCCTTGATCAGAAGTGCTGCTACTACAGAAGAGTCCACTCCGCCGGACAGTGCCAGCAGTACCTTCTTGTCACCGATCTGGCTGCGAAGAGCTGCGACCTGCTCTGCAATAAAGCTTTCGGCAAGTGCAGGGGTGGTGATACGTTCCATGGTTTCGGGACGCTTATTGTTTTCCATCATGATTCCTCCTTAGAGTTTGATTATTCATTGAACATACTACTCATTATATAGGAGGTCTTGCGATTGGGCAAGCGATTTTACGTAATTAAGCGATCTTTTCTGCTATGTACCTGCCAAAAGCAACCCGCTTGCTTCTCGTCGAGACTACTCTGTCTTAGCCTTACGATTTCCGCCCTTTAGGATGGGGCTTAAGGGTTTATAAATCAAAAGAGTCACCAAAGATACTGCGGTTCCCTTGATCAGATTTAAGGGTGCCACACAGGCTACCACGAAGCTGACGATGTCTCCCTCTTTCACCAGAGAGTTCACCTCCATGCCCATACCAATCAGTGCTTCCAAAGGCATCTTATAGAGTGCGGCAAAGGCGGGAAGCAGGTAGATCGCATTGAAGGCGGTTCCAAAAACGGTCAAAACCAAGGTTCCAGCCACGCAGGCTATGATCGCCATCTTCTTATTCTTACGGAAAGAATAGATCACGGAAGCAGGAATGATCAGGCTGCAGCCCACAGCGAAGTTAGCCAGTTCTCCCACAAAAGCGGTAGAAGTACCCTTCATCAGAAGCTTTAACAATATCTTGATGAACTCCATCATCACGCCAGGTGCAGGTCCGAATGCAAAGGACACGATCAAAATCGGAATCTCACTGAAGTCCAGCTTGTAGAAAGGGGGCGCGAAGGGAAGTGGAATCTCAAACAGCATCAGAACCGATGACAGTGCGGAAAAGATGCCGATGACTGCCATCTTTCTGGTGGTGAAAACGGGCCCTTTCTCGCCGTTTAGCTTCTGCGCCAGCCGTTCAAAGGCCAGTGCAATCAAAAACAATACCACAATAACCACAAAAAAGCTCAGGACATAGGTGATGCGGCCTGCGGCCGTCTCCAACAATTTACTCATTTTCTTTTTCCTCCGTTTTCTTCCTGCTCCGGTTCCTGAAGCCGAAGCATAGATTTTGCAAGGAAAATTCTTCTGTTCTTTCGCCTTGCAATCTGTCCTCCGCATGCAGAAAAAGGCCCTGAATCCAATGGACTCAGGGCCGTAAACACACACACAAAGGACACGCTCGCAAAGCGTTCGTTCTTTCTTCTTTCATCCAGACTGTACTGTTGGTCCCGGAGTTACACCGAGTCAGCCCAAGAGATCACTCTTGGGGTCGCGGACTATACCGCCAGTAGGGAATCGCACCCAACCCTGAAGAATTTTCACTTTTCAATTACTTTTGCATGGTAACACACTGTCTGCAAAAATGCAATACCAATCTGACAAGAATCAGTATCCCCTGTTGTTCTTCTTGATCTTATCGCTGATGGAACGCAGGAGAAAGCAGATCAGAATCGCAGCCACAGAGATCAAAAGTCCCTTGCTGAGGATCGGTCTCAGTGCCGTTGCATATTCATGCTCATTTTCAAACCCCAGTGTGTACAGATGCATGGACCAATAGATCCAGTACGCAGTGGCGCCTGCTGCAACCATCCACAGAACAATTCGAATCCCAAAGATAATCTTGACTATTCTATCTCCCATCTTGTACCTCCTCCGATTATTGTGCCATAGCGTTGCCGGTATATAACTGGTAATATTTTCCCTTCTGTTCGATCAACTGGTCATGGGTACCGCGCTCAATGATGCGTCCCTGCTCCAGCACGATGATGCAGTCACTGTTCTTGACGGTGGAGAGTCTGTGGGCAATGACGAAGTTGGTTCTGCCCTTCATCAATGCATCCATTCCCTGCTGTACCAGCTTCTCGGTTCTGGTATCGATGGAACTGGTCGCCTCATCCAGAATCAGTACGGGAGGATCGGCGATAGCGGCTCTTGCAATGGCAAGAAGCTGTCTCTGTCCCTGGCTTAAGTTTGCACCGTCTCCGTGGAGCATAGTGTTATAGCCTTCGGGAAGTCTTCGGATAAAGCCGTCCGCATTGGCAAGCTTAGCAGCCTGTATGACCTCCTCATCGGTGGCATCCAGCTTACCGTACCGGATATTCTCCATGACCGTTCCTGTGAAAAGATGGGTATCCTGAAGCACGATACCCAGAGACCGTCTCAAATCTTTCTTCTTGATCTTGGTGATATTGATGCCATCGTAACGGATCTTACCGTCCTGGATATCATAGAAGCGGTTGATCAAGTTGGTAATGGTAGTTTTGCCTGCTCCGGTTGCACCTACGAAAGCGATCTTCTGACCGGGCTTAGCAAAGAGCTCCACATCATGCAGCACGATCTTCTCGTCTGTATAGCCAAAGTCCACGCCGTCAAAAACAACGTCTCCCTTCAGCTCTGTGTAGGTCGTCTCACCAGTCTGGCTGTGATAGTGCTTCCATGCCCACAGTCCGGTACGCTTCTCAGACTCTTCGATCTCGCCCCGGCCGTTCTTTTTGGCATTCACCAGCTCAACATAGCCCTCATCCAGCTCCGGTGTCTCATCCATCAGCTTGAAGAAACGATCTGCACCTGCCAGAGCCATCACGATACTGTTGAGCTGCTGGCTGACCTGGTTGATGGGCATGCTGAAGGACTTGTTTAAGTTTAAGAAGCTTGCCAGAGCACCCAGGGTCAGGCCCGAAACACCGGTCACTGCCAGTACACCGCCTACCACTGCACAGACAACGTAGCTTAAGTTTCCCAACTGGGCATTGACGGGTCCCATAATGTTGGCAAACTTGTTTGCCTTATAAGCACTGTCACAGAGGTATTCATTCAGGTCCAGGAACTCATCCAGGCTCTCCTGCTCATGGCAGAACACCTTGACCACCTTCTGACCGGTCATCGTCTCCTCGATGCAGCCGTTTAACTGTCCCAGTGCCTGCTGCTGTGCCATGAAGAAACGTCCGCTCAAAGAACCGATCTTCTTGGTGCAGACCAGCATCACACCCACCATCACCAGCGTAGCGATCGTCAGGGGAATATCCAGGGCGATCATGGCAGCCAGGGTGCTGACAACGGTAATCGCGCTGTTGACAAACTGCGGAATACTCTGGCTGATCAGCTGTCGGATGGTCTCAATATCGTTGGTATAAAGCGACATGATCTCACCGTGGGGATGGGTATCGAAATACTTGATTGGCAGCTGCTCCATCTTGGTGAACATATCGTCACGAAGGCTTCGCATGGTTCCCTGGGTGATATAGATCATCATTCTGGACTGGGTAAAGGAGGCTACAACTCCCAGCACGTAAAAGCATGCCACCCTTGTCATCGCAGCAGTCAACGGTCCGAAATCGGGATTCTGCTTTCCGATCAGGGGTACGATATAGTCATCGATCAGCGTCTTCAGGAACAGAGTTCCCTGCAGAGAAGCAAAGACGGTGACAAAGATACAGATCAGTACAATGACCCATCTCACCGCATATTTTTTGAAGGAGTAGCCAAGGGTTCGTGAGAGCAGCTTCCCGGGATTGGCGATCTTCGGCTTGGCCCCACGGGGTCCTCTGGGTCCGGGTCCATGCTTAGGTCCTTCCACTACCTTGCGGTTGTATTTCATTCTTCTTTCTTCCGCCATCCTTAGTTTCCTCCTTTCTCATCAAAGTCGCCGCTTCCGCCCATCTGAGACTCATATACCTCGCGGTAGATCTCATTGGTCTTCAGCAATTCCTCGTGGGTTCCGAATGCATCGATCTTACCCTCATTCATCACAATGATCTTATCTGCATGCTCCACGCTGGAGATTCGCTGTGCAATAATCAGCTTGGTAGTTCCGGGGATCACTTCCTTGAAAGCCTTTCTGATCTTCGCATCGGTTGCCGTATCCACTGCGCTGGTGGAATCATCCAGGATCAGGATCTTGGGTTTCTTCAAGAGTGCCCTGGCGATACAGAGTCTCTGCTTCTGTCCGCCGGAAACATTGGTGCCGCCTTGTTCGATAAAGGTCTCATATTTCTCGGGCATCTTCTGTATAAATTCATCGGCACATGCCATCTCGCAGGCACGTCTGCACTCTTCCTCGGTTGCATTCTTGTCTCCCCAGCGAAGGTTCTCCAGAATCGTTCCGGAGAAGAGGACATTATTCTGCAGCACAACAGAAACCTGATTTCTGAGAGCCTCGCAATCATACTCTCTCACATCCACGCCTCCTACCTTCAGTGAACCGGAGGTGACATCGTAAAGTCTGCTGATCAGATTGACCAGACTGGATTTTGCACTGCCGGTGCCGCCGATGATACCGATGGTCTGTCCGGAAGCGATCTCTAGGTTGATATTCTTCAAAACCGGTTCATCCGCATCCTTTTTGTAGCTGAAACAAACATTCTCAAAGGAAATGCTGCCGTCTTTCACCTGAGAGACGGGGTTTTCGGGATTGGTGAGATCTGCTTTCTCCTCCAGCACCTCGCAGATACGCTTTGCACTGGCGGCAGACATGGTCATCATGACAAAGATCATGGAGAGCATCATCAGGTTCATCAGAATATTCATACAATAGGTCAGCATACTCATCAGCTGTCCCGTGGTCAGGCTATCCTGGATGATCATATGGGCACCCAGCCAGCTGATGGCAAGGATACAGGTATAGACTGTCAGGTTCATTACCGGGCTGTTCCAGGAAACTACCTTCTCCGCCTTACAGAAGATGTCGTAGATTCCGCTGCTGGCGCGCTTGAATTTCTCCGTCTCGTACTCTTCCCGGACATAGGCCTTCACCACGCGGATGGCGGATACATTCTCCTGCACACTCTCGTTCAGCACATCATATCTGGGAAATGCCTGGCTGAAATACTTGGTTGCAGTGGATACGATAATGGCAAGAATGGCGCCGAGGAACACGACCGCGATCAGATACACACTGGCCAGCTTCGGACTGATATAGAAGGACATGAGCATGGCAAAGAGCAGACTGAAGGGTGCACGCATACACATTCTCAGGATCATCTGATAGGCATTCTGAATATTTGTCACATCGGTAGTCAGTCTTGTGATCAGTCCGGAGGTGCTGAACTTATCGATGTTGGAAAAGCTGAAGGTCTGGATATTCTCATACATCGCTTTTCGCAGGTTCTTGGCAAAGCCTGTGGAAGCCTTGGCTCCGTACACACCTCCGCCGATACCGAACATCAGACTGAGTACGCCTGCCAGAAGCATCAGCACTCCCACAAAATAAATATGTTTCAGATCCCCCTTGTTGACGCCATCATCAATAATCGATGCCATCAACAGCGGAAGGATGGTCTCCATGATGACCTCACCGATCATAAAGATGGGGGTCAGGATTGAGGCTCTCTTATACTCCTTGATATGAGCTGCAAGAGTTTTAATCATTTTTCCACTTCCTTTCCTGATATTGCACTCTGTAATTCTTCCGATCCCAATTCCTGCTGCCAGGCCTCCAGATTCTTCATCACACGCCCCAGATAGGAATCGAACTGAGCGATCTCCTCCGGTGTCATCCCCTGCAGCATTCTCTCATTCATCTCACGAATATGCTCCTCCACTCTGGCGTGGTTGGTGGCTGCTGCTTCAGTCATCAGGATCCGTTTCAGCCTGGCATCTTTGTCCAGGCTTCTGCGAACGATCAGGCCCCGCTTTTCCATGACCTGAAGGGTATTAGTGGCAGTGGCCCGGGAGATTCGAAATTCCTTCTCAATATCCTTCTGATACACAGCGCTGTCCCTGTGATGAAATAAATATCCCAAAATCCCGCCCTGCAGCTGCGTCTGTGGGGCAATATCCGATTTGGGAACTGTCTTACTGATAATATCCTTCACCTGATTATGTATGACCCGCAGGGTAAAGGAGATATACCGGTTTTTCCTGTCCATAGTTTCCTAAACTCCTTCCTTGGCACTCACAAATTCCCTCTGCTTCGCAGAGTCGTCTCTGCGTGACTTCTGAATTTGTTCGTGTTCGCTCGGGTGAAACCAAATAACTGCTGCGCAGTTGCTTGGTTTCCTTCCTCGCTCCAAAAAGTTAGCAAGCTAACTTCTATTGTTAGCTTGCTAACTTTATCACGTACAGACAAAAAAGTCAATGAATTTTTTATGAACTTTTCTGAATTTTCATGGTGAGGGAGATTCTCTTCTTCGCTGTGTCCACGGACAGCACCTGCACCTCCACAATGTCTCCCACACTGACAGCCTCCAGAGGATGCTTGATAAAACGATCTGTGATCTGAGAGATATGTACCAGACCGTCCTGATGTACTCCAATGTCCACAAAGACACCGAAGTCGATGACATTGCGCACCGTACCCTTCAGGATCATGCCGGGCTTTAAGTCCTTCATCTCCAATACATCGCTTCGAAGGATGGGTCTGGGCATATCGTCTCTGGGGTCACGGGCAGGCTTCTCCAGTTCCTTCAGAATGTCGGTGAGCGTAATCACTCCGACTCCCAGTTCCTCCGCCAGTTTTTTCTTGTCCGGAATCCTTTTTTCCAGACCGTATACCTGTGCGTTCCGGGTTCCTTCGGTATCCTTCCTGTTTTTTACTGGGGTATCATTGTCCAGTGTCATACCGTTCAGTGCAGCAGCCAGCGCTTTGCCCATGGCAGTGTTTGTATTCTGCACCTGAATCGGCTTCTTTTTCGGTGCAGCAGGGGTTTTCCTGTCAGTGGATCCGCCTGCAATACTTCCCGCCTTTTTCGCCGCTGCAAGCTTTTTCTGAGTCTCCCGGACATCCTCCATGGTAAGTCCCAGCTTCTCCAGCAGCTTTTCCGCTGCGCCATAGGACTCCGGGTGTACACTGGTGGCATCCAAAGGGTTCTCTCCATCTAAAATACGCAGGAAGCCGGCACACTGTTCATAGGCCTTGGGACCCAGCTTTGCCACCTTCAGCAGCTGCTTTCGATTGGTGAAGCGGCCATTGGCCTCGCGGTACTCCACAATATTCTTCGCAATGGTCTTGTTGATGCCGGAGATGTACTCCAACAGAGAGGCGGAAGCAGTATTCAGGTCCACACCGACTCTGTTCACGCAATCCTCCACCACACCGCTCAACGCCTCGCCAAGTTTTTTCTGATTCATATCATGCTGATACTGCCCAACACCGATAGATCTGGGATCGATCTTCACCAGCTCTGCCAGGGGATCCTGCAGTCTTCTGGCGATGGAGGCTGCGCTTCTCTGACCCACATCGAAGTTGGGGAACTCCTCGGTGGCAAGCTTGCTGGCGGAATACACGCTGGCCCCTGCCTCGTTGACGATCACATACTGTACCGGGCGGTCCAGTTCCTTCAAGAGTTCCACGATGATCTGCTCCGATTCTCTGGATGCGGTACCGTTACCCACAGAGATCAGGTCGATTCCGTACTTGCGGATCAATCGCTTCAGTTCAGCCTTTGCCTCTTCTACCTTGTTCTGGGGTGCTGTGGGGTAGATCACCTTGGTATCCAGCACCTTTCCTGTTGCGTCCACAACAGCCAGCTTACAGCCCGTTCGAAATGCGGGATCCCAGCCCAATACAACCTTGCCGGCGATGGGCGGCTGCAGCAGCAATTGCTCCAGATTCTTTCCGAAGACGGAGATGGCACCATCCTCAGCCTTCTCTGTCATCTCGCTGCGGATCTCCCGCTCGATGGCAGGTGCAATCAGACGAGTGTATGCATCCTCGATAGCCTCCTGCAAAACAGGCGTCGTATAGGGATTGTCGTTGGTGAGCGTTTTTTTCTGCAAATACTGCAGGATCCTCTCCTGCGGTGCGTTGACCTTCACCGTCAGCACCTTCTCCGCCTCGCCGCGGTTCAGGGCCAGCACTCGATGTCCCGCCACCTTTTTCACAGGCTCCTCATAGGCGTAATACATCTCGTACACACTCTGTGCCTTGGGATCCTTTGCAGTGCCGGTGACGATTCCCTGGTCCACGGTCAGTTCTCTGATGTAGGCGCGATACTCTGCATTATCGGAGATACCCTCTGCAATGATGTCCATAGCACCCTGCAGTGCCTCTTCTGCACTCTTCACCTGTTTCTCTGCTTCCGCAGTTTCTCCGGTGATATACTTTGCGGCCTCTGTCAGAACCGGTTCCTTCGCGCTCTGCTCCAGAAGATATTCAGCCAAAGGCTCTAAGCCTTTCTCCTTTGCAACACTTGCTCTGGTCTTTCTCTTTGGCCGATAAGGACGATAATAGTCCTCCACGGCCACCAGTGTCTCTGCCGCCAGTATTTTTGCTTTCAGTTCCTCGGTCAGCATCCCCTGCTCCTCGATGCTGCCCAGTACCTGTTCCTTCTTTTCCTCCAGATTTCGAAGATAGGTTAGACGCTCGTGAAGATTTCGAAGCTGTTCATCGTTCAGCGATCCGGTGACCTCCTTGCGGTATCTGGAGATAAAGGGAATGGTGTTTCCCTCATCGATCAGCTTTACCGCAGCCTCCACCTGCCATTTCTCTACTTTTAATTCTTCTTTCAATTTCAGAATGATATCCATATTCCTCCAGCCTTTCTGTATCGGTCCTTCCGGGAAGTATACTGCGTGCTTCCCCAAACACTCCTATTATATCTGAAAAAGGGCTTTGCCGCAATGTAAAAAAAGCCTTTCCGGCGATACACCTTTGACAGAACAGTACAAAAATGATACATTGATTCTATTGATATTTTTAGGAGGGAGGTCCCCTATGAATTCCGATAACCGTCATCTGACCAATCCGAATTTTACCACAGCTGCGTTTGTCTGTGGAATCCTTGCCATCACACTCAGTTGTCTGTATCTTTCCCTTCCCCTTGGAGCTTTGGGACTGGTGTTTGTGACCCTGAATCTTCGTCATCGCACACCGATAGATCGTCCCACACAGTATGCGCTGTGTTTCAATGTTTCCGCCTGCATTTACGGTGCCTACGGACTGTTTCGGCTGTATCAGCAGGTACAGCTCTTGCTCAGCGATCCGGCTTATCTGGAGAAGCTGAACAAAATGTATCAGACCATGTATGACGCAAATATGCAGAGCATTCTCCGGAATAGCCCTGCACTGAAATAATATGATCGGAAAGGATGCTGCCTATGAAGAATCACTATGCGACGCGCGTTCAATTAAAAGACAGGGCAAAGGATCTGCTGAATGGATCCTACGGGGTATACATTCTCGGAATGTTTCTCTTTGGACTGCTGCTGATCGCTTTATCTCTGTTCACCTATCTGCCTATCACGATTCTCTCTTTGGAACCGGAGGTGCCTGCCTGGCTGACCATTGCCGGTACGACCGCAGATCTGATCCTATCGGTTTTCACCGGTTTTCTGCAGTTCGGCCTTGCTTCCTTAAGCCTGAAGATCGTGGCAAGGCAATTTCGTTCCTTCTCTGACGTGTTTGACGGTTTCGCGGGAGCAAACTTCCGCAGCGTGCTTTGGATCTCTCTGGTGCGGGCTGCGGCAGGTCTGATCTGCTTCCTGCCTGCCAATTACTGTATGAATCACCTGGTACAGCCGGAAGACCTGAAAACTGTGCTCGTCTATCTGATTTTGCTGCTTGCAGGATACCTGGTCTATATTCCCATCATCCTGCCGTTGGATGTGGCTTACTTTTTGATGTTGGACTTCCCGGATCTGTCCGGCTGGGATCTGTTGGCAAAAAGCTATTCCATCATGAAGGGACACACGAAGAGGCTGTTCCTTCTGGAGTGCAGCTTTATCCCCCTGCAAATACTGTGTACCGCCAGTCTGGGCATCGGTTTTCTCTGGATCACCCCCTACATGCATATGACCATTGCTCTCTTTTATCTGGACCTGATGTCCCCCTCCTCAGGAAACTGATCATGGGGAAAAAAACAAAGCCCTTTCGGGAAATGTCTGACACACTTTCCGAAAGGGCTTTTCTATTATGCATTTTCAGCTGCAGTATCCTTTGTACTGATCCATTTCAGGTATCCGTTGATGAAGGGATCCAGGGCACCGTCTAACACCGCGTCCGCATTGCCGGTCTCCACATCCGTGCGCAGATCCTTGACCAGCTTATAGGGCTGCAGGACATAGGATCTGATCTGGTTGCCCCAGGCAATATCCTTTACCTCGCCGCGAATATCCGAAAGCTTCTCTACATTAGCCTCCTGCTTCAACAGATACAGCTTTGCCTTCAGCATCTGCATGGCCTTGTCCTTATTCTGGAACTGGCTGCGCTCGTTCTGGCACTGTACTACCGTTCCTGTGGGGATATGAGTAATACGAATGGCGGAGGAAGTCTTGTTGATATGCTGTCCGCCTGCACCGGAGCTTCGGTAGGTATCGATACGAAGATCCTTCTCATCGATCTCCACATCCAGATCCTCCTCGATATCCGGCATCACATCCAGTGAAACAAAGGAGGTCTGCCGCTTACCCTGGGCATTGAAGGGAGAAATACGAACCAGTCTGTGCACTCCCTTCTCCGACTTCAGGTATCCGTAGGCATTCTCGCCGTTCACCTGGAAGGTGACCGACTTGATTCCTGCCTCATCGCCGTCCAGCTAGTCCAATACCTCAATGGAAAAGCCCTTGCGCTCCGCCCATCTGGTATACATGCGATACAGCATGCTGCACCAGTCGCAGCTCTCCGTACCGCCTGCACCGGCGTTCAGCTTCAGAATGGCATTGTCCTTGTCATATTCCCCGGAGAGAAGTGTGCTGATGCGAAGCTCCTCAAAGACCCGAATGAACTCATCCAGTTCCTGTCTGATCTCGCCAACCATCTCCTCGTCATTCTCCTCATAGCCCATCTCGATCAGGGTGAGAATATCCTCAAGCTGCATCTGAAGACCGTTGCATTCTGCCACGGTATCCTTTAGGTTCTTCAATTCTTTCATCTTCAGATTGGAACGTTCCGGGTTATCCCAAAAGCCCGGAGCCTCCATTTCCATCTCCAGCTCTTCGATTCGCTTTGCCTTGTTAGCAAGGTCAAAGTGAATCCCTCACTTCCGCTAAAGGTGTTTCATAAGCTAAAATCTCTGATTTCATCTGATCCAATTCAACCACTTTGCGTCACCTTCTTTCTATAAATTCTTATTTGTGCTGACTCTATGCTTTTCTGCCGCAGCACAGCTTATACTTCTTTCCGCTGCCGCAGGGACAGGGAGAGTTGGGGTAGATCTTCTCCGCCTCTCTCTTCTGAGGCGTTCTCACAGAGGTATCATCCTTGTTGGTGCCGGTCACCTTGGCAACCTGCTCACGTTCAACGCGCTGCTCAACTTTCATACGCATCAGAAGTCTTACAGTCTCTTCCTTGATATTCTGGGTCATCTCCTCAAACATGGAATAACCGCTGATCTTGTACTCAACCAGAGGATCCTTCTGTCCATAAGACTGGAGTCCGATACCCTGACGGAGATGATCCATATCGTCGATATGATCCATCCACTTTCTGTCGATGACCTTCAGCAGAATGACACGCTCGATCTCACGGATATTCTCGGGATCGGGGAACTCAGCCTCCTTGCTCTCATAGAGCTTTACTGCCTCTTCCTTCAACTGCTGCTTTAAACTGTTCTTCTTCGGCTTCTTCACCCGCTCGGGAGTGATGGGTTCCAACGGAATCGTTGGCAGTAGCAGAGAGTTCAGCTCGGAATAGTTCCAATCCTCCGCGATGGAGTCATCATTGATGCAGATATCCACACAGTTCTCCGTGATATCCTCGATCATCTTGTAGATAGAATCCCGCATGCTCTCTCCGTTCAATACTCTGCGCCGCTCGTCATAGATGATCTCACGCTGCTCGCTCATGACCCGGTCATACTCCAGCAGATTCTTTCTGATGCCGAAGTTATTGTTCTCTATCTTCTTCTGGGCGGATTCGATGGCATTGGTCAGGGAACTGTGCTCGATCTCCTGTCCCTCCGGTACACCCAGCGCATTGAAGACACTGATCAGTCTCTCAGAGCCGAACAGTCTCATCAGATCATCCTGCAGAGAGATATAGAATCTGGATTCACCGGGGTCGCCCTGACGTCCGGAACGTCCTCGCAGCTGATTGTCGATTCGTCTGGATTCGTGACGCTCCGTACCGATGATCTTCAAACCGCCGGCAGCCTTCGCCTCCTCGTCCAGTTTGATATCCGTACCACGGCCCGCCATATTGGTAGCAATGGTTACCGCACCATGGATTCCCGCATCCGCCACGATCTCTGCTTCCTTCTCATGGAACTTTGCATTCAGCACATTGTGGCGAATACCGCGTCTGGTCAGCATCTTGCTCAGCTCCTCACTGGCTTCAATGGTGATGGTACCCACTAAGACGGGCTGACCCTTTGCATGCGCTTCCTCCACGGCATCCACAATTGCATGGAGCTTCTCCGCCTTTGTCTTGTATACTGCATCGTGCAGATCCACACGGGCAATGGGCTTATTGGTAGGAACCTCTACCACGTCCATACCGTAGATCTCACGGAACTCATTTTCCTCTGTCAGTGCGGTACCGGTCATACCACACTTCTTCGCAAACAGGTTGAAGAAGTTCTGGAAGGTGATGGTCGCCAACGTCTTGCTCTCACTCTTTACCTTTACCTTCTCCTTTGCCTCGATCGCCTGATGCAGACCGTCGGAATAACGTCTGCCCGGCATAATACGCCCTGTAAACTCATCTACGATCAATACCTCATTGTCCCTCACCACATAGTCCTGGTCGCGGAACATCAGGTTGTGGGCACGCAGCGCCAGAATAATCGTATGCTGGATCTCCAGATTCTCAGGATCCGCGAAGTTATCCAGATGGAAGAATTCCTCCACCTTGCGGACACCCTCGTCCGTCAGGTTGATCACCTTATCCTTTTCGTTGACGATAAAGTCACCTGTCTCCTCCTGCACGACACCCATGATCGCATCCAGCTTGGACAACTGCTGTACATCCGCGCCACGCTTCATACGACGTGCTAACAGGTCGCACATCTGATACAGTGCGGTGGACTTACCACTCTGACCGGAGATGATCAGCGGGGTTCTCGCCTCATCGATGAGCACAGAGTCTACCTCATCGATAATACAGAAATTCAAATCGCGAAGGACCAGCTGCTCCTTATAGATGACCATGTTGTCTCTCAGGTAATCAAAGCCCAACTCATTGTTGGTCACATAGGTAATGTCACAATTGTATGCCTTCTGGCGTTCCTGGCCGTTCATGTGGTTCAATACCACTCCCACGGTCAGACCGAGAAATTCATGCACCTGTCCCATCCACTCCGCATCACGCTTTGCCAGATAGTCATTGACGGTGACGACATGGACGCCCTTGCCGGAAAGTGCATTCAAATATGCCGGAAGCAGACAGGTCTGTGTCTTACCTTCGCCGGTCTTCATCTCAGCGATTCGTCCCTGATGGAGGATAATGCCGCCGATCAGCTGCACCCGATAGTGCTCGGTATTCAGCACACGTCTTGCCGCTTCCCGCACGGTGGCAAAGGCCTCCGGCAAAAGGTCGTCCAGCGTCTCGCCCTCTGCATATCTTCTCTTGTACTCAAACGTCTTCTCGCGAAGCTGTTCATCGGTAAGTGCCATCATTTCCGGCCGCAGACTTTCAATTTTGTCGATGAGAGGCATGATTCTCTTGATCTCTCTCTCGCTGCGGGTACCAAAAACCTTATCAAATAATTTCACAAAAACCTACCTAAGCCTTTCTTTTTCCGTTCCCACTTTGTGTCCGGAGACATTCCGCTTACAACAAATAAGAACGCTATATTAGAAGAAACCAATCCTAATTGTAACAGATTCTTTCGGTATATTCAACCCAAAGGTTTGTGAACAAATCTTTAACTTTCTATAAACTGTTCCGCAGAAAAGACACAGGCTTACACGGTGCATTCACCGCAAAACCTGTGCCCGATCTGCTTTATGAACTTATTTGAACAACGTTTTCATCAGTCCACGCTTTAAAATGCTGGCTCCGGTACTGATCAGGGTTCTCTCGATCTGGGCCTGTCTTCTCTCCGCAGCCTTATCCTTTTTCTTTTGCGCAGCCTCTTCCTCCTTGGCTTTCCTGCGCTTGGCGGCTTCCTCTTCCTTCTCCTTTTGCTTCTGGGCCAGGAAGGCTTCCTTCTCCTTCATCTTCTCGAATTCCGCACGTTCCTTCTCCAACGCCGCGCGTTCAGCCTCCAGTTTTGCCTTCTGTTCTTCCTCCGCCGCCAGATCGGTCAGCACCTCATAGGCGGACCATCTGTCAATTGCTTCGTCGTATTTCGCCATACCGTCAGACGCGGTCACCGCAGCGCGGATCGAATCATTTGCAGGTCCCATCAGACTCTGAGGGCAGATGATTGCTGTCTGCTGCACCATGCCGGGCACACCTTTCTCATCCAGGAAGGAGGTCAATGCATGTCCAACACCCAGCTCCATGATCACTTTCTCCGTCTGGAACGCAGGGTTTGCACGGAAGGACTGGGCAGCCACACGTACAGCCTTCTGTTCTGCGGGAGTGTAGGCTCTCAGTGCATGCTGCACACGGTTGGACAATTGCGCAAGAACACTATCCGGAATATCGCTGGGGCTCTGGGTTACAAAGTAAATACCTACTCCCTTCGATCGAATCAGTTTAACCACCTGCTCGATCTTCTGCACCAGCACCTTCGGTGCATCCGCAAAGAGCATATGCGCCTCATCGAAGAAAAATACCAGCTTAGGCTTCTCCAGATCTCCGGCCTCCGGCAGCCGCTCAAACAATTCTGCCATCATCCACAGCAGAAAGCTTGCGTACAAAGTAGGATTCTGCACCAGCTTCACGCTGTGCAGGATATTGATCATGCCTTTGCCATTGCAGTCGGTCCGAATCCAGTCGAAGATATCCAGGGCGGGCTCTCCGAAAAACAGATCCCCTCCCTGATTCTCCAGGGGAAGCAATGCTCTGATGATTGCACCGACAGACTGAGTCGATACCGAACCATAGGACGTCACAAAATCGTTCTTATGCTCCGCCACATAGTTGATCACAGCCCGAAGATCCTTCAGATCGTAAAGCATCAGCCCCTTGTCATCGGCGATCCGAAAGACGATATTCAGCACACCTTCCTGGGCAGGGGTCAGATCCAGGATTCTGGATAAAAGCTCCGGTCCCATATCGGAGATCGTAGCGCGCACAGGATGCCCTGCCTCCTGATAGATATCCCAGAAACAGGTTGGATAAGCCTTATAAGTAAACTGATTCCGAATTCCAAATTTATCGATTCTCTTCTCCATACTCTCGGACTGTACGCCGGGAGCAGCAAGTCCGGATACATCGCCCTTCACATCGCAGAGAAACACCGGTACTCCCGCATCGGAAAAGGACTCTGCCAACACCTTCATGGTAATAGTCTTGCCGGTTCCGCTGGCCCCTGCGATGAGACCGTGACGATTACACATATTCAGCGCAATATTCACTTCCTGTCCGTCTGCAAGACCGATATAGATCTTTCCGTCTCTATACATTTCAATACCCCCTGTCAACTCTCAAAACTACTCTCTATTCTATCATATTTCCCTATGAAACCGCAAGCACTACTCTTCCCCATACAGCAGTGTGAAGGACTCATAATGATCCTCGGTATAATAGATCAGACCGTCGTTGGAATAGACGATGCGTTTCGTTCCACGCTTCTTAGCCCCAAGGGTATCAATATCGCACTCATAATAAGTGCGTCCCTTCTTGACCGGCAACAGCTTCTCATAATTACCGAAGCGATCTCCGCCGATACACATCCCCGGTGCATATTCCTCCAGAGAACCGCCGGTCCACCCCAGTTTTTCCGCCTCCTTCTTCGTGATGAAGTTTTCCGGTAGATCATTGTAGGTGTGCAGATACTCTGCCACATCCTCTTTGCTGGTATAGGTTCCGTACTCGTCCAGATGGGCGCCCGGACCGGCAGGATCGTTTAAGTCACCGGTGGAAGGCTTGCTCTCATCCGAAGCATCCGCGGATCGATCCGTTTCCTCTGTCTCAGAGAAAAACTCCTCGGGCAGATCCTCGAAGCTTTCCTCTAAAGTCTCATCCGAATCCTCCAGCCAAAAGTCCGATTCTGCCGAAGACTCCGAAGAATCGGGGTTCACAATGCTCTCGGACTCCGGATCCGATTTTGCGGAGCTGTTCTCAGACAGCACAATGGTGATGAACTGGTCCACCTCTTCTTCCGTACAGCCTGTCAGAAGAAACACAGAGAGCATACCGAGCAATATTGTCAACCTTATCTTATCAAACCATTTTTTCATAGAATGTTACCTTTCCTTGTCAAGCATACGAAAAGCATTGTACTTGGTAAACCCGATTCAGTCAACCGAATTTGAAAATGAAGCAAAGAATAGATGATTTTCCCTCATTCACAAAAGAAATGAGTTGCGCAATGACTATGCAAAACGTATAATACGGTTATCTGTCCCTTTATATGCAACGAACTTTTTCCCGTGAGAGAGGCAATATGACAATCTATGACATTTCAAAAAAAGCCGGTGTTTCCACCGCAACCGTATCCCGCGTCCTAAATGGCAGCATTCATGTCAGCGAGGCAACCCGTCAGAAGGTAATGGCAGTCATCGATAAATATGGATATACTCCGAATGCATTTGCAAGAGGTCTGGGGCTGAATTCCATGAAGACCATCGGGATCATGTGCGCTGACAGTTCCGATATCTATCTTGCCAAGGCGATCTACTATCTGGAGCAGAAGCTTCGTGCCAACTGTTACGACAGCATACTTTGCTGCACAGGATACGAACTGTCCGGCAAAAAATCCGCCATGAATCTGCTGATCACCAAAAAAGTAGATGGAATCATTCTTGCAGGCTCTCATTTCCTCTATCAGGACGACCGTGACAATCAATACATTGTAGATGCGGCAAAGCAGGTTCCCGTCATGCTGATGAATGCATTAATGGATGCTCCTAATGTCTACAGCATTACTTCCGACGACTATTCCTCTACCTACGAGGCAACAAAATACCTCCTGGCTTCAGGCATTTCCGATATCCTGTATTTCTACAATGCAGTATCCTACAGCGGACAGCGGAAACTGGCAGGCTTCCGTGAAGCTATGGAGGAGAGCGGCTTTCCTCTGGACAGCAGACTGATTCAATACTACAGCGGTTCTCCGGAAGATATGGATGCAATGGTAGAGCATCTGACACGTCTTCACATGAAGGGAATCACCTTTCACGGAATTCTTGCTTCGGATGATCTGCTGGCGTTGGCTGCTGTAAAATATGCGAAACAGACGGGCTACTCCGTTCCGGAAGACTTTTCTGTCATCGGATACAACAATTCCATACTGGTCAAGTGCTGTGATCCGGAACTGACCAGCATCGACAACAAATCGGAGAAGATCTGTCAGCATCTGATCAATACACTGATGGGGGTACTCTGTGGAACAGAAATGCCCGGCAAGACGATCCTTGCCGGGGAATTGATTCGAAGAGGAACGACCAGATAAGGGACGACCGCTTACTGTGTGATCGCCTTGATGTGTTCGGCAGTTCCCATCACCATCAGGCTCTCGTCGTTTTCAAAGATATGACTGGGCAGGGGAAGAGGATAAATCTTCTCCTCCTTTTTTGTTGCAAGAATGCTGACATGATATTTCGTGCGGATGGACAATTCGACCATGCTTTTGCCCCGCCAGTCCTTCGGAACTGCGATCTCATAGATACCAATCTCAGGCGTCAGCTCCACATAATCAAAAATATTATCCGCCCCGAATTTTATCGCCAGGCGCTCTGCCACTTCCCGCTCCGCGTAAACCACATAGTCTGCGCCGTTGCGAAGGAGAAGCTTTCTGTGAACATCCTTTGTTGCTCTGGCGACAATGTAAGGACATCCCAGATCCTTTAACAGAACCGTAATCTCCAAAACGGTCTGAAAGTTCTCGGCCACCGCAACCACAGCCAGATCGAAATTATGCACGCCAAGACTCTGCATAAATCTTTCATCGGTTGCGTCACCGATCTGAATCTGTTGGATCAGGCCCACCGCATTGTCTGCTCTTTCCTCATTATTATCAATCGCCAGCACCTCATGACCATTCTCAATAAACTTTTGGCCCATATGACGTCCGAATCGTCCCAGACCGATAATCAAAATGGATTTCATTTCTACTCCCATCTGCCCTCTTCCGGGCTTCACTTCATTATCTACCTGCACCAGCACGCAATCGCTTCTATCCCACCTGCACGCTCTCCAGAGGGAATCTGGAGGTCTTTACCTTCTTCTCAGATGAGAAGGCCAACAACATCGTTATGGATCCCACACGCCCACACAGCATGAGAAAAGCAAGGATCAGTTTCGAGGGCATGCTGACTGTAGCCGTTATGCCCAGGGTCAAACCAACTGTGGCCATCGCCGATACCGTCTCAAACAACACCGTCAGAAGCGGCAGCTTCTCGATGGCAGAGATGATGATCGCTGACCCTGTGGTCAGAATCAGGTATGTCATAAAAACACAGGATGCGGTTCTGGTGATATTCTCATCCATCCGTCTGCCGAAAGCCTCGATATTCTTTCTTCTGCCAAAGGTAGCAAATACACTGACGCACAGCACATAGAAAGTCGTCGTCTTCATACCGCCGGCAGTGGAGCCGGTAGATCCGCCGATCATCATCAGGCAGATCATAAAAAACACTCCGGCCTCTGTCATTTTCCCATAATCCGTCGTATTGAACCCGGCTGTTCTGGCGGTGACAGACTGAAACAGGCTGGCCAGAACCTTGTCCGAAAAAGACATGCCGGCAAGCATACCGTCACTGCTCTCCAGAATATAGAAACAGACAGCACCCGCAAACACAAGAAACACACTGATACTCAAAACCATCTTGCTGTGAAGACGCAGAGTCTTGAATCTGCCCCGATTCTTCCGAACATCATGCCAGACAAAAAAACCAAGGCCTCCGATAAAGATCAACAGCATGATCACGATGTTTACATACCAGTTGTCCACCAGTCCGGTAAGGGAGGAACAGGGGCCTGTGGTATCACCCATGAGATCAAACCCTGCATTACAGAAGGCGGAGATGGAGTGAAAGATACTGAAATAGATCCCCCTTCCCCATCCAAACCGGGGCACAAAGTCAAAGGCCAACAGAACCGCCCCCGCAAGTTCGAAGTTCAAGGTTCCCAGCACAATAAAGATCGTCATCCTTACGATCCCGCCGATCTGGGGTGCTGAGATGGAGTTTTGCATCAGAGAACGCTGATTCAATCCTATTTTCTTCTTAGCCAGTACCAATGCCAGGATAGCGATGGTCATAAAGCCCACCCCACCGATCTGAATCAGGCACAAGATGACCAGCTGTCCGAAGATCGTCCAATGCGTAAACGTGTCAAATCGTACCAGACCGGTGACACAGGTGGCTGATGTGGCTGTAAAAAAACAATCCGATAACGCAGTGCTACCTGCCCCCTTTGTGGAGACAGGTAGCGCCAATAAAAGCGTTCCGATAAGTACAATCAGGCAGTATCCGCCCAAAATCATCTTCATTGGGGATATCTTCTGCCAAATATTTGTCTGAACCTTCACTCTTTTACCTCTATAAATCATTAATACTGCATTGCAGCTTCTTCACCATTCAATACACGTATCGCGCCCTGTGCCAATGCAAGCAGCTCATCCTCACCGGGATAAACCGTGAAGGGAGCGATAAAACCTGCTCTCTCCTGAAGGGCTGCGCATACATCCGCACCATAAGCGATACCGCCAGTCAGAATGATCTGATCTACCTTGCCGTTCAGCACACAAGCCATGGAACCGATGTCCTTCGCAACCTGAAGCAGGAATGCCTGCTTCGCCTCGATTGCTGCTGCATCGCCTGCGTTTGCACGCCTGGTTACCTCTCTCATATCGTTGGTGCCAAGATAAGCATTGAAGCCACCCTTACCAACGATCTTGCTGTAGACTTCCTTCTCGGTATACTTTCCGGAGAAGCACATCCTGATCAATGCGCCGCTGGGTACCCCGCCTGCTCTCTCAGGGGAGAATGCACCGTCACCGTCCAGTGCGTTGCACACATCCACTACCTTGCCATACTCATGCGCGCCTACGGAAACACCGCCGCCCATATGCACAACGATCAGGCGCAGCTCTTCGTAGGGCTTGCCGATCTCCTTGGCATATCTCTTTGCGACTGCCTTCTGATTCAGTGCATGGAACACACTGGTACGGGGAAGCTCGGGTACTCCGGAATATCTGGCAATAGGCATCAGTTCGTCCACTACCACGGGGTCAACGATAAAGGAAGGAATCCCCAACTCATCACCGATCTCCCTTGCCAGAATACCACCCAGATTGGAAGCATGCTGCCCCTGCTTGCCGATCACAAGATCGTGAAGCAGATCGTCCGTTACAGCGTAGGTACCGCCGGGGATAGGCTTTAACATACCGCCCCGTCCTACGACCACATTCAGGCTCTTCACATCGAAATTCTTAGACTCCAGAAGATCGGTGATGATCTTCTTTCTGAAATCCTTCTGATCCACGATGGTAGCATACCGGGAGATCTCCTCAGTGCTGTGTCTTAAGGTCTCCTCAAACAACAGGTTCTCATCCTCAAATACACCGATCTTGGTGGAGGTGGAACCGGGATTAATGATCAAGCTCTTGATTGACATCTGTCTTGTCCTCCTGATTTTTCTTTTTCTTCTCTTTCCGGGCGGTAACGGCAGCTTCGATTCCCTCCGAGAGCAGTTCGCCTGCGATCTCCGTTACGGCCTCAACGCTAAAATCCATTCATCATTCCCCTTTGTTCAGCTCCTCGGCAACCACTGCTGCCAGAGCGATGGAATTCACCTTGGTCTCAAAAGTATCGGAACGGCTGGTCAGGATCACAGGAACCTTGGTACCGGTCAGGATGCAGCCGTTCTTAACGCCGGGAACCATATGTACGATCGCCTTGTATACCTGATTGCCTGCATGAATGTCAGGGAACAGAAGAATATCCGCATCTCCCTGAATCTTGCGATCGGTTGCTCCCTTATGCTTTGCTGCCTCAGGATCGATTGCCAGATCGAGAGAAAGAGGACCGTCCACGATACATCCGGTAATTTTGCCCTCCTCACACATCTTCGTCAGCTCAGCAGCCTCCACAGTAACAGGCATCTTAGGATTTACGACCTCAACAGCAGCAAGCGGAGCCACCTTAGGAGTCTCAATTCCGCAAGCCTTACATACGGGAACCGTATTTTCGATGATATTCGCCTTATCCTCCAGTGTAGGATAGGTCATGAATGCAACGTCTGTCAGGAACAACAGTCTGTCGATACCGGGAATCTCAAATACAGCCACGTGAGAAAGAGGGCTGCCGGTTCTGAGACCTACCTCCTTATCCAATACACTCTTCAAGAAAGTCTTCGTGTCGCAGAGACCCTTCATATACATGTCGACCTCACCGTCATGGGCAAGCTTCACGGCCTTCAGTGCAGCCGCAGCCATATCCGGCTCATCGATGATCTGAAACTCACTGATATCAATGCCAAGTTCTGCAGCGATAGACTTGATCTTCGCCTCATCACCTACAAGGATCGCATCTGCAATTCCCTGCTCCTTTGCAGCCTTCACGGCCTCCAGTACAGCGGAATCCTGTGCTGCAGCGACAGCAATTTTTTTCATTCCGCAGCTCTTCACCTTAGCAATTACCTCGTTGAAACCCTGTTTCATCTTCTTTTCCTCCTGCCCAACCGGGCTTTTTCTCTATTGTTCTTTGCCCGGGGGCACCACATCTCCCAGACAAACACTAATCGTTAAAATAATATCACGCACCCGTTAAAAAAGCAAGTCTGTTAGGGAGTCTATTCGAGTTACTTTTGCATATAAAAGCCTAGACAGTTCCTCATCCGGTTCTGTCTGGTCCGGCACCATCACCACCTTGCAGCCTGCCCGGTAAGCAGACAACACGCCATTGGGAGAATCCTCCACCGCAATACAGTCCTCGGGGGAAACCCCCAACTGTTCGCAGGCATACAGATAAATGTCCGGTGAAGGCTTTCCCTCCTTCACCTGAGTGGCACTGATCAGCCTGTCAAAGTATCCCTCCAGTCCGGTCATTTTCAAATATTTTCCGGTCCTTTCCAAATCAGTGGCGGTAGCGATCGCCGTAGTCATCCCTTCCTGTTTTAAGCGTTTCAAGAGTTCCAGCACCCCCGGTTTTCTCTCGATTCCCTCCCGGTCTATGGTCTCCTCCATCAGCGCCTTTCTCCTGTCACGCACCGCAATGTAGTCGAAATCCTCTCCGAACCAACCTTTCAGCTGCCGCGGGGCAAAAGGCCGCCCCAGACTGCGCATGGTAAGCGCCTGCTCATCCGTCATACGATAACCGAATTCTGCCAGCGCCATAGGCCAGAATCTCCTATAATACTTCTCGGTATCGATCAGCGTGCCATCCATATCAAAAATCACTGCCTGTATCAAATCGTCGCCCTTTCCTCTCGCCCAAAGAGGGCATCATTCGTTCGTGACAAGCGCCTTTCTCCTACGTTTGTCTCTGATCTTCTTTATCGCTTTCCGAATCAGCAGGCACAAACACAAACCGGCGATCACAGAGGCACCGATCACCAACACTTCTATTCTACTATGATCCTCTACAATTGTCACCCGGAAAATGCCCGGTTTTTCCATGGAGAACTGCTGATATCTGCCGATCGTCTCACAATCCACCGTTCTCCACTGTTCCTCGGCGTATACCTCGATCAGAGAATGCTCCGGATCTTCCAACTGCAGACGGACTTTCACAGGATCCTCATAGTGTCCCGTCTCATGACCTTCCTCGTCCAGATAGACGATCTCCAGCGTCCTCTCCGCTCCGTGCTCTGTCATTCGAAGATCTGCACCCGGCAGAAACTGGCCCTGCACCAGGACAAGGGGTCTGCCATCCTCATCCGTGTTTTCGCCGGCAATGGAGGAGATCCAGGGAATATACTCCGCCTCCAGAATACGATTTCCTCGGATGAAGCCGTAATCGAATTGGGGCCAGGCGCCGAAATATCCCTCCTTCTCGGGAATCGTGGGTATCATGCTCTGCTCCAGACTGTCCCCGTATTTGCAGGAATAAGAAGCCAGTTCCTCCCCATCCGCAAGAAAGCATACGGTAAAGCTTGTAAACCCTTCCGGCAGCTCGTATTGACTGCACAATTCCTCATACTCCATGGGGGTCGCACCCCCCTCATAACCGATGGAATCTACACCCGGCAAACCACCCTGAACATACAGATTCCCGGCGATCATGCCATCCTCCGAGAGTTGTCCGGCGATGGAACCGCCTCTCTCCCCGGTTATTTCCAACGTAGGATATGCCACGGAAGAGAAGATATCACAGCCTTTCCCAACGATACCGCCAACGTTGTTCTTGCCGCTTAAGTCCCCCAAAAAGCAGCAGCTTCTCACCGTGTATCCGGAGAGTCCAACAATTCCGCCCACATAGCTTCCGCCGGTACTTTTTACTCCTCCGAAGCTTTCGCATTCGATCACGGCGCCGTGGTCTGCCTTACCCACGATTCCACCCACATAGTCCTTTTTGGCAGTGATCTCGCCCTGATTACGGCATTCCCTGACCACAGCCTTCACCGTCTGCTCTATGTTGAAGCTTTCCTCCCCGGTCAGCTCAATGTCATCCTCCGGATCAAAATCCAGTTCTGTGGAGATCTGCCCAACAATACCTCCCACATTGGTATCGGCCTGAATGACTCCCCGGTTTACACATAGCGTGATCTTCCCCTTTTGAAACGAGGAAATATCATAATATGCCTCCTCCTTCTGGGTATCCGGATTGCCGAGTTCCTCGGTCTGTGCATCTTCCGACATTTCCTCATCCGATGCGTCTTCTACTGAGATTCCCTCGTACCGAAACAGATCGTCCCGCAATTCACTGATGGACTTGCGAAGCACTCTGGCCTGATTGACGAGAGCATCCCGATTTTTCTCTCCCTGCTCTACTCCCTGCTCCAGCACTGCTGCCAGCTGCTCCAATTCGCTGCCGGCTGCCTCCATCCGATCGTTCAGCGTGTTCAGGTTCTCCGTGATGACTCCGCTCCTGTCTGTGGATGCCTGCCCCATATTGGCAAGATGGTCCCCGGTACTATCCGCGAACCGGCGAAGGGCTGCCCGATAGCTCTCCATATCGTTCGGAACGGTAATGGTGATCTCCCCCTCTTCTCCTTCACCGATCACATGATCCGTAGTATTTCCTTCTTCCCGGTCCTGGGTATCCTGCTCCTCCAACTCTTGATTCAGACGATCCAGATCATTTCCGATCCCGGTCAATTCCTGATTGTAAATGTACCACAGTTCATTTGCCACAGAAGACAGTCTGCCTGCCGCAGCAGATGCCTCCTTCAGATTGGTGCTGAGACTCTTCGCCAAATCGGAGGCCTGCTTCCCTGTACGGTGCAGTTCCTCCCCGGACTGCTCCACCAGATCCAGAAATTTTTCCGTCTCCCGATCGATCTCCTTCAGCTTGTCATCCAGATACTGAATCTCCAGAAAAGGTTCCATCTGACCTGCAATACCACCCACATCCTTTCGGCCGAAGACCGCTCCGCTGTTGGTACAATTCTGCAGATATCCCTGATGCAGTCTTCCCACGATTCCGCCGGTATTGTAGCCCACATGCTGATAACCAACGGTTCCGCTGTTGCTGCAATAGTAGATCTTGCCATCGGAATACCCGGCGATTCCACCGGTGTCCGTGTGGGCCGCCATGTTTTCCGCGCTGTTGAATGACTCGACATTTTCAGCCGTGATATCCTCGATATGATAGGGCACCTCCATGCTGTAAGCATTCACCTTTCCGTAATTGATGCAATTGTTCAGCGTACCGCTGTTTTTTCCACAGATGCCGCCCACATAATGCTCCCCGTTTACAGTTGCTTTGGAACTGCACCGCCTGATCTCCCCGGCAGCCTCATTGCTGCCGACGATACCGCCTACCGCTTCCTTTCCCACAATACTGCCCGCGACGAAACAATTTGTGATCTTACCGTAGTTCACGCCTGCCAGCATCCCTACATTGCACTGACTTCCCTCGGGACACACAGAACCTGACAACACCAGATTTCTCACCACTGCCCCCTGTTGCAGGTAACGGAATAAGCCAATGGCAGACCCTGTCTCATCCAGGCGAAGCCCGTTGATGGCGTGCCCGCAGCCGTCAAAGATACCTCCAAAGGTAGGGATCATCAGCTCGGTGCCCTCCGAGAGGAAAATGTCCCGATCCAACACAACATATTTATCCACAGACCAGGAATCCAGGGCACAGTTTTCTGCCAATTCCAACAGATCTGCCTCACTTCGGATCGAGATCTGAATGAGATTCTCTGCCTCTGATGCTTCCTCTGTCCGTACTTCTCCTGCCAGATACTCCCGGTAGGTTTTTTCCTCGGAAGCCGCCTGCACCGGCACCCGGTGAAAACCGGACAGTACCACACAGAGCCATACAGCCATTCCCCTTATCGCCCGTTTCCTATTCTTCATGCTTTCCTGCCTCCTTCCTCATCACCTTCTTGGATTTCCCGAGGGTTCGGTTCGATGTCCTGCTGTTCCTGTTCGGAAGCAGTTGGCGTCAGTTCCGCATCCCGAGTGTATTGACTATCTAAGTCAACATTCTCCACAGTATCCTTCGCGCGAACCACAGCACCCATCTCACCCTCAATCACACCGATGAACTCACCGTCCACCACACCATTCACATACCCCTTGATCCTTCCGTTCATGCGGATCCTTCCGCCGGCGGGCAATGGCTTCACCATCTCACGCTTCAGCGTGAACGCTGTCTTCTCAATGATGATATCTCCAACCAACAACGTCTGCGGCAGCACCAACAGCACCAATGCAATGGATGTCAAGGTTCCTCTGCCCAGCGCAAGCCCGATGGCTGCCACCACAGCGTTGGAGGAAATATTGCTGATGATGAAACCTGCCGCCACCAGCATGGAACCGCTGGTCACGATCGTGGGAAATGCCTGATTCAAGGTCTCCACAATGGCCTGTCGGATAGGCAGATAAGTCTTTATTTCCATATAGCGGCTGGTGATGACGATGGCATAGTCGATAGTTGCTCCCATCTGGATCGCAGATACCACCAGATAGCCCAGGAAATAAACCGATTCTCCGGTCAGGTAAGGCAGGGAGAAGTTCATCCAGATGCTTCCCTGAATGGTCAGTACCAACAGCACCGGAAGCCCGGCAGACTGGAAGGTAAACAGCAGAATGATCATGACAAACAACGCCGTCAACACCGTAATGATGGTATTGTCGATGCCAAAGGATGCGCTTAAGTCCTTGTTGCTGGTCGCATTGCCCGCCAGCACGATGGAATCCTCCTCATAATACCCGGCCACCGTGTCCCGGATCCGCTGAAGCGCTGCATAGGTCTCCTCCCCCTCTGTAGGGACAGAAAGCTCCAGGACGAAACGACTGTACTCCTCCCCCAGAAGCTGATCCCTTGCGATGCTGATCTGGGAGTAGGCATCCGTCAGCTTCTCCTCCAGTTCAGCGTCCAGTGTAATATTGCCCGCTTCCTTCTGATCATAGATAAACAAAAACATATCGATCAAGGGCACCTTGTATTCATCCACACCGCTTAACAGGGCGCCATAGTTGCTGTTGTCCACCGCATAGGCGGAATAGAGCAGTTCTGCCACCTCAATATCCAGATCGATCAGCTCGGAGAACTCTCTGGGAGACAGCTGCTCGGTCAGCATATACCCATCCATCGCCTCGATATTCGCAAGCCCCATACAGGAGTTCACCTCCGGCATTCTCTCCAGAGCGCGCAGCACTGCTGCCTCCTTTTCATAATCTCCTCTGGGCACCATTACCGCCAGCTGATTGATTGTTCCAAATTCCCTGTTGACCATGGACGCCGAAAACTTATTGTCACTCATGATCTTCGATTCCAGAGAATTCACATCATACACATAGTTGGTCTTACCGGAGATCCATGCTGCCCCAATGACCGCCGCAACCAGCAACGGCGGAACGATAAACCTTGTATGCACGCAGAATTTACCCACGGCAGTGATCTTCGGCACGAAGCTTCTGTGGTGAGACTTGTCGATCGCCCGGGCAAAGGTCAGCAACAGACCCGGCATCAAAAAGAATACGGATACCAGGCTTAAGAGGATCGCCTTCGCCAGCACGATACCCATGTCATAACCGATCCGAAACTGCATGAACATCATGGCGATCATACCGGAAACAGTGGTCAGTGAGCTGGAAGAGATCTCCGGAATTGCTTTGCTCAGTGCCACGATCACCGCCTCTCTGGCATCCTTGTCCTCATGCTCCTCCATAAATCGATGACAGAGAATGATGGCGTAATCCACAGCCAGCGCCAGCTGCAGTACCACAGCGATCGAATCGGTGACAAAGCTGATGGTACCGAAGATAAAGTTGCTGCCCTTGTTCAGAATCGCCGCCACAATGAAAGTTGCCAGATACACCGGTATCTCCGCGTAGGTAGTGGAAGTAAACAGCAATACCGCCACGATGACCACTGCTGCCAGCAGCAAAATGA
The DNA here is from genome assembly GCA_018385425.1 of Acetatifactor sp. Taxonomy (GTDB): domain Bacteria; phylum Bacillota; class Clostridia; order Lachnospirales; family Lachnospiraceae; genus Acetatifactor. The sequence continues at coordinate 42,109 of JAHBAA010000041.1, forward strand.
TGATCATATCATGATTTAAGTCGGAAGCGTCCCGCTCCTCCTGACCAATATCGGAGGAATAATAGACATCATACTTTTCCAGCTCTGCCAGCACATTGCTTAAATATTCCTGCGCGACAGCATCCTTGGCTTCCGCCTGAAAGGTAATATCGTACAATGCCTCCATATCGTGATAATGCTCCTCGGAATCGTCAAAGGAAAGCATACTGACACCCTCCAGCCCCTCCAGCCGTTTGGATATCAGCTGTGCCTCCTCCTTCGTCACGTTGCACACCATCACCCGGGCAGTACCATATGTGGTAAACTGCTCCTCCATCAGATCCAACCCCTGCCTGGTCTCCGTCGTCTCCGGCAGATAGGAGGTCAGGTCATTGTTCACTTTCACCTTATTCATATAGATCACACTGAAAATGATCAGAACGATAAATATGAGATAGAACCCCTTTCTCTTGTCTACGATCAACGTAGACAGCTTGATCATAAAAGACTCCTCCTTCCTCTCCTGTGCCATACTAATCTGTCCTCCGTCTTTAGACTCTTGTTGTTTATTGTAGAATCGTCATTTATTGAACAACTGTTGATTTTTAGAATAAATGTAATTATAATGAAACCAGACAGAAACACAATACACATTTTTTTGACAG
>JAHBAA010000172.1 GCA_018385425.1 Acetatifactor sp.
AATTGGTCTGTAAATATGATTTCACACCAAAAGCTGCAATAGTGTCCTGTTTCTATGGTTTTTCCGGTTACTTCATAGTAAGCGGAAATTGTTCTGTCATGATGATCAAAGGATACAACGCTGTTTACTAATTCTACATTAGCTGAGTCATCCATTGTTTTCGCGAAGGTTCTGTATGTTTCCCCTGCATTCAAAAGAATATTTTTTTCATCCGGCGTGAATGTATCATCCAGATCTTCCGAAGCAACCATCCCTTCCGACAGGAGCAGTACAGTACAGGCATATTCGAAGCCGTCATATTTTAAGGAAATCAGTTGATCTTCGGTATAAGTGTCACATACCCAAGCCTGAAAATTCTCTTTCGCACGTTGTTCCCTGTCGTATTTTATATCCTCCATTTTTTCAAAGAGGAAGACTATTCCCAACGTGAATAGAAGAATCACCAGTGACAGTGCGGTGGTTACATTGAGAACATCACCTATGATAACAGAAGCACGCTTTCTCTCTCTCTTTTTTCTGATACGATTTCTGCTGATAGCCGAACCGATTAAGAAGATGATTCCTCCTATGACAGAGAGAAGAATGGTAAAAATGGCAAACACAAATTCGGCAAGTCCGCCGAACCATATACTGCCAAAATCATAAAAGCGATCACTCACTACAAGAGAGAAGACGGCTTCGGCAATGGGAAGAATAAAATTCCAGAGAAAAGCAAGCCAGAAAGTTTCTTTTCCGGTGACATCTTTCAGAAAACGATACATAAGGTAAACACCTGTGATCATCCAGATCAAGTATACAAAGAAAAAGATGAATTGCGGAAGCTCTCTGAAATAAATGTGACACTCTATGTTGGGAAGGAGGGTTGCATAGAGAGAGAATAGATTCCAGGCCGCAATGAGCGACAGGGTAAAAAAGTGAAGGTCTCTCAGTTTTTTCACTAGCTTCATATGATTGCACTTCCTTTCATTTCCTACTACTATTGTATCTCAATATCGTAAAAAGAGAAGTGCCATCCATCACGAAGCAGCAATGACATCTGTCACATTTTTACAGTACATCGGCGACCTCAGTAATGGTCACATAGGCATTGGGATCAACTGCTTTGATGATATCGCACATCTTCGTCACCTGAAAACGGTTGACGACGAAATAGACGATGGTTTTGTTTGCCTTGGAATAGCCTCCCACTGCATCGATCTTTGTGGTGCCGGTCTCGAACGCTGCAGATAACTCCCTGCAGATCTCATCCGGCTTGTCTGTGATGATCATGGCACTCTTGGCACGGTCCAGACCTTCCACGATAAAGTCAACGGTCTTTAAGGCTGCCATATAGGTGACGATGGAGTAGAGGGGAAGGATCCAGCTGTTCAGGACAATGCCGCAGATAATGTAGAGTACCAGGTTATACGCCATGACAAAGGTACCTACCGTGATGCCCATACGTTTTGCGAAGATCACAGCCATGACCTCTATGCCGTCCATTGCTCCGCCAAAGCGAATGGCGAGACCGCTTCCTATACCGGAGATCAGACCGCCGAAGAGGGCACAGAGCAACAGGTCCTGACCGGCCAGGGGAGAAGCCAGACTGACATCGATGGGAAGTACATCTGTAATGAGCCAGGCAGCAAGAGAGTATATAAACACTGTGTAGATGGCATAGAGCGTAAACCTTTTGCCCTGGCGTTTCAGTCCGTACAGAAATAGAGGAATATTCAGCAGAAGCAGGCAGACGGACAGAGGAATCCTGCTGATTCCTGCGATCAGCATTGAGGTACCGGAGATACCGCTGTCATACAATTTTACGGGGTTTAGGAAAATAGTGATGCCGATGGCATTGATGATACCTGCCGCTGTCAGCATGATCATGTTTTTCCACTTCAGATCATTGAGTTTTTGCATAGATTTTCTTCCTCCTTTTTCACCTATGATACAACAAAAAACGATTTTCCTTTGGAGAAATTTGACGACGTGTTATTTCTACTGCTTTCTATATATCATGTTATAATAAGTGTATACTAAAGTCAATTTTTCGGAGGGAAGATTGACTTTTTTTATTGGAGGAGGGATATATTATGATGGATGTATTTGCAAGACAGCCGTGGGTGAGTATCGGGATGGCGACCTTTTTTGCGTTGAGCATTCTGATCAAAGCAGCGGTTGCAATTTATTACAGTTATTTGAATCGCTGTACGGACAACCTGTCGGCCACAGGCAATAAAGTACTGAAGCAATGTAAGCTGAAATTTCTAAACTGCTGTGAGATGAATGACGGAATCTCCAATGTACCGGTGTTTGTGGAAAAGTTTCTGTCCAGATTGAAGATAGGGCCTTTCTCTGTTCACAGACTGTTGATCTGGTCCGGTCAGATGATGCTGTTTTCCGTGATCTGTGCAGGAATCGGTATCTATAGAGTGCTGCGCTTTCAGATCGGAGCCGGACAGGCAGTGCCCTTTTACATAGCATGCTTTGTGGGATTATATGTGTATCTGAATTTCTCCGTTGTGATCGATGTGAGAGGAAAGCGCAGAATTCTGAAGGTGAATCTGGTGGATTACCTGGAAAATCATTTATCCCCCAGGTATCACGTTACGAAAAAGGATTGTGCGGAGCTGTATGGAGAAACACCGATCCCATCTGCGGAGACGATCCCTGCCGGACGCAAAAGAGCAGGAACTGAGAAGCTGAAGGCAGGGTCATTTCGGACAGAGGGAGAAGAGGACATACAGCCAAAGGAGACAACAGAGCAGGAATTGGTGAAGCTTCTTAGTGAATTATTTATCGGGTAATAAAAGGATTTTACTTGTATTATCACGTTTTCTCTGCTAAAATTTATGAGAGCGGATGCGGATGCTTCGCAATTTTAGTTTTCCATAAGGAGAGATGAATATGAGCAAGAAAGTGACATTTGACTATTCCAAGTCCGGATCCTTCATTTCAAACGAAGAGATCGGATATATGAAGAAGCTTGCTTTGGATGCAAAGGAGGTACTTGTATCCAAGAGCGGTGCGGGAAATGATTTCCTGGGATGGATCGATCTTCCCGTCGATTACGACAAAGAAGAGTTTGCCAGAATTAAGGCTGCAGCGAAGAAGATTCAGAGCGATTCCGAGGTTTTGCTTGTGATTGGTATCGGAGGTTCTTATCTTGGTGCCAGAGCTGCCATCGAGTTTTTGGGCCACAGCTTCTACAACTGCCTTTCCAAGGATCAGAGAAAGACTCCCGAGATCTATTTCTGCGGTAATTCCATCAGCTCTACCTATCTGAAGCACCTGATGGATGTAGTGGGCGACAGAGATTTCTCCATCAATATGATCTCCAAGTCCGGTACCACTACCGAGCCCGCAATCGCCTTCCGCGTATTCAAGGAGATCCTGGAGAAGAAGTACGGGAAAGAGGGCGCTGCCAAGAGAATTTATGCGACGACCGACAAGGCAAAGGGAAGCCTGAAGAATTTGGCTACCGAGGAAGGCTACGAGACCTTTGTCGTTCCGGATGATGTGGGAGGACGTTTCTCTGTTCTTACCGCAGTAGGTCTGCTGCCCATCGCAGTCAGCGGTGCGGACATCGATCAGCTGATGGCCGGTGCTGCAAGCGGAAGAAAACGTGCTTTGGAGAATGATTTTGAGGAGAATGACGCACTGCAGTACGCAGCACTTCGTAATATTCTGCTCCGCAAGGGCAAGAGCGTTGAGATTCTTGCAAACTATGAGCCCGCAGTACACTACGTATCTGAGTGGTGGAAGCAGCTCTTCGGCGAGAGTGAAGGAAAGGACCAGAAGGGTCTGTTCCCTGCAAGTGTAGATCTCACCACCGATCTTCACTCCATGGGCCAGTTCATTCAGGACGGCTCCAGAATTATGTTTGAGACGGTGATCAATGTGGAGACCTCCAGAGAGGAGATCATCATCGGCACCGAGCCTGTTGATCTGGATGGCTTGAACTATCTGGCCGGCAAGAGCGTAGATTTTGTCAACAAGAGCGCGATGAACGGTACCATTCTTGCTCATACAGACGGTAATGTTCCGAACTTTATGGTAAACGTTCCTGAGGTAAATGAGTTTTACCTGGGCGAGTTGTTCTATTTCTTTGAGTTTGCCTGCGGTGTCAGCGGCTATCTGCTGGGAGTGAATCCTTTCAATCAGCCCGGCGTTGAGAGCTACAAGAAGAACATGTTTGCTCTCCTTGGAAAGCCCGGCTACGAGGAAGCAAGAGAGGCTCTTCTCGCAAGATTGAACTAATTAGAAATGATCGGGCCTGCGGGATCTTCTCGCAGGCTCTTGTCATGTAAAGAGGATGAAAAAATGAAAATCGTAATTTTAGAGAGAAACAGTGTGGGAACGGACGTGTCTGTGGATTGCATCAAGGATTTTGGAGAAGTGACGATCTATCGCAACACGGTGACCATCGAGGAAGTCAAGGAGAGAGTGAAGGACGCAGATATCGTCATTGCAAACAAGTCTCCCCTGAATGAGGAAACGCTGAAGGATGCTCCCAATGTGAAGCTGATCTGTGAATTTGCCACCGGTTTTGACAACTGTGATCTGGAATATTGTAAGTCCAGAGGCATCAAGGTGACCAACGTGGTAGATTACTGTACGGCAATGGTGGCACAGCATACCTTTGCCCTGGCACTAGCCTTAAGTGAGAAACTGCCGCATTATGACAATTATGTCAAGTCCGGGGAATACAGCGCACAGGACCGCTTTTCCAACTTCGATATTCCCTTCTTAGAGCTGGAGGGTAAGACCTGGGGGATCGTCGGCATGGGCAATATCGGCAGACGGGTGGCAAAGATCGCAGAAGCCTTTGGATGTAAGGTGATCTTTTATTCCGTTACGGGAAAGAGTACCTGTAAGGATTATCCGCAGGTGGATTTTGATACCTTGCTGACAGAGAGTGATTTTCTGTCACTGCATTGTCCCTTAAGCGACCTGACCAGAAATCTTATCGATGCCAAAGCTTTGAAGAAAATGAAAAAAACCGCTGTTCTGATCAATGTGGCAAGGGGGAAGGTTGTTGACAATACCGCACTGTATGAGGCCTTGGTGAATGAGGAGATCGGGGCAGCAGGGCTGGATGTGGTGGAGAACGAGCCTTTGGAACAGGCCAATCCTTTAAGCAGGCTGAAGGACAGCAACAGGCTGATCATTACGCCCCATCTTGCCTGGGCCAGCGTGGAGGCAAGAACAAGATGCGTATCGGGAGCATATGAAAATATCGCAGCCTTTTTGCGCGGTGAGAACAGAAATGTGGTAAATCCATAAGGAGCGACGAATGATAGAGAAATTTACAAGAATGATGGACAGATGGGCCGAGAAAAATGCTTTCGTGGGTAAGTGCTGGGCGCTCTGCGTAAAATATCAGGAGATCATTTCCTACCTGATCGTAGGAGGAATGACGACAGTGGTGTCCTGGGCAGTGATGTTTCTCACGAACTGGATCGCCTTCGGCAATCCGATGTATCCCACAGCCCTTCAGAATCTGATACTGAGTATTGTGAATTGGACTGCAGGAACTACCTTCGCCTATTTTACCAATCGCGCCTTTGTGTTCAAAAGTCACGAGCCTATGTTAAAGGAGATTCCGAAATTCCTTCTCTCCAGAGTGGCAACTCTGGTGATGGAAATCGTTATCAGGCAGGTCTTCGGACTGATCGGAATCAATGTCTACGTGACGACCCTTGTGGCAGCAGTGCTGGTTATAGTGGGAAATTATGTGTTCAGTAAGCTGTTCGTGTTTACGAAGAAGAAATGAGAAGACTTATAGTCAAACCTAAACTTAAAAAAATATCTCTGTGTTTTGTTATTCTTGTTTTCATATCGATAGCAGGATACCTATTCTATTATTTTCCGCTGCAGAGAATTTATGCAGAAATAAAGTTCTATGAATATTTGGAAGCAGAAGGCATTGATGCTTCCACAATTGAAAGCATTGAATATCATAAGGATATCGTGCAGGATGGATATTTTATCAATGTGAAATATGTTGATGATGATAACTATTCTTATAGATATCGATATTATCTGATTTCAACCTTTGGGGATAAGATCAGATTTCACAAAATATACCGCGAAGTCTACGACAGCACGAACACACGTATCAGATGAAAAAACTTACGCCAGATGGGCTACAAGTTCCTTTACCAGCGCAGCAGAGTGATCTGCGGCGGCTGCTTCAAAGGTAGGGTAGTCCATTTCTGCGCTGTTGTCAGCCTTGTCTGAGATGGCGCGGATGATTACGAAGGGGATGTGGTTCAGATACGCACCGTGGGCGATGGAAGCGCCCTCCATCTCAGCGCAGTCTCCTGCAAAGGTCCGGATCAGGTGATCCTTTACTTCGGAGGAAGAGATAAACTGATCCCCGCTGACAACACGGCCCATCATCGCGTGAATGTCAGGATTTACTCTTCTGCAGGTCTCCAGAGCCAGCTCTGCCATTGCTTTGTCAGCTGTAAATTCTCTCACGCCGATCTGAGGAACCTCGCCCAAAGCGTAACCAAAGATCGTCACATCCACATCATGATGAATGGCATCCCTGCTGATCACAATATCACCGATATCCAGTTTTGCGTTCAGGGATCCGGCTACTCCCGTGTTGATAATGTGGGTAACGCAGAAACAATCTGCCAGGATCTGTGTACAAAGAGCAGCGTTTACCTTGCCGATGCCGCAGCGCACAATGACCACATTAGCACCATTTAAGGTTCCCTCATAAAAGTCCATGTTTGCCCTTGTGATCTTCGTTTCCAGCTGCATTGCTTCCTTCAGGGCGTTGACCTCCAGATCCATTGCACCGATAATTCCTATTTTGCTCATCTTCTCATCCTTTCTATTCCGGATATACCAGTCTGCTGTCGTCGATTCCGTACAGAACCTGATCTAAGTATTTCTTTGCCAGGAAGTTCGCCATTCCCAGATTCATGTCCAGATAGTTACCGCAGTCCTTAGGGGATGCCCCGGGTACTTCCCCGCGGAAATCCCTGATAAATTCATACATTTCGATCATCAGAGGAACGATCTCTCTGCTGGTCAGATTGCCGGCCAACAGCAGGTAGAAGCCTGTGCGGCATCCCATGGGTCCGAAGTAGATGGTTTTGGTCTTGTAGTCGGGGTGATTGCGGAGGAAGGTAGCGGCGAGATGCTCAATGGTGTGGAT
>JAHBAA010000176.1 GCA_018385425.1 Acetatifactor sp.
TCCACCGTAAAATCGGTCCACTGGATCTTGTTGTACTGCATCACATCATCCGCCAGCTTCATCCCCAGCTTCTCATAAAAGGGAATCGCATCTTCATTGGCGATGAGATAGACGGCGATGTCTTGCTCCCCTCCTGCGATCTCATGGGCCCTCTTCATAAGCGTCCTGCCGATCCCCTGTCCTTCATACTCTCTATCCACTCCCAGATCCGTAACATACAGCCAATAGGCAAAGTCAGTCAGTCTCTCATCTTGATAGGTAATGCTCATAATCTCCTCCCGTTCCCATGATCTGTTCTCAAGTCTATTGCAAAATGTAGGATAAGTCAACAAGATTCCCCGGGCCGAAAAAAGGAGCACCCTTTGTTCCAAAAGGGTACTCCTTCTCATTACGCTCTCAACGAAGCAATACTGATCTTCTACGCCGCTTCCGTCATTCGCAATCTGGTATCTCGCCCGGTATCAGCAGTACAGATTTCTCTTGTCTACCACTCTGACAGCCTTGCCTTCGCTTCTTGCGATGGTGTTAGGCTCTACCACCTTGACATCCACCTTGATGCCAAGCATAGACTTCAGTCCTGCAACCACCTTCTTCTCTCTGTCTGCTGCAGGCACATCGGCTGCTGCCATCTCAGGAGTCATCTCCACCTGTACCTCGATGGTATCGTTGTTGCCGATACGGTCAACGACGATCTGGTAGTTCGCCTCGAAGCCCTGCTGCAGCAGAACTGCCTCGATCTGAGAAGGCCATACATTGACGCCCTTAACCACCATCATATCGTCGCTTCTGCCCATAGGCTTGTGCATGCGGATGTGGGTACGTCCGCAGGGACATGCCTCTCTGGTCAGGTAGCAGAGATCTCTGGTGCGATAACGCAGCAGAGGGAATGCCTTCTTGGTGATGCAGGTGAATACCAGCTCACCGACCTCACCCTCGGGAAGCACTTCACCGGTCTTGGGATTAATGATCTCAGGAACAAAGTGATCCTCAGCGATATGCATGCCGGCCTGTGCCTCACACTCGTAGGATACACCGGGGCCGGAGATCTCGGTCAGACCGTAGATATCGTAAGCCTTGATACCAAGGGTATTCTCGATGTTATGTCTCATCTCCTCGGTCCAGGGCTCTGCACCGAAGATACCTGCCTTCAGCTTGATCTTGTCCTTCAGGCCTCTCGCCTTGATGGTCTCGCCCAGGTTAGCGGCATAGGAAGGGGTACAGCAGAGAATGGTGGAACCAAGATCCTCCATGAACTGCAGCTGTCTGTCGGTGTTGCCGGAGGACATCGGCAAAGTCAGGCTTCCAACCTTATGAGAACCACCGTTTAAGCCGGGGCCGCCTGTGAACAGACCGTAGCCGTAGCATACATGAACAACATCATCCTTGGTTCCGCCTGCAGCAACGATCGCTCTCGCACAGCACTCTTCCCAGATATCGATATCCTTCTGGGTGTAGAAAGCAACCACTCTTCTGCCGGTGGTACCACTGGTGGACTGGATACGTACACACTCTGAAAGAGGCACACCCAGCAAGCCGTAAGGATACTGGTCTCTCAAGTCATCCTTCGTGATAAAGGGAAGCTTGTACAGGTCATCTACGCTCTTGATGTCTTCGGGCTTCACGCCGGCCTCATCCATTTTGCTGCGGTAAAACTCTACATTGTCGTAGACGAACTTTACCTGCTCCACAAGTCGCTCACTCTGCAATGCCTTCAGCTGCTCCACAGGCATTGTCTCGATTTCTGGTTGGAAATAATTCTTCATTGTTTCTCTCCTATTGTGAAAAAATTTATCCAAAGACCCAATCCCCAATACAGATTCGGTCGAAAGATCATTCTACTCCCCGGCTTCCCATCCGGACCGAGCGCAGCAAACAGTTTCGCCCTTATGCTTCCCGTCCCAGCGCAAAGGCCTTCCGATTCAGCTCCAGGAACTTGGCGGGTACACACGCCTCCAAGGCCTGATCCCACTTCTCAGGGGCAATGTCGAAATACTTGGACAGTCTTCCCATCAGCACGATATTGACCGCTTTTGCAGAGCCTGCTTCCTCCGCCAGAGACAGACAGTCCATAGCGTCCACTGCGATTCCCAGCTTCTCGATCTTGCTGATCAGATCGGTGGGATACTCTGCTGCTCCCGTGATGACGGGCATGGGATCGATCTGCTGGGTATTGGTCACGATACGACCATCCTTTTTCAGGTACTCCACATATCTGGCTGCCTCCAATTCCTCGAAGGAAACGATAAAATCAGCCTCTCCCTTATCAATAATCGGGGAATAAACCTTCTCCCCAAAACGCACATAGGTAACAACACTTCCGCCGCGCTGGCTCATACCATGCACCTCGGAAACCTTCACATCATATCCTTCCTGCAAAAGAAGATATCCCAAAAGCTTGCTGGCAAGCAGAGAACCTTGTCCGCCCACGCCGACGATCATTATATTCTTCGTATTCATAAATCCTCCATTCCGGCCTTCGGTGCTTTGTCAGCGCACCGAGGCAATCAACCTGTTTCCCAGGAAAACCTTCCTGTTCCGTTTATTCCTGAGACTCCAGTGCACCCAGTCTGCACAACTGCTTGCAAACACCGCATCCTACACAGAGGGTGGTATCGATGGCAGCCTTGCCATTCTTCATGCTGATGGCGGGACAGCCCAGTCTCATACAGGATTTACATCCTACGCATTTGTCACACAGAACCTTCAGAGGCTTCTTCGGCTTCACATATTTTAACAGGACGCAGGGACGTCTGCTGATGATCACGGAGGGCTCATCTGCAGCCAGCTCCTCCTTCAGCACTCTGTCACATTCTGCCAGATCGTAAGGATCTACCACAGTGACACGGTTGAATCCCAGTGCATGACATAACTCTTCCAGATTGATCTTACCTGCAGGATCTCCCTTGATGTTATATCCGGTGGTGGGATTCTGCTGGTGACCGGTCATACCGGTGATGGAATTGTCCAGAATGATGACCGTAGAATTGCTCTGATTGTAAGCGATATTCGCCAGACCGGTCATCCCGGAATGCATAAAGGTGGAGTCACCGATGACGGCAACCGTCTTTCCCTGGCTCTCCTCGCCCAATGCCTTGTTAAAGCCGTGAATGGAACTGATGGAAGCACCCATACAAAGAGTCACATCCATTGCACTCAAAGGGGCTACCGCACCAAGGGTATAGCAGCCGATATCACCCAAAACAGTCACCTTATTCTGCTTCAATGTATAGAACAGACCTCTATGAGGACATCCGGAGCACATCACGGGAGGTCTCACAGGCAGGGTCTCATCCAGCTTGCAGTAGGCGGCAGCCTTCCCCTCCAGCTTCTCCGCGATCATATTCTGGGAGTACTCTCCCTCCATAGGGAACACGTCCTTACCGGTGACCTCAAGTCCAAGAGCCTTACAGTGGTTCTCGATAATCGGATCCAGTTCCTCCACGATGGCAACCTTCTCCACCTTGGAAGCGAAATCCAGGATCAGCTTCTCGGGCAAAGGATTGATCATGCCAAGCTTTAAGATGCAGGCGGTATCGCCGAATACTTCCTTCACATACTGATAACTGGTGGAGGAAGTAATGATTCCAAGACGGGTATCTCCCATCTCCACTCTGTTCAGTTCGCAGTTCTCCGCATAGGCGATCAGCTTTCTGGTGCGCTCCTCCACGAAGGGATGACGGCGGATGGCATTGCCTGGCATCATCACGTATTTCGCGATATTCTTCTCATAAGCCTTCACAGGGGGCACCACGCGTTCTGCAGTGTCCACAATGCTCTGGGAATGTGCCACTCTGGTACACATCTTGATGATCACGGGCGTATCAAAGGTCTCGGAGATCTCATAGGCAAGCTTTGCAAAAGCGTATGCCTCCTGGGAATCGGAGGGCTCCAGCATGGGAACCTTGGACGCGATGGCATGATGCCTGGAGTCCTGCTCATTCTGGGAGGAATGCATTCCCGCATCATCCGCAACACAAATCACCATACCCGCATTCACACCGGTGTAAGAACAGGTGTAAAGGGGGTCTGCAGCCACATTCAGGCCAACATGCTTCATACCGCAGAAGCTTCTCTTACCCGCAAGGCAGGCACCGAAAGCAACCTCCATGGCTACCTTCTCATTGGGCGCCCACTCACAATAAATGTCGTCAAACTTCGCCGCCTCTTCCGTCACCTCGGTGCTGGGTGTCCCGGGATAACTGGATACCACGCAGCAGCCTGCCTCATACAATCCTCTGGCGAAAGCCTGATTACCAAGCATCAACTGTTTCATTCTCAAAATCCTCTCTCTTCTCTCCCCGCAGGGAACAACTGATATTATTATACTTTATCAAGTTAAAATTGTAAAGCATTAAGTTGCGGCATTTGGGAAATGCACGCCATACGATTCCGACCGTGAGAAGCTCAGAGTACTCCTTTTTCCGGCGGAACATGGGAGGCAATCAGGATCATCCTTCCTCTTTGTCGGGATAGAATATAGTCCTGTACCTTCTTGCGGTTTTCCTCGTCGAGACCATTGTAGGGCTCATCCAGTAAAACCACCTCTCCGGGAGCCTCCATGGCACGGACCACCGCCACACGGCGACACATTCCGCCGCTCAACTGCCTGCAGGGCTTGTCCAGATCTTCCGCGGAAAGGACCTGTGTCAACGCTTCTTTGGCGCGCTTCTCGTCGCCCACCACCATGGCCACATTTTTCACGGCGGAAACTTCCTCACAAAGACGGTCTTCCTGAAAGCACATGCTGCACTGCGGAAGAACACTCATCTCCAACTGTTCTGACGAATCCGTACCAATATCAGTCATCTCCATCGTCTGCAGTCTAATGCTCCCCCCATAGGGCTCCAACCCTGCCAAAATACGAAGAAAGGTGGTCTTTCCGGAACCGGAGGGGGTGTCTAATCTGTAGATCTGCCCGGGCAACAGCGTGCACTCTGTTACAGAGAATATAGTCTTTCCGCCAAATTCCTTATGAAGATTTTGAATGATGACCGCTGCGGCACCCTCCGAGCCGGTGCCCGTTTTGCGGTAGGAAAGATCACTGCTGCGGTGTCCGCTCTTTTTCCCGGGATCCTTCACAGCCCTGCAGTCAGGCTGCCAGTCAAAAAAGCATTCCATTCCGGTCAGTACTGCCTTTTCAAACAGAAAACACAGCACCACAACCACAGCAGTCCAGGCAAACACACCTGCGGTGTCCAGATACACCTTGGAAAGATACAGCTGCTCTCCCAGCGAATGGGCGGGAACACCGATGAGTTCCGCCGCCACACCGGACTTCCAGCTCATTCCCACTGCCACCTTCAGGCTGCTGACCAGAAAGGGTCTCACCCCGGGTCTGTAGAGATAGAACAACCGATTCCACAGAGGCATCCCGAAAACCTTCGCCATCTCCAGCAGCTTCCCATCCACGCTGCGGATTCCCTGCAGGGTGGCAGTGTAGATTGCAGGAAACACGATCAGAAAACTGATGGCTGCCGCCAAAAAGGAGGGGCCCCGCCAGATCAGCAAAAGCACTGCAAAGGATGCCACCGGCACCGCTGTCAGAAGACCGGTCATCGGGGCAAGCAGTTCCTCAGCAAGGTGATACCTTGCAGACAGGACGGCCAGCAGGGTTGCCGCGGCAAGCCCGCCGAAGAATCCAAGGGCAATTCTGCCAAGTGTCCTGCCCGCAGCCTCAAACACTGTGCCCTCCGCCAATAGCTCCGTCAGTCTGGCAAACGCTTTCAGCGGAGAAACCAGTATGATATCATTGCCAATCCACAGGGAAAGCCCCCACCACAGCATCAGCCAGAATGCTGCAATGAAGGCCTTTCGCATAATTGTCTTCCACTTTTTGCTCATTGTCAACGTTCCCTCTTTTCCTGCAGCTCAGCGTAAAAATCCTCTCCGGGCATCTTTCCTCCGATGAGTTTACTGTCAAAATCAGCCAGAACCTGCAGATACGCAGACAGAGCATCCCGCATTTCATCGCCGGTGATACAGACCAGATTGCACTCAGGGATCGCGGAAACGGCAATCGCTTCCTTCGCCACAATTCCGGCTTCCACTGCCCATGCAGCGGACTGCTTCGGATCGGCATTCACCGACCTCACGCTTTCATTGTGGTCGCTGAGGAACTGTTCCACCGCGTCGGGGAACTGATCCAGAAACGTTCTGTTCACCACCGTGACACCGGTCACCATGCCGCCGCTGCCGCCTTCTGTGGCGCACCAGACATCGTCTAAGTCCACAACCACACACAGATCCGGATTCTGTGTCAATGCGGCAGTCACATAAGGCTGGGGAAGAAGCCCCACGCCATCCGGACAGGCAGCCAACGCCGCTGCCACCTCTGTAGGTTCCGACTTAAATTCCAGGGTACATCCCGACACACCATACTCCTGCAGCAAATACCGCAGGGAGGCCTCCGGTGTAGTACCCTTCCCGGTCAGGTACACGGTCCGATTCTCCAGATCCTGTAGGGAACGCACTTCTTTGTCCCCGGTCACCAGATACAATACCCCCAAGGTGTTGATATCTATGACCGCAATGCCGCCCTCTGTCTTGGCATACAGATTGGCAGCTGCATTCGCGGGGAGCAATGCGATATCCAGTTCTCCTTTTGCCATCAGAGGAAGCAGTTCTTCTGCAGAAACCGCCATCTGAAATTCGTAAACATTCCCGTTTGTAACTTCCTCGCTGTGCATCATAGCCAACAGTCCGAGAGAGGTGGGGCCTTTCAGGGATCCGATACGGATCGTCCCCACAGGCTTCTCTTCTTTACAGCCGGACAGACTGATCACTGCAAACAACATCACAAAAAGGATTGTAACTACTTTCCATTGACTACACTTCATGTTCTCCATCCTCTCCTGTGCGACAACAGACTCCTACTGAGTGTCCTCCGACTCTGACGGGGGGATGACCTCCGACTCTGACGGTGGGGTGACCTCCGACTCCGACGGCGGGGTGACCTCCGACTCCGACGGCGGGGTGACCTCCGACTCCGACGGCGGGGTGACCTCCGGCTCCGACGGTGGAGTGACCTCCGGCTCCGACGGTGGAGTGACCTCCGGCTCCGACGGCGGGGTGACCTCCGGCTGTG
>JAHBAA010000033.1 GCA_018385425.1 Acetatifactor sp.
GCACCTCGATGTCGGCTCATCGCATCCTGGGGCTGTAGCAGGTCCCAAGGGTTGGGCTGTTCGCCCATTAAAGCGGTACGCGAGCTGGGTTCAGAACGTCGTGAGACAGTTCGGTCCCTATCCGGCGTAGGCGGAGGATATTTGAGAGGAGCTGCCCTTAGTACGAGAGGACCGGGGTGGACGGACCACTGGTGCATCTGTTGGAGACCAACTCCACGGCAGAGTAGCCATGTCCGGCAGGGATAAACGCTGAAGGCATCTAAGCGTGAAGCCCCCCTCAAGATGAGATATCCAACTAGAGACCCCTTGAAGACGACGAGGTAGATAGGAGTGAGGTGTAAGAGCAGTAATGCTTTCAGCTGACACTTACTAATCGGTCGAAAGCTTAACCAAGATAGAAAGAAGTCTTGAAAGAGAGATTTGATCAGTGTTCGGTTTTGAAGGTACAAGAAGATGAAAAAGAGTAGATTTTCTACTCTTTTTTTATTTTGTTTTTGGAAAGTGCGTAAGTGCTCGGGCACGTTTATTGACGAAAAAGTATTTGTTCAAACTGTCAAAAAAAACGTAAAAAAATTGTCAAAACACTTCGTGAAAAAGACAGAAAAAGGGTTGCTATTTTTCATTTTTCTTGTTATTATTAACAGTAGAGTTGGAAGTGGTTACAAAAACCGTTACTTTAGTGTGCACCTTTTTCGAGGAAAAGCTAGTTTTTGAGGGACTTTTTTCCCAACTTTCATCAATGATAAGGCGGTTAGATACGCTTTTGACAGACTTAAAGGAGGCTTAACATGGAAGGATCAAGAACATTCAATTGTTATGAGAGTACCTCTCTCTTCGGACGTCGTAACAAGAATGCGGAAGTACTGTTCTTAAAGGTTGAGAACGGAGTGCTTTCCGGCAGAGGTTACGTGTGTAACGAGGAAGGAAAGAATGGGTACGTAGACGATTTTTCCTTTAAAATTTCAGAGGTCAGTTCTGCAAGAATTGACAAATACAACGGTACCGATGCATTGTTCTTCAAGGCACGTATTGCGAACCTCTACGGTGCTAAGAAGTGCCAGATCGCTCTTCCTCAGATGAGATCCGCAGAGGAAGCTGTAGCTTTGATCACCAATTTGAAGCGCAGCTCCGGCGGAGAGGTGGAAGAGACCATCGCTGCACCTGTTGTCCCTGTTCCTCCTGCTCCCAAGGCTGCAGAGCCTACTATCTCTGACGAACCCGCTCCCCGCACCAAGAGTGTGGCAGAGCTTCGCATGGAAGCTTCCAGACAGAAGGAGAAAGTTGACGACACAGTGAAGCCTGCTAAGCCTGCGAAGGAGTCTGTTGTGATTCCTGAGGAGAAGCCTGTTCCCGAGACCTTCGCACCTATGACTCCCGAAGCACCCGGACCTGTTACCCCTGTTGCAAGCAGCAGCAATAACGGCAGAATGTCTACCGATGAATTTAATAAGAGAATGGAGAAGCTGACCGTTCTGAAGGATTGCGGTCTGTTGGGCGAGAAAGAATTTAAGGTGAAGAAGACCGAGCTTGTCAGCGAGTATTGCGACCTGACCGAGTTCAACGAGAAGATTCAGAAGATGATCATCCTGAAGGAGTGCGGTGTGCTTTCCGAGAAGGAGTTTGAGGCGAACCGCAGAGACATCATCAAGGAGTGCTGCGACTTCGATACCCCTGATCTGGAAGAGTTCTCTCAGAACATCCAGAAATTAAGCTTCCTGCAGATGGGAGAAGTGATCACCGAGGAAGAGTACAATGCTTACAGAGACACCTTGATCGAGAATATGGATATCTCTGTCAATGATGAAATGGATGCTTTCCGCATGAAGCTGCGCAAGCTCCCTGTGCTCCGTGACAGCCAGTTTATCTCTGACACCGAGTACAAGAAGACCATCAACAAGCTGTTTAAAAATATGGAGGTCAGCCTGGAAGATCCTCTGGAGGAGTGGGCCGCAAAGCTTGAGAAGTGGCCGATCCTTGCAGAAGAGCACTACCTGAACCTCGGCGAACTTCGTCTGAAGCAGAAGGAACTCTGCGATAAGTGTCTGAGCATTGACTGGGAGGGCAATCTGGACGAGTTGACGACTCTGATTCAGAGAATGCTGACCCTGCGTGACTGTGAGTGGCTGAGCCAGACCGAGTTCTATACGAGGAAGACCGACCTGATCAGAAAGATCGATTCTATCACCGATTACGGCAAGAAGCTTCAGGCTCGTATGCTTCTTCCTAAGCTCGGATTGATCACGGAAGCAGATTATGAGAACTGGAAGCAGAGAAGCCTGGCTGAGATCCTTGCACCCTGCTCTGATATGTCTGAGTTCAAGAGCAAGGCAAACAACCTGATGGAGCTCCAGAACGCAGGTGTGATCACCGAGAAAGAATTTACTGACTATAAGATGAAGCTGATGAATGATCTGTAAGAAACGTCGGCATAGAATGAAAAATTGAACCTGCATCAAATTTATTTTGATGCAGGTTTATTTGAAGGGGTAGGGTTGAAAAATGATATTTCTCGAAAGTATTCTGAAATTTGCAAATGATATGAAGGCTAGTGACGTACATATTACGGTGGGCGTGCCGCCTAAGGTACGTGCCAACGGCAGACTGGTTGCCATGGACTTCCCGGTATTAACGCCGGAGGATACCAAAGCCATCGCGGTGGACATTATGAATCCTCAGCAGCTGGCTACCTTCGAGGAGCGCGGCGAGTACGATATGTCCCTGACCATTCCGGAGTTCGGCCGTTACCGTGTCAATGTGTACAAGCAGCGTGGCTCTGTGGCTTTGGCGCTTCGTCTCGTAGGTATGAGGATTCCGAATCCCGAGGATCTGGGTATTCCCCAGTCTGTGGTAGATCTCTACGAGAGAAAGAGAGGACTGATCCTGGTAACCGGACCTACCGGTTCCGGTAAATCCACTACTCTGGCGGCGCTGATCAACAAGATCAACGAGGAGCGAGACGCTCATATCATCACGCTGGAGGATCCTATCGAGTACATGCATAAGCATAAGAAGAGCATCGTTAACCAGCGAGAGATTGGTATGGACTCCCACGACTATGCAAATGCACTTCGTGCAGCACTTCGTGAAGACCCCGATGTCATCCTCGTGGGAGAGATGCGTGACCTGGAAACCATCAGTATCGCAGTCAGAGCGGCAGAGACCGGACACCTGGTTCTGTCCACCCTGCATACCATCGGTGCCGCAAGTACCGTAGACCGTGTTATCGACGTATTCCCGCCTCACCAGCAGCAGCAGATCCGTGTTCAGCTGGCTACCGTATTGGAGGCGATCATCTCTCAACAGCTGATCCCTACCATGGACGGTATGGGCCGTGTGGCAGCCTTCGAGGTACTGCATGCAACCTATTCTGTTCGCAACCTGATCCGTGAGAACAAGTCCTTCCAGCTGACCAGCGTTATGCAGACCGGTAAGGGCGTGGGCATGAAGACCATGGATGATGCACTGCTTGATCTGTATATGGAAGGCTATATCGACAAGAACAGCTGTATCCAGTACGCGCAGAACATCGAGCAGATGATTCAGAAGGTGATGTAAGAGGCTGCATTTGTAAATACTCTGTGCAAAATTTGGTAAATTCTTTCAGTTTTGACAGAATTTGCTCTACTGATTGACAAGGTAATAATACATCGATATAATCAAAGTAATGTAGAACAAATGCACAGTGACTAGTTTAGAAAAGACTGAAATAGT
>JAHBAA010000044.1 GCA_018385425.1 Acetatifactor sp.
ATATGAGACAACCGGTATGGTCAGGGAAAAGGGGGATATAGGATGAAAGCAGTACCGAAGGTTAAGACATTCGATGACTGAAGTAAGATGTGGGAGGAGGCAAAGGAGTACGCCGATTCTAATGGTTTTGCTCAGTTTGCCGGATGGTCGGATCGAAGGCGGAGAACTGGAGCGAGTGCTTGCCATGTACAGGGACAACTAGGGAACGAAAAAAGTGCTCGGGACGGTAGAAAGTTGATGTATCTTGGAGGAAGTTTGAATGATATATGATATCACACAGCCGTTATTTGAATGTGAAGTTTTTCCGGGAGACCCCAAGCCGGAGAAGAAGGCGATTCTGAGAATGGAAAGCGGAGATGTATGCAATCTGACTGCTTTTTCCATGTGTGCACATAACGGAACGCATGTGGATGCTCCGTTTCATTTTCTGAAGGATGGCAAGGGTATTGACCAGGTGAAATTGGAGAAATTCATAGGACCTTCTTATGTGGAAGGTCATGGGGGAGATGTGACTGCACAGGATGCAAGGGATATCCTTGAGAGAGCTTCCAAAGCGTATGTCGGGGCAGAGAAAAGGATTCTGATTAAGGGAAAGGCAACCATTACCTTAGAGGCCGCAAAGGTTTTTGCGGAAGCAGCCGTAGACTTGGTGGGAAACGAATCACAGACAGTGGGACCGGAGGATGGACCGATGAAGGTACATCTGGTTCTGCTGGGGGCAGAGGTAGTGTTGCTTGAAGG
Organism: Acetatifactor sp.; assembly: GCA_018385425.1. Taxonomy (GTDB): domain Bacteria; phylum Bacillota; class Clostridia; order Lachnospirales; family Lachnospiraceae; genus Acetatifactor. The sequence continues at coordinate 742 of JAHBAA010000044.1, forward strand.
AATCAGGTTAACTGCGGTACCTGACGGTGCCTATTTCCTAAATTGTGCCCCTCTTAATCTGACGGATACAGATGGAGCACCATGCAGAGCAACGCTGATGGATTTAGGGTTCATGAAGTAGTCTGCCAGATGACTCCTGTTGAGACTGTGAATCGTGTGATTGGAGGGCTTACCATGACAAACCGAAACAAAGTGGATTTTAAGGCGTTTGTTGAAGATATTCAAAAAAACAACTGGAATGTTTTTGGGGTGGAGGTTTACGAAAATGGTCTGCTGACCCATAGTTATGGAGATACAAATGATCAGATCCATGACATTTATTCTGCGACTAAGACCATTTTGTCACTGGCGGTAGGGATCGCATATGACAGAGGGCTGATCCGTTTAGAGGACTCCATCCTGCGGTATCTGCCGTCTGACAGAGTAGAGAAAATGTCTCCATCTCAGAGAGAGGCTTTTCAGCACCTGACAATTCATCGGCTGCTTACTATGTCGGTAGGTGGTTTTCCCTTTCGACCGGAAGGGGATAGCTATTTGGACTTTTCGCTTTCCTGCGTGGTGGAACATCCGGAAGAAAAGGTATTCAATTATTCCAATATCTGTGTGTATCTGGTAGGTGTAGCACTGACGGAGGTGTTTCAAGAGGATCTGGGTCGGGTGATTGAAGAGGAGATCCTGAAGCCTCTCGGTATCATACATTTTGAGTACGGAAGATGCCCGGAAGGCTATTTCTATGGTGCTTCGTGGATGAAATTAACGGTCCATGAACTCAGTCAGGTAGGGTTGCTTCTGTGCAATCAGGGAGTGTACAATGGGAAGCGGATCGTCTCGGAAGAATATGTACGAATGGCTACCTCTGTTCAGCAGATGAACCGGGAAGGTGGATATGGTTTCTATATTTGGAAATATCGGGATGGTTTCAGCATCAATGGAAAATGGAAGCAGAAATGCTATTGTCTGCCAAAGAGAGGAATCATGGTCACTTATCTGTCGCATATCGAGGATGATTCCCACGATCTGTTGAGAAGCATGGAACGAAATATCCTCGGCATTTCCTAGTGTAAAGCACCGGTGGACTTGAGTTTGACGAGCACGATTCGTTATCCGGAGCTCATTTGAAAGAAGAGAAATAGACAATTTTTGATCAGTATCAATTGGAGGTTTGCTATGAAGAGAGAATATTATAAAGTGCCTGAGAACATGAAGGGATTAGAAGCGTGGGGATTTAACTGGTTGGAATTTGTGACATCCATTCCCTCACCGATGTTTTTGGTTACGACCTATAAATCAAACGGAAAAACAAATGCCTGCATGCAGTCATGGGCTGCTTTTACTACCGCTGATAAAGGAAGCCGTTTTTTTGTGATTCTTTCCAGTGTATATAAGGGAGGCCATTTCTATAAGACTGTATTGGAACAGGAATGTGCCGTGGTGAATTTCTTGTCTGTGGATCTCTACGATAAGGCTATGGCAACCATCCGGAATAATCAATGGGAAGCAGACGAATTGGCAGAATCAGGATTGACGGCAGTGAAGGCCGCAAAGGTTAACGCACCTATGGTAGAGGAATGCTTTATGAATCTGGAGTGCAAATTTTTCTGGGAAAAGGAAATAGTTCCCGGAGATGACCGCGTGATGGTATGCCTGGAGGTCGTCAATGTTCATATCGATGAAAAACATCTGGATAATCGGATAGAAGAGAACGGTATGATTTACAACATCCATCATCCCATTCATCCGGAGAAGTTTACCGGTAAAGCACATGACTATATTGGGATTGTCAAACCTATTGTGGACACAGGGGAGTATTGATCCTGGGGCGTATTGCAAATCCGGGATTAAGTGGAAATGTTTTTTCGGAAGGAGTAGATTGATTTGAAACAAGCGATTTATCTGGTACAGGAATATCAGGAGGAAAAGATATATTCGGCAGTATGCCGATTCATGGAGGATCTTGAGATCGCGAAGGAGCTGCGGCCGGAGCTTAAGGTTGTGATCAAACCAAACCTTGTCATGGCAAAAAGCCCTCAATTTCCCGCCACGACGCATCCGTTGGTGGTCAAGGCGGTCGCCCGGTGGCTGAGAGAACAGGGAGTGGAGGACATTACGCTGGCAGAGAGCTCCGGCGGACTCTATAACGCAGAGTATATGAAAAATGTCTATTCTGTCTGCGGCATGAAGCAGCTGCAGCCGGATATTAAGCTGAATATGGATTTTACCGCGAAAACTGTGAATTGTCCTGCCGGTTTTGCCAATCATTCCTTCCATTTGATCACGCCGATCTGTGAGGCGGATTATATTATCAATATCTGTAAGCTGAAAACCCATGCCATGACCGGTTACTCCGGAGGCATCAAGAATTTGTTCGGCACCATTCCCGGACTTGAGAAGCCGCAGATGCACTATCGTTGGCCGGAGATCGAAGATTTTTCCAGGATGCTTGTTGAACTGGCTCAGACAGTGAATCCTCAGCTGACGATCATCGATGCCATCGATGCCATGGAAGGAAACGGTCCCACCGGAGGGACCTCTCATCCGCTGCACATGCTTTTGGCTTCGAAGGATATGTATACGCAGGATTACTTTGCGGCAGGCTTAATGGGAATTGAGCCTATGGAGATTGCCATGATTCGGCAGGCTGTGGAAGCAGGGCTCGCAAATCCCAAGGAGTTGGTTCTCACCGGTGATCCGATCCCTGGCGATCTGACACCCTTTACCCAGCCGGATACCAAGAAACTGGACTTCGCGGGCTCCCTGCCCGGATTTCTGCAAAAGCCCTTTACGCTGATTGCGGGAAAGATACTGAAATCCTATCCGCAGCTTGACAAATCATTGTGTGTGGGCTGCGGAAAATGTGCGGAGAGCTGTCCGGCACAGATCATCACAATCAAGGACAAAAAGGCAAAGTTTCGGAAAAAGGGCTGCATTTCCTGTTTTTGTTGTCAGGAGATGTGCCCCATGAAAGCAATCAGTGTCAAGAAGGCCTTATAATAGGCACAGTCAGGGAGGAGAACCTGTTCTGTTGATTCTCTGATCGATAACAGGAGCCATGATCAGGTAGGAGGAATTTCAAAGATGGAGAAAAGAATCGGTGCACAGCTATATACCGTGAGAGATTTCATGAAAACGATAGAAGATTTTGATCGGACCTGCCGTCGGATCCATGAGATCGGATATCAGATCGTACAGATATCCGGAACCAATCTGAAAGCAGATGAGATGAAGACAGTTCTTGACCAATACCATTTGGAGGTAGTGACGACGCATCGGAGTTTTGACGGCTTTCTGGAGAATCTGGACGAAATCATTGCTTACAATCAGAAACTGGGCTGCAAACTCTGTGGAATCGGTTCCATGCCTTGGAGCATTCGGGCAAACCCACAGGCGGTGAATCAATTTATTCGGGATGCGGACAGGGTATCCGGAGAACTGAAGCGGGCGGGGATGCTTTTTGGGTATCACCATCATTCCTTCGAGTTTGCGAAGTTGGACGGGGTGCGGGTCATAGATCGCCTGATCCACGAAACTGATCCGGAAGCTTTCTTCTTTATTCTCGACACCTACTGGCTGCAGGTCGGCGGTGTGAATCCCGCGGATTTCATCTCCGGTCTGGGCAAAAGAGCAATGGCGGTACATTTTAAGGATCTAAGTATCAATCCCGAAAAGGATTTTGCACAGGAGATGGCCGAAGTGGGAGAGGGCAATCTGGATTGGAATGCGATTATCAGTGCCTGCCAAAATGCAGGGACAAAATGGGCGCTTGTGGAGCAGGATATCTGTCGCAGAGACCCGTTTGAATCCCTGAGAATCAGTTATGAATATCTGAGAGAAAAGGGATTTGAATAATGGCTTTGACAGAAGTATATTGGAATAGTAAGAATGAAAAATAAGGAGAGGAAAAGATGAAGATAGCAGTTACCTATGAAAACGGTCAGGTATTTCAGCATTTTGGGAGAACAGAGTCCTTTAAGCTGTATGAGGTGGAAGAGGGGAAAATCGTGTCCTCAGAGTTGATCGATCCACAAGGAGCGGGGCATGGTGCTTTGGCACGGATTCTGGAGGAACATCAGGTGAACGTATTGATCTGCGGAGGCATCGGAGGAGGAGCGCAGGCTGCCCTTAATGAGGCAGGAATTATGGTTTGCGCAGGTGCAGAGGGAGATACGGACGCTGCGGTCACGGCCTATTTAAATGGTGAGTTAGTCGATGCAGGCGTTACCTGCCATCATCATGGGAAAGAGGAGCATTCCTGTGAAAATAGGGGCTGCGGCGAACACGGGTGTGGTCACGCAGAGGGGCATTCCTGCGGCGGCTGCAGTCAAAAACCGCAATTTGAGGGTCCCAATGTAGGGAAGACCTGCAAAGTACATTACAGAGGTACCTTTGCGGATGGCGTGCAGTTCGACTCCTCTTATGACAGAGGAGAACCACTGGAATTCATCTGCGGTGCAGGCATGATGATACTTGGGTTTGATAAAGCAGTGGCCACTATGGAAGTGGGACAGATTCTTGACGTGCATCTTATGCCTGAGGAGGCCTATGGCCCTTCTGATCCTAATGCTATTTTTACGTTGGAAATAGCACAGCTGCCCGGTTCTGAGGATCTGGAGCCGGGACAACAGGTTTATCTGTATAATACCATGGGTCAGCCTATTCCGGTGAAGGTTGTAGGAAAAACCGCTGAAACGATTACCTTCGATGCGAACCATGAGATGGCGGGAAAAGAGCTGAATTTCCGCATTGAGTTGGTATCAGTGCAATAAGGTTTCTATAGAGATCTGATAATAATAACAAGAGAGCAGCATAGAGGGGTTGGAGGAAAGAAGTATGGCAGAGGTTACTTCTCCGATTCAAATCGGAAAAAGGATCTGTAAAAACAGAATTACCATGGCGCCGACAGTGAAGTTTGCTGCCGGTGACGACGGAATCGTCACGGAGGAATTTGTAAAGCATTACGAGGCAAGAGCCGCCCATGGAGTAGGGCTGATCGTTGTGGAGGCAACCTGTGTTGCCAAAGAAGCAAGGCTGTTTCCCTCTCAATTAGGGTTGTGGTGCGACGAACAGATTGCGGGTCACAAAAAGCTGGTGGATGCCATACATAAACATGATACACTGGTGATTCCCCAGATCCATCATGGTGGCTTGGGAACCCATCCGGATTGCGGACCGCTCACCTCTCCCACGAAGGTAACATGGAATGATGGTTATCGGGATGTGGAAGCGGTGGAACTGTCTCACGAGGATATCCAAAGAATCATTCAGCAATTTGTGGAAACAGCAATTCGGGCACAGAAAGCGGGTTATGATGGCGTGCAGCTCCATGCCTGCCATGCTTATCTGATCAATGACTTCGCGTCCAATGTGAATCAGAGAACCGATGAATATGGCGGTAGTGTTGAGAATAAGGCACGCTTTGGATGTGAGATCATCGCGGGAATCAGAAAAGCCTGCGGAGAAGATTTCATTATTTCGGCGAGGATTTCCGGTGCAGACCCTACCGTGCAGGAAGCGAAGACAGTTGCGGAGCTCTATGTTGCGGCAGGCTGTGATTATCTGCAGGTATCCTGCGGAATAGGGCAGTTCGACGATGTCCCCTATGATGAGTCATTACCCTATAACAAGATTGCAGCACTGGGCGTGGAAATGCATAAACACTTTAGGGGAAGAGTACCGGTATCTACGGTAAACGGTCTCCGTAGTGTGGAATTGGTCAGGTACATGCTGGAAAATGATCTGGTAGACACTGTAGATCTGGGATGCGGATTGCTGGCTGATCCGGCTTTTTCGGAGGCGATCCTGTGGAATGCACCTTATGTGAAATGCTTCAGCTGTCCCAATTGTGCATTTGGTCCCGGTCATACACATCCCTGTCCGGCTATGCGATTGCGGGGGGAGCATGAATTCTCGGTGATCCCGGAATAATCAGAACCGGATAAGGCTGTTAAGTTGCACCTATTCTTCCCGCGGGAAATATATGGAGGCTGAAAAGATTCTTTCTATGGGATTACTGCGATTTCCAAACAGCTACCGGATAATGACGGCACTAATAAGAAAGAAGACAAAGCATTAAGCTATTTATCAGATGCAATGAAATATGCACTTTTGTTTCAGGGTTATGCTCCATCGGACAAGCACGATTCACTTCTTCTCAGAAATTGCGAATACGGTGATTTCTGTACAAACTCTAAACAAAATCAGGCCTCCTATGTGCTTGAAATTGCAAAAAGAGAGGACTTTCATTTCCTGATGAATCATGAAAAATATAAAGAAATCATAAATGCTTTAGAGAAAGAGTCGGGATCCTTGTAGCAGACTTTTGCAGCGGCAGCGCACAGCAGGTTTCCTGCTGTGCGCTTAATCTTTTTTATACTATCCCGTCACTATGTAGAGGTCTGCTGCAGAAGTATTGTAATCCTCCGGCTGTGCAAGATATTTATCCCAGCCATAGTAGAAAATTTTCTGCATGCTGCGGGAATTCCTTCTGAAAGAGGGAGAGTTAACCGGAACCGTGACTCTGCATAGGGAGGAGAGCATATCAACCGAGGGACGATTGCTTTAGGATGTTTAGATTCTGTTAATATTACCGCCATAGCCATAGGGAACGATTGACTCAGGACAGGATTTATGGTACAGTTTAGGCATCAAAGAGGGAGTAGTTGTATGCATTGCATATCCCATGTTTTCGTCAGGACGTCCTTAGGGACCGGAGCTGGGTAACGGTTGTTAAACAAGACTTTTTGTGTACATTTTTTGTGCACAAAAGGTCTTTTTCTTTTGTGCAGATTTTGAGGGAAGCAATGTGATAAGACGACGAAAGGGAGTGAGCGCATGTGCAATAAGAAAAAGAAACAGATCGGTGTATTCATACTATTGTTTCTGTTTCTTCTTGGAATGTACTTTGATTTTTTCAAAGCAGATTCCTCTTTTCTGTATGTATCAGGCGGTGCAGTCGATTTCAATATTTCGTCTGCAGCTCCTGTTCTTGCCGGTGCGCATGTATTTTCTGCAAAGCAGACGAGGACCCGTGTAGACAGGGGCTCCGAATATTTCACTTCTCGCTTAGCACGTTACAGATGGGATGCCGGGAGAACTCCGGATTATTTGGCTCAAAACAACATATGTCTGTCAGAAATCAGATTCTATTTGGGCTTTCAGTCGATGCAGGCCCTTTTCGGGAATCATGATCATCTTGTCACAAAATATATACACAACTCTGATGGTAAAAAACGAATCTCATAAATACCCTGTTTGGCGGGCCCGGGAAAACTGGGCTTATTTGCGTGCAAAAACTAAATTTTTGTGGAAGCATACAGAGAAACCGGATGCTTCTTTCTGTATGCTCTCGAAGGGAGATCAGTATGGTTCAGGATATTTTTGTAGGAGTATTATGTGTGATTGCGGTGGCTGCCGGTGTGTGGGTATGGTGGCTGGATAATGGAGGAACGGAAGAAAAAAAGAAGACAGACGAAAGTGAGGAATACAGCGATGAGAAAAACTAAAGTGATATGTACGATCGGACCTGCCTGCGAGGATAGCAGCGTATTGACTGAAATGTGTCGAGCCGGGATGAATGTTGCAAGATTAAATTTTTCACATGGTACACATGAGGAGCATCAAAGAAAGATCGATCTTATCAGGGAAACCAGAGAGTGCCTGGAACTACCTATTCCGATCATGTTGGATACGAAAGGTCCCGAGTATCGTATCCAAACTTTTGAGCATGGTAAGATAAGACTGGAAGACGGTGATATATTTACATTTACCACGGAGGAGACAGAAGGAAATGAAAGACAGGTATCGGTGAATTATAAGCTGCTTATGGAGAATCTTGCAGTGGGGGATACGATATTGGTGAATAACGGACTGGTTGTATTCAGGGTGATTGAACTGGATCACACAAAGGCGAAATGTGTGGTTGTGACAGGCGGTGAACTTTCGGATCGAAAGAGCATGAACTTTCCCAACAAGGTAATGAAGCATGATTTCCTCAGTGAACAGGATAAAGAAGATCTTTTGTTCGGAATTCAAAACGGGGTGGATTTTGTGGCGGCCTCCTTTGTTTCAAGAAAGCAGGATGTTGCAGATATGAGAACCTTTCTGGATGAACATGGGGGAAGCGACATTGATATTATCGCAAAAATCGAGAACAGAGCCGGCGTGGAAAATATAGATGAGATCTGTGAGATTGCTGACGGAATCATGATTGCCAGAGGGGATCTCGGGGTTGAAATTCCGGCAGTGGAGGTTCCTTTTGTCCAAAAGTTCCTGATTCGCAAATGCAGATTGCTGGGAAAGCGGGTCATTACAGCCACCGAAATGCTGGAATCCATGATTCAGAATCCTCGACCTACACGGGCGGAACTGTCCGATATTGCCAACGCAGTCTATGATGGTACTTCAGCTGTCATGCTTTCCGGGGAGACCGCGTCCGGGAAATATCCGGTGGAAGCGGTCAGAAATATGGCTGAAACAGTAGAATTTACGGAAAAGAGTATTCAATATGACAAACAGTTCAAGACCACGGAATTCACGATCAAAAGCAACCTGGATGCGGTATCCCATTCTGCCTGTGCCATGGCGACAGATCTGAATGCAAAATATATCGTGGTGAATTCCTTAACAGGTCATACAGCGAGGATGGTCAGCAGATTCAGATGCCCGGTAGACATTATTGGAATGACTACTTCAAAAAAAGGATGGAGAAAACTGAACTTAAGCTGGGGAGTGACTCCGGTGCTCTGTGAGAAGTTTGATACTATGGAGGAAATGTTTGCACATAATCTTGAGAGGGTAAGAGAAATTTTTCATCCGGAACAGGGTGAAAATGTCGTATTGACAGGCGGGCTGATGGATGGAAACACAGGCAATACAAACATGATCAAGGTGGAAAGGATATAGATATGAGCACTGCGTCTATCTTCGGCTTACTGGGAGGCCTGGCCTTATTTTTGTACGGAATGCAAATGATGAGCACCGGACTGGAGGCAGCGGCCGGGAATAAAATGCGGGTAAGATATTTGCTGGATATCAAACATATTCATACTGAAAAACTGGGAGCGTCTGTAATCTGTGTGGAGGGAATCAAAAAGGAACTGATGCGCATGATGGATATGGCAAGGAGAAACGTACAGGAGGCTTTTGATGCGATACTGGTGATGGAGAAGAGGAGAGAGAAGCATTCGGCAGTGGAGCAGCGGGAAGAATATGTTGATTTTCTGAACAAAGAAATATCGATCTATATCACTTCTGCGGTTTCCCACGAGATAACGAGTGCCGGAAGTCAGCTATTCAATTCACTCTTTACCATCACAGGAAATATTGAAAGAATCAGTGACCATGGGTTGAATATTGCGGACGAAATGCTGAAAATGTCTTTTGTGGAAAAATAGCAGCTGGCAGAAAATTACATTGTTGCTGATACGTGCACAATAGACTATACATTCTTATGGAATAGTATGGAATAGTATGGTATAGTATACTTGATAGGATGAGACTTGGATTTTGCCAACTGACAGGGAAATGGTTCTGAATTGCTCGGAGGCTTTCAGCTTCAGGATAGGAGGACACGGAAAATGTACGATCAAAAGGAATGGATGAAAAGAATTGATCAGGTCATAGCAGACGGACCTTACGATGCGACCTGGGAATCACTGCAGAATTACAGAGTTCCGGAATGGTATCGGGCAGCGAAGTTCGGTATTTTTATTCACTGGGGAATTTATTCGGTGCCGGCATACGGGAGTGAATGGTATTCCAGAAATATGTACATTCAGGGCAGCAGGGAATATGAGCATCATATCGAAACATACGGACCGCAGAAGGAGTTCGGGTACAAGGATTTTATCCCAATGTTCCGTGCTGAGAAATTCAACGCCGAGGAATGGGCAGAGTTATTCAAAGCAGCCGGTGCTCAGTATGTTACCCCGGTTGCAGAGCATCATGATGGATTTCAGATGTATGACAGTGAGCTGTCTGACTGGTGTGCCGCAAAAATGGGACCGAAGCGGGATGTACTTGGGGAACTGAGCAAAGCATTTCAGGAGAGAGGAATTCAAAACTGTGCGTCTACTCATCGAATTGAGCATTGGTTTTTTATGGGGCATGGCAAGGAGTTTGATTCGGATATCAGGGAACCGCTGCAAAGAGGTGATTTTTATTGGCCGGCAATGGCAGAACGCGGGCTTCAGGACTTATATTCGGAGCCCATTCCTACAGAGGAATATCTGATCGACTGGCTTTGCCGCTGTTGTGAACTGGTGGATAAATACAGACCGAAGCTGGTGTACTTTGACTGGTGGATCCAACACAGTGCAGCGAAGCCCTATCTGAAAAAGTTTGCGGCATATTATTACAATCGGGCAGCGGAGTGGGGCGAGGAGGTTGTCATCAACTATAAGCATGATGCCTTTGAATTCGGAACTGCTGTGGTGGATATTGAGAGAGGACAGTTTGCCGATGCGAAACCCTACATCTGGCAGACAGATACCGCTGTCGCAAAAAATTCATGGTGTTATACAGAGGAAAATGATTACAAATCATCCGTGCAGATTCTTCAGGATCTGGTGGATATTGTCAGCAAAAACGGACGAATGATGTTAAATGTGGGGCCCAAAGCAGACGGTACCATACCGGATGAGGATAAGAAGATTCTTCTGGAGATCGGAGAATGGTTGAAGGTAAACGGTAAGGCGATCTATGGGGCAAAACTCTGGAGAAAGTCGGCAGAAGGGCCTACTGAAGTGCAGGAAGGACAATTTGCGGATGGTGAGGCAAAACAGTATACCTCAGAGGATATTCGATTTACGATGAATGGCGGCTGCCTCTATGCCACCTGTCTGAACATGAACGGGAAGAAAGAACTTACCATCAGATCCCTTGCAGAGGCAGACGCTTCCGTAAAACCGAACTTCCACGGAATCGTGAAGGCGGTCAGGCGTCTGGATGGTGGACGGATAGAAAGCGTGAAGCGTGATATAGAAGGTCTTCATATTCTGACCGAGACGGTAAACGATGCAAGACCCATCGTATTTGAACTGGAAATTGATTGAGAAATTAGTAGATGAAGGAGAGAAGCTATGAAGAGACTATGGAGCTACACCAGAGAGCCCATCGACGAGGTGTATTATGACCCCAGACTTGCTTACAGCATGCATTTGATGCTGGAGGAGGACGGACAGGTGACTGTGCTGAACCACAATAGTGGGGTGTTGTTTGCAAAAGCAACGGAGAATAAGGATGGTTCTCTGAACCCTAAGAGTATCAGGCACCCCTATATTCATCCCGTGGGAGACGGCATGTATGAGGTTCTGGCGGTTCGAACCTTGGCGGACGGAGAGCCGGATGCGGAAAGTGAAGGATTGGTTCTGAGTTTTCTCACGAAGGATTTTATTTCCTACACAGAGCAGGGACTGAGGGAGCCTACGGAGGAGTATCTGGCTCTGTCAGCCCTTTGGGAGTCCGGGGAGAGTTTGGAGGAAGCATATAGCATCAAAGAGCTTCCGGAGGGGGCGCATTTGTGGAATTGCGTTGAGATATCGGAGGAACTGGCACAGTATTTGAAGCAGAAGCTTCTCACGCCACGTCATGTAAAAACGGTTTTCCCGGAGAAAGTACTCATCGGTTCTCGGGAGGAACTAGGTAAGATCAAGGCAAAAAAGGTGTTTTCCGATGGTACGGTCAGCACTGCCAATGTGGACTGGAACCTTGAAGAGGTGGATTTTTCCGTGCCGGGCGAGAAGAAGATAGAAGGAACCATTCATCAGGATCTATTTCCCTTTCCTGTGGCAAGAAACCATGCAGACCCCTGTATCGGAAAATGGAATGGAAAATACTACTTTATTGCAACCTATGACGGCGATCACGAGCATACCATGTATATTCGGGAGGGAGACTCTATCCCCGAATTGGTGAATGCGAAAGAGAACCTGATCCTGGACAGCACGACCTATGAGGGAATCGGCGGACTGCTGTGGGCACCGGAGTTCCATATAATCGGAGGAAGATTGTGCATTCTTCACGCAGCGACTCCTGGGCCGTTCTTTGAGGAAGAAAGCAGAATCATGATCTTAAAGGATGGCGGCAATCCGATCGTGAAGGAGGATTGGGAGGCACCCAGAAGAGTGGTGCGCGCAGACGGAAGTGATATCTGTGAGGCCGGTAAGGAGATCACCCTTGATATGACACATTTTGTCTGGGAGGGGGAGGATTATGTCATCTGGTCCCAGAGACAGTTTTTGCCCAAGGATCTGGGAGCGTGGCTGTATCTGGCAAAACTAAACCCCGAAGAACCCTGGAAATTAGCGAGTGACCCCATACTTCTGACAAAGCCGGAGTATGGATGGGAGAACAATCACACCTTCGTGGTGGAAGGTCCCTTTGCGTTGATTCGGGGCGATAAGCTTTATGTGACCTATTCCGCAGCTGCAGTAGATACCTCTTATGTTGTCGGGCTGCTGACACTGTCCAAGGGTCAAAATATTTTGGATGCTTCTTCGTGGAAAAAGTCAAATTATCCGCTGTTGACCTCCAGAAGTGTTCCGGGCGAGTATGGTACCGGTCACAATGCCTATGTGGAGGATGAGAATGGGGATATCTGGAACACCTACCACGCCAGACCAGGAGTGGATGCACCCCGCTGCAGCGGTATCCGACAGGTGCATTTTGATGTGGACGGACAACCGATTCTGGATATGACAGAAGAGTGCATACTGAATCCTTCTCTTCGCCATGTGGAAACGATCCTAGAAGTCCTTTCAATTGACGATCAGTTTGATGGGAACGGCAGAGAATCAGAAGAAAACAAATTGATTTAGGGAGGTCAATGTGATATATTTATCGTGTTGAAGTTTGCTTCAATGAAGATACCGGCATGAATTGGAGGAACAGAAATGACGAAGAAGATACTGGCTATTCTTTTGGCTTTATTTTACAGTATCGCTTATACCATAGTGGGACCGATGATCAAAAATCAGAGGATAGACTTTCAGGTCTCACTTATTTTGCCGTTTCTATTATGTTTCCTGTTCTGCCTGGCAGGGAATCTTCTTCTGTTTTCCGTTGTCCCGCGCATGAAAGGTATTTTGAACAACGAAAAAGTCTCGCAATTTCTGGACCGGATCGGTGACCGCAGACTCATGTTGTTCTCCTGGGCATTTATTTTTGTTTCATGGATTCCCGCCTACCTTATCCTGTATCCCGGTGTTTTGTCCTATGACATCATCGCTCAGGTTGGGAGTGCACTGGGAGAAATTTCAAATAACCATCATCCTGTATTGCACACATGGCTCATCAGGGTCTTTATGAAACTGGGAAGCTCTTTGTTTTCTGGTTACGAGTATGGCATCGGTCTTCTTTCATTGCTTCAAATGATCGTCTTAAGCTATGCTTTGGCAAGGCTTGTTCTGTTATTGAAAAGAAAGAATGTTCCGGTTTTACTTGTCCTGCTTACGGAATTATGCTCCGCAATCTGGTTTATGAATGCCTGTTTATCCGTGACAATGATAAAGGATACCTTACATGCTGCGTTTCTCGTATTGTTTGTCTGCCATTTTACAGAAATCGCAACAAACCCGGCGGAGTATTCTTCCCGAAGAGTGAATTTGCTGTTCTTTCCGATCATCAGTTTTTTCATGTGTGCCTTTCGAAATAATGGTATCCACATCTATTTGTTCTGCTTTGCGGCTTTGCTTGTGCTGCGGATTACGCAAATAAGAAAGGGAAAAGCCTATCTGCCGCTGATTGGGGTAATTCTTTTGCCGGCAGTGGTGTTTCAAATATATACCGGGCCGGTCTTCGAAGCGTTGGATATCGAACCCGGTCAGGTTCGGGAAGCATTGAGTATCCCGATTCAGCAGATGCAGCGTGTCGCGGTCAATAAAGCAGACGAGTTGACAAACGAACAAATGGAGCAGATGGACTACTATCTGGATAATCTGAGATGGCGGACTCCCTATACCGGACGTGCATATGATCCTTTTCTGTCGGATCCTGCCAAAAGCAGTTTCTATTCAAATCATTATCAGGAAGATCCGATTGCCTTTTGGAAATTTTACTTACAGATAGGACGACAATTTACCAAGGAATATATCGTGGCGTTTTTATCCAATACGCTGGGGGATTGGTATCCGGGGTACTATGAATATTCTTACGTGATGTACGAGAATTACCCTCCGGAGATGTTTCCGGAACCTCTGGAACGAAAGCGTATTGTGAATTGGGGGATACTGGAGAAATATTATGAGAGTGTTTGCCTCTCGGATTTTTGGCGGGATACTCCGGTTTTGAGGCTGTTCTTTGTGCCTGGATTTTCGCTTTGGATCTTGCTGTATGCGTTGGCATTGTCGTGGAGAAAGCGGGGCTTCTTTACGAAGGAGCTGCCTTTGTTTTTACCGCTTATCGCACAATATGGCATCATGATACTTTCACCGATGTCATCCTTCCGATATTCCTGGCCGTTCTATTTGCTGCTGCCGGTTTGCTTTATCGGTATTTTCAGCAGCACGGAATCAAACGTAGGAAAGGAGAGCAGCGTCTCGGAACGCTGAGGAGAATAGATGGTTCTTTCATCGATAAGAGAAAAAGTCAATAAGTGGCACTTTTGTGTACTTGCCCTCATCTTTATTTTGGCGATCACATTGCGCATGATAGGAATCGGATGGGGAATGCCCCGCGGTGACATGCATCCGGATGAGGGCATCATTTTCGGACAGGCTTATCAGTGTGCACTGGACCGGAGTTTTGAAGTGCATGAATATTACAGACCGAATCATGTTACGATAAAGCTGAATACGCTTGTGTATGTTGGAATACAGGAGTTGTATTTTGCTCCGCAGGGATTGGATGATTTTGCTGTAAACTACAGCGAACACTTTGCTCTGTTTACCGTGGCGTCCCGAATCTTGACGGCAGTTTTCTCAATGGGAATAGTTGTTTTTGCGTATTTGATCGCACTCAATTGGGGGAGAAACCAGGCTTTGTTTGCGGCACTTCTCTTTGCGGTATTCCCATCCTTTCTCGAGCATTCTCATTATATTACACCGGATATTCCCCTGTTGTTTTTCCTGATGGGAGTGCTGTGGTCTGCGTTTTGCTATCTGAAAAAACCATCCGTGACATGGCTGTTTTGGATGTCTTTCTTTACTGCATTGGCAACCTGCGAAAAATATCCGGGGGCATACGGATGCGCAATCATCGCCGCTGCCGTATGTGTGACACATATCAGGAGACCGATGAGAATCGTCAGAGACGGACTTTTGGCCATTCTGTTTTTCGTGCTTGGGATCTTGGCGGTTTCCCCTGTTTTGATCATTGATCTGAGCAAGGTCTTAGAGCAAATGGCAGGACAGAACAGACAGTATCATTTGGGCGCTGACGGGTTGAATTTTCCACAGACAGTGGTTTACTATTTGAAAAATACTGCAGTGCGGATGGGATTGCTGCTGACTGTGAGCAGTGTATACGGAATCGTTCGATCTTTTATGAAAAAGGGGAAGCAGACATTTTTGCTGTTGACCTTCTTCGCCTACCTGGTGCCGATCTCAACGCTGCGTATTCACTGGGAACGCTATACGCTGCCGATCTATGCGGTGGGTCTTTTGCTTGGAGCGTTTGGTGTGTTCTATATCCTGGAGGATCTGCAGAAGGTAATCGGAAACAATCTCCCTGCTTCCCTCGGCGCAGGTTTCCTGCTGCTTCTGTTGCCTGCAGGCAGTTTGATGGCAAGTGCCATGGCGGTTGACGGAAGCTTTCTGGCCCCTGACAGTCGTATCCTTCTGCAAGAGGTGTGTGAGGGATTAAATGTGACAGTAAACAATACCGTGTTCGACAGTAATACCCCTCTGGATCCGGGTGGGTTCTATGGAGCATTCAGTAACTTTGAAGCAGCTGATCCGGAGCAGTACAAGTACGGCAGCAGACCGAGGTTTGTCATGACTTCCTCGGCACAACGAGACCTTTTCCTGGAGTCTGACCCTGAGGTCTATGGATGGATTGCCGATTTTTATCGGAAGCTGGACGAGAATTATCCTTTGGTATTACTGTATTCTGTGGAAAATCCAAGCTTTCACTTGATTGAACTGCAAAACATCTGGCGTGCGGCGAAAACTGTTCACAGATATTTGAAGGGAGCAGCAGTGGGTTATGAGATCAGGCTCTACCAATTACTGCCCTGAGGAAGACGCGACAGAGGAGAAGAGAATGAAAAAGGGGCTATCGCTTGGGATCTATCTCAAGGAAATGAGAATAAAAAGTTGGCTGAAAAATCTGTTTGTATTATCCCCCATTATTTTTTCGCTGGATTTATTTGACGGGGAGAAATTTCTCCATGCAGTTGTGCTGACATTTGCTTTCTGTCTGATCTCCTCGGCGATTTACGTGTTGAATGATATGAGTGATGTGGAGAACGACAGAAAACACGAGGTAAAGAAAAATCGTCCCATCGCGGCCGGACTGATTTCCTTACCGCGCGCAAGGCTGTTGCTGGCCTGCCTGACGATCGGTGGGTTTGGATTGGCGCTTGTGATCAATTTTTCTTCTTTTCTCTTGATGTTGGTATATGTTGTAACGAATATTTTATATTCAAAATGGCTGAAAAAGAAGCCGATCATTGATTGTTTTTGCATAGCTCTTGGTTTCCTGCTGCGTGTGATGGTAGGAGGAACCATCGTCAGTGCGGGCATATCCGGCTGGATGTTCCTGACCGTGCTTGCTTTATCTTTGTTTATGGCTTTCGGAAAACGAAGAGGGGAGTTACGCAGCTACGTAGGAGGAGAGACCAGAACGGTGCTGGAGGATTATGATCTGAGCTTCCTGAACGGAATCGTGTTCATGTGTGCCGGCCTGACGATGGTCTTTTACTCTCTGTGGTCCATTTCGCAGGAATCGAATCTGGTGTATTCCGTCCCGATCGTTTTGTTTATTGTTATCCGGTATCTGTATCTGGTGTTTAAAGGGCGTGCAGATGCAGATCCAACGACGTTGATATTATCCGATGCCACACTTATGATATCCTGCGGCATCTGTGGGATTATGATGGTTGCAATGTTATACTGGCCTCTGTAATGTGAAATTGCGTTGCGGCTTTCGCTGCGGATTGTATTTCGTGTGATTGGCAGAAAGGATGAAAAAAAGGTGAGGAAGCATGGGACATTTCTTTTTTGTTCGTCATGGACAGACGATCTGGAATGTGGAGAATAAAATCTGTGGAGCGACCGACATTGCTCTGACAGAATACGGTCATCATCAGGCGATTGAGACAGGAAGAAAGATTCTGGAAGAAGGGATCCGGGCGGATGAGATCTTATATTCGCCGCTTATGCGTGCGGCTGACACGGCAAGACATATCTCGGAGATAACAGGGATTCCGGCGAGGGTTGAGCCCAGACTGACGGAGCAAAACTTTGGAAAGTGGGAGGGAACGCCCAGAGACGGGGCTGATTTCAAGGAAGCCAAGGCGGAGTTTGCCTGCAGTTATGAGGGCGGGGAGTCCATGCTTCGATTGGCTCAGCGTATATATAATCTTTTGGATGATATTCAGAAAGAGTCAGAGGACAAGACATATATTCTGGTGGCTCACAATGGGATTGCCAGAGTGGTACAGTCCTATTTTCACGATATGACCAATGAAGAATACGCAGCATGGGGCGTCAAAAACTGTGCTGTTATCAGATATGATTTCTGATGGCCCTGTGTCGGTGACTGCGTAATCGGGAAAGAGAAAGGAGATTGTATGTCTGCGAAAAGTGATGCTGTCAGAAAGAGTTTTAAAGAGTTTGATGATGTGAGAGATGCCGGGTTAACTACGCCGGAGGATATCGTACGCTTCGATGACATCTGTTATGGTGAGGATATCAATTGGCAGAAATTGGATGTGTACAGACCCAAAAGTGCAGTAGGACAAGTACTTCCGGTGATCGTCAGCATCCACGGCGGCGGTTGGGTCTACGGAGACAAGGAGCGCTATCAGTATTATTGTATGAGTCTGGCGCAGCATGGCTTTGCCGTTGTCAACTACACCTATAGACTGGCACCGGAGTTCAAATTTCCTGCATCCATTGAGGATGCCAATCTGGTGTTCTCGTGGATTTTTGAACATGCGGCTCAATATGGCCTGGATACAGAACATATCTTTGCAGTAGGAGACAGTGCCGGTGCACACCAGTTGGCTCTGTATTCCGCCATCTGTACCAACCCTGAGCTGGCCGCACTGTATCCGTTCCGGGTACCTGAGGGGTTTGTCCCCACTGCAATTGCGTTGAATTGCGGCGTCTATGAGATCGTGCGGGATCCGAAGACGGGAGAGCTGGAGCACGAACTGCTGAAGGAAGCTCTGCCGGGTGGGGGAACCGATGCGGAAATCCACATGATCAATGTGATCGAACATATCACCGAGGCCTTTCCGCCGGTGACATATATGACCTGCACGGGTGATTTTCTCATTCCGCAGGCAGTAGTTTTGGGACAGAAGCTGATGGAACAGAAGATCCCCCACGAGTTTCACTATTACGGAGACGCAAAGCATGAGTTGGGGCACGTTTTTCACTGCAATATGAGACTGGAGGAGGCTGCCCGCTGCAACAGGGAGCAGTGTGAGTATTTCCGTAAATTTCTGTAGGTTTGTTGATCCTGACGATGGAATGGGGAAACGATCAGATTTTGTGTCCGGTGAGCGGCGTTCAAAAAAACGCAGAAGATGATTGGGGCAATGGTTTTCATAGGATAGAGAGAGAAATATAGTATGGATCTGCATCGTTTGGATCATCTTCCGGCTTGGGAGAAAATTCTGAAAGAGGCATTTCAGGAGGTTCGGGGAAAACGGATTCTTGACTTCGGAAGCGGAGATGGGCGGGAATGTTTACTTCTGCGAATGTTGCCAGAAAAGAGGATGACGACTCTCGTGATTATTTCACAGAAGGAAGCATAGCATCTGTGTGCTTTAGATACTATTTGTGTTCGGTGTTTGGAAATTGTGAGACTGTTGGTCAAATGAAATATAGAAATGATGAGTCAGGAGGAGATTGCGATGAGAGAGTATATCAAAGGAGCCAATCCATATATGCCGCTGTGGGAGCATGTTCCGGATGGAGAGCCGAGAGTGTTTGAATACAATGGGGAGAAGAGAGTGTACGTGTACGGCTCCCATGATATTGAGAAGGACAAGTATTGCGGGCGCAATTACGTAGTCTGGTCGGCCCCGGTGGAGGACCTGACCGACTGGACATACCATGGGGTGGCTTATGAGACACATTATGATTCTGTATTATATGCACCTGATGTGGTAAAGAAGGGTGATACCTATTATATGTATGCGGCGGAGCATTGCGGAAGCCTGGTCGTCGTAGCAAGTTCCAAGACTCCCTGGGGTCCTTTTGAAAATCCGGTGGAGACGAAGCTTGGCTTCGATCCGGGCGTGCTGGTAGATGATGACGGAAGAGCATATGCTTACTGGGGAGGATGCGCTGCTCCCTGTTATATCGCGGAGCTGGAGGAGGATATGGCAACCATTAAGGAGGATACTCTGGTGTCCAATCCCTTGGGGCATTCCTCTTGTCCATGGAATCCCGTAGAGGATGGACACATTTCTCTGCTGGATGCTTTCTTCGAGGCCTCCAGTCCCAGAAAGGTAATGGGAAAGTACGTCTATATTTATTCCAAACGTTATGAGAAGCCTGTTCCGGAACTGGGTGTCTATACGGAAAATAACGGATTTCTGTCTTATCGGTTTGCAGACACACCCTTCGGTCCTTTCCATGACGGCGGAGATATCAGCTTCAACGGAGGGGAGATCTTAAGGGATGCAGACGGATGCGGAACCATGACCTATCAGTGGGGCAACAACCATGGATCTATCATGGAGATCAATGGGAAATGGTATGTATTTTATCACAGACAGACCGGTGTGAATGAATATTCCAGACAGGCAATGCTGGAGCCTGTTGACGTAGCAATTGGAAAGGATGGTAATCTCTACATCGGCGATGTAAAGTTCCTGAACGGAGAGCCTGTTTCCTCCCGCCCTGTAGAGATGACTTCTCAGGGACCTCACATTAACGGTTTGGATGCTTATAAGTGGATTTCTGCCGGCTATGCCTGTCATATCTACGGCAGCACTACCAGAGCTTATATCAGGCCCGGGTATGAGATGCGGGAGGACTTGTCCACTCCTGTTGTGAATCTGTCCTCCGGCACCACCGTTGGATTCCGTTACCTGCAGTTTGGAAACAATACACCGAAACAGGTGGAGATCGTTCTTGGAGAGCATCAGGCTTTAAGGGTCAATGTGAGAATCGATTCCTACAGAGGACGGATCGTTGCCTCCGATACCTTTGCGTGTGAGGAAGTGAGCAAGATTCTGGATCTGAACACCGCTGTCATCGGAAAGCATGCGGTCTATTTTGAGTTCCTTTCAGAGGAGACCGGTGCAATTGCTGAGTTTGATCGCTTTGCATTTCTCTGAGAGGAATGATTGTTCAAAGTAAAACAGGTGGGAAAACCCCGGCGGACCAACGGACTGTTCCAGATGCCGAGGCTCGAAGCAGACAGAGAGATTTATTTATAAAGTAGATTTGGAGGAAAAAGAGAAATGGAGAAGAGAAAGAGTACGAACCCGATCGTTACGAATATTTACACGGCGGATCCGGCGCCGATGGTATACGAAGATACCCTGTATCTGTACACCACACACGATGAGGATCAGCTGGTCAACAATTTTTATACAATGTTTGATTGGAGATGCTTCTCTACAAAGGATATGGTGAATTGGACGGATCACGGAACGATTTTTTCGTTGGATGATATTTCCTGGGCGGATGATCGGGCATGGGCTCCTCAGGCAGTGGAACGAAACGGCAAGTTTTATCTCTACTGTCCGGTACATAAGCGGGATGGCGGTATGGCAATCGCTGTAGGAGTATCAGACTGCCCCACTGGCCCCTTCAAGGATCTGGGGTATCCGCTTGTGGATGAAGGGGACTGGAATGATATTGATCCCACGGTTTTTATCGATGACGACGGTCAGGCTTATCTGTATTTCGGAAACCCGGAGCTTCGGTATGTTCTTTTGAATGAGGATATGATCTCCTACAATGAGGAAGTGGGAGTGGTGAAGATCCCCATGACTGTGGAATCCTTCGGAAAGGGCAGTCATGATACGGGAACTACTTATGGTGAGGGCCCTTGGTTCTATAAGCGAAACGGACTTTACTATATGGTGTATGCCGCATTTGCAGAGGGGGAGCACAGAAATGAACACTTCGCATATTCTACAGCCGCAACTCCCACCGGTCCCTGGGTATATGGCGGTGTATTGATGGAAGAGGGAAAGTGTTTTACCAATCATCCGGGAATCTGTGATTTTAAGGGACATTCCTATCTGTTCTATCATACAGACGAACTTCCCGGGGGCAGTCTGTTCCATCGCAGTGTATGCGTGGCAGAGTTTACGTACAATGAGGACGGCTCTATCGATGTAGTGGAGAAGTGTGACGGGGTGTATGAGGTCGAATAAGGGCGCCCCTCTTATGAGTGATGTCTTGGCGGCACGCAGCAGATAGCCGAATCAAAGTGAATTGTGAGAATTGGGGGAGAAGAATATGGCTATGATGGAGAGACCTGCGGTCAGTACATTGTCTGACGGGGGAAAGTATTGGGAGCATTCCTATGAGAGGTTCTTACTAAAGGTTTATGTACCGGCGAATGATCTGGATGGACAGACCAACAACTATAGTTTCCGTGCACCGTTATTATTGGTGTTAGAGGAGCACAGAATGGGCAGAGAGGAGGCCATAGCCTTCGCGGAAGACACCGGTTTGGCCGGTATCGCCGCTTCGGCAGATGCCGGCGTATTGTTTGTGTATCCTACCTGCGAGGGAGGCTGGAGGAATGCAGACGAAAAACTGTATATAGATCTTATCGGAGAAGTGAAGATGGATCCCAGATACGCAGACGGCATGGTAGAGATCACGGATTTCTTTTCCGGAGAGTTCCGGGGGTATTATGTGAAGGGAGCCAAATTTCGGACAGATATTTATAGCTATGGTGAGTCTGCAGATTACGTGGCCAGGCATCTTCTGAAAACGATTATGGGAGAATTTCTCTGGGGACCCGGTGAGATCACCCCTGCCGTGTGTTCCATGGAGAGACTCAGTGTGATCCCGGAGCCGGAACGTAAGGATATTGCAGTTTTAAGCGTGGAAAATTCCGATTCGATCAATGAAGCATTGAGAGTGTGTGACAATCTGCTGGTGAAGACAAAGGCTGAGTATCAGAAAGATTTTGCAGCCTTTGTCCGGAAGTATAAGATGTGGTGCGGACAGATGCAGACAGAACCGGACTTCGATGAAATGCAGATGACAGAGGAGGCAGGTTATATCACAGTGCATACTTCGCCGGACAATCGGATCTATGCAGGAAATGAAACCCATAAGGTAGGGTATTTTGCGTACTGCAACAAAGAATTGCTTGAGGATGGCCCGGTTCCTCTTCTGGTCGGATTCCACGGAGGAGGGGACAGTGCCATGTTTCTGACCTTTGTCTCCGGCTGGTACGAGGTTGCACATAAATATGGTTTTCTGTACGTGGCGATCGAGAATCATCAGGCAGTTACCGCTTCAGAGATGGCAGAGGTGATCAAGGAATTGAAGAACAGATATCCCGTCGATGAGCATCGTATCTATGCCACCGGTTTTTCCATGGGCAGCGGCAAGACATGGGATATGTACCAGGAATATCCGGAGATCTTTGCGGGATTGGCACCGACCAGCGCCCTGTTTCCCATGGGGGATCATCCTCTGGCGCAGTCCCATGGAGGAAGGCTGAATACATCGGTTCCGGTTCCCATGTTCTATTCCGGCGGCGAACTCTCTCATGTGCCGGAGCTTCCTTTCCAGGACCCGTCTGCTCTGGAGAGGATTCAGTATGCCGCAAAGGTAAACGGTCTGAAAAAATCCTTTGACCATTTGAGATTTGAGGAGAAGGACTGTTGGGAGGATCCTGTCTGGGGAGTATCCGGAGATCGGGTGGAGGTTTTATTGGATGAATCCAGAGGAAGCAGTCTGAAGATCCATTATTTTGACAGCGAGGATGGTGTCTGTCGAACCGCATTTGCAAGTGTAAGCGGACAGGTGCATGAGTGCAGACAGCATACCTGCGAAAATGCCTGGAAGTTCATTTCACAGTTTACGAAACAGTAATCATGTGGTAAAATAAACTCAAGATGATACGGAAGATGTATCATGATAAACACAATACACAAATTAGGAGGACGATATGGACAGATTAAAAGGAAAGGTTGCCATTGTAACCGGATCAACCAGCGGAATCGGAGTGGGAATCGCAAAGCTTTTTGCAGCAGAGGGGGCAAAGGTTGTCATCTGCGGACGCAGACAGGAAAAGGGTCAGGCTGTTGTGGATGAGATTGTTTCTGCAGGCGGAGAGGCTTTCTATCACTTTATGGACATCACAGTTATCGAGAGCATCGACCAGTTGATGGCAGATACAGTTGAGAAGTACGGCAAGATCGATATTCTTGTTAATAATGCTGCAAATGTAGGATTGAAGGACGGCCGTGTAGACGAGCTGACACTTGAAATGTGGGATGCTGTTTTCCAGAGCGATGTGCGCGGTACCTTCTATGCAACCAAGTGTGTACTTCCTTATATGACGAAGGATGAGCAGGGCGGCTCTATCATCAATATCGGTTCTATGGCTTCCTGCGGTGGTGACTTGGGATCTACTGCTTATGCCTGCGCAAAGGCCGGCGTTGATATGCTCACTCAGTCCACTGCATTGCAGTACGGTAAGCAGAACGTCCGCTGTAACTGTGTACGTCCCGGTCTGATCGTTACCCCTCAGAATGCTGCTTATGTACCTCAGGCTTTGAAGGATATCTTCCTGAGCAATATCTGTGTCAATCGCTATGGATGTCCTGAGGATATCGGACATATGTGCGTATACCTGGCTTCTGATGAGAGCGCATACGTTACCGGTCAGATCGTCAATGTGGATGGTGGTTTGAACTCTCATGTCTCCACCGTTGCACAGTTCAAGGAACTGAACTCCCGTACCTGGTAAGAGTGATCTCTCTCACAGGACATTCGTGGTGCAAGTTGAATCAGTAAGTAGGAAGGGTGCTCCGGAATCAGGTGATTCGGAGCACTTTTTTCGGAAAAGCATGGAATGGATTCGGAAGCATTTACTTGCAGGAAAATGTTGGACAAAATTCTGTGTACCGTGTTGATTTTTGTCTGAAAAATGCTATAATAACGTATAGATATGGAATAATTTCAGTCAATTTGCACACATTTAATGCGGTTTGGAGGACTGGTAGATTGACAATTTCCACAGGCAGAGAGAAGAAAAAGGATATACTGATACAGATCTGTTGCGTCGCCGTCTATCTGGTATTGTTTGTTTTACAGACCTTTCGTGCTGTGAGAGGCGGCTCTTCCATTACCATTTTCGGTCAGGTGTTTGAGGATGATAATATCAACGGTGTTGTCAACGCTACCCAGAATCTGACCTTTATGATCATGGTCGGGGTCAACCATGAGCGTGGTAAGAGATATGCCATGGCACTGATGACTCTGAATATTATTATGATGCTGAGACCGATTCTGATGTTTCACAGGGCGGCCCCCATCGTAGGAATCATCAATACGATTCTGGTGATGATCAGCGTGGAGTGTATCGCGAGACAGCTGCAGGCCAGAGAGAGGGAAGGGCATACGGATTATCTCACGGGGCTGATCAACAGAAGAGCGATCGTGAATGTACTTGAAAAACGTATCCAGACGAAGAAACCTTTCTATCTGCTGCATGTGGATCTGGATGATTTCAAGTATGTCAATAACAGTTATGGGCACCGGGTAGGGGACAAGGTCCTGCAAGAGATTGCATCCAGACTGAAGCGCTTTTCACAGAAGGGTTCGGAGGTAGGTCATCTGGGCGGAGATGAGTTCATTCTGCTCATTCCGACAGGAGAAGATCTGAGCCGGCTGATTCGGGAGATTCAGGAGACTATCAGAGAGAAGATAGTGATCGAAAACGGAGACGAATCCGCAGAATTAATTATGACCGCATGCATCGGTGTGGTGCAGTATCCTAAGGACGGAACCGACAGGATCACACTCACCAGGCATGCGAACATCGCAATGTATCATGCGAAGGAGCTGGAGGCAGATACCGCCTATGTTTTCAATGATGTGCTGGCGAAGGAACTGGACAGAGCGGCTCAGATTGAAAGTATTATTCGGGACGGAATCGCAAGGGACGACTTTTACCTTGTCCTTCAGCCGCAGTTTGAAACGCATGACCGTAGGCTTCGAGGGTTTGAAGCATTGCTCAGATATCAGGATTCCCGAACCGGCGAATCCCTTTCGCCGGGGGAGTTTATTCCGGTGGCAGAGAAGTCTGATCTGATCATTCGGCTGGATGAGTATGTACTCAGACATGCTTTAGACGAGCTAAAGGATATGTTCCTGCCGAACGCACATCAGTTCTCTTTGTCCGTCAACGTTTCTGCCAAGAGCATCTGTCGTCATGGCTTTGCGCAGATGGTGGAAGAAGTTCTGGATCAGACAGGCTTTCCGGCGGATTGTCTGGAAATCGAGATCACAGAGTATTGTCTGGCACAGGCGCTGGAAGTGGCGATCGCTAATATTTGCCGGTTAAAGACGGTGGGAATCAAGATTGCGCTGGATGATTTCGGAACCGGCTATGCTTCTCTTGGGTACCTGTCAAAGCTTTCTATTGATCTGCTGAAGATCGATAAGAGTTTTATCGACGGTATCACTTTGGATGAGAAGAGCAGGAATTTTATCAATGCCGTTGTTTCGATCGGGCATGTATATAACTGTGATGTAATTTCCGAAGGGGTGGAAGAGGAAGAACAGCTGTCCTTCCTGAAGAATGTCGGCTGTGATTTCATACAGGGCTTCCTGTGGTCTAAGCCGATCTCCGTTCCGGATGCAAGACAATTGGCCGCAGAGAGCTTGTAAAGATGATAAATAGCTTTATCGGGGGGACTGTTTTACAGCCCCCTTTTTGTATACTTTATACGATACTTTCCTGATGCAGCACTTTAATATGTTAAAATAAATGATTGCATTGAAGAAAATAGTATGTTATTCTACTATTGCGCAAGTACTGGAGAGTCCCTTTTATAGGGCGCCGAAGGTGTAAAACTGGCCAAAATCTGAGAATGCGCCTTGGTCAGTTAATCTCTCAGGCAAAAGGACAGGAGAAACATATGGAAAAATTTTTGGACAAAGTCACGGAAATCAATGACGTCGTCAACAGCTTCGCATGGGGATGGTTTGCACTGATCCTGTTGTTGGGAACAGGTCTCGTTTGCACGATCATCACGAAGTGCTTTCAGATCTCACATCTGAAGCATTGGTGGATCAAGACAATCGGATCTGTGTTCCGGAAGGACACACATGCGAAACTGGGCAAGAAATCAGGAACGGTATCCCAGTTCCAGGCACTTTGTACCGCTTTGGCCGCTACGATCGGTACCGGTAATATCGCCGGAGTTGCAGCGGCGATCTGTGTAGGTGGTCCCGGTGCAGTCTTCTGGATGTGGGTGGCAGCATTCCTTGGTATGATGACCAACTTCTCTGAAAATGTTTTGGGTATCTATTATCGCAGAAAGAATATGGAAGGAGAGTGGTCCGGAGGTGCAATGTATTACCTTCAGGACGGTCTCGGCTCCTACAAGGGCTGTAAGCAGGTAGGTAAGGTCCTCGCAGTGATCTTCTCACTCTTTGCAATTCTGGCTTCCTTCGGTATCGGTAATATGGGTCAGATCAACAAGATCACCATCAACCTGCAGTCAGCATTCTTTGCGAATGTACAGGATGTCATGGCAATCAACTGGCTGATCGGTATCTGTCTGATGATCGTGGGCGGATTCATTATTCTTGGCGGTCTTCAGAGAATTGCCGCCTTTGCTGAGAAGGTAGTTCCCTTCATGGCAATCGCTTATGTGCTTGGTTCACTGATTATTTTCTGTACGCATTTGAATATGGTTGGAGCAATCTTTGCTTCCATCTTTAAGTTTGCATTTATTCCCAGAGCGGTTGCCGGCGGCGTCAGCGGTTCTGTGATCAAGATGATTCTGGACGGCCCTGTGAAGAACGGCTGTAAGAGAGGTGTGTTCTCCAATGAGGCAGGTCTTGGTTCCTCTGTTATGGTGCATTCCAACTCCAATGTAAAGGAGCCTGTAAAGCAGGGACTTTGGGGTATCTTCGAGGTGTTCGCCGATACGATGGTAGTATGTACCATGACAGCAATTGTCGTTCTTTCCTCCGGTGCCATTGATCTTTCTACCGGTCTGGTACAGGAAGGCGTTCAGGATGCAACTCTGGTTGCAACTGCTTTCGGTAATTTGTTTGGAAAGCCCGGTGAGTGGTTCATTGCAGTTGCAGTGCTGTTGTTTGCGTTTACGACTGTTATGGGTTGGTCTCATTACGGTTCCAAGTCAGTTGAGTATCTCTTCGGGGTTAAGGGAACCAAGGTATACAAGATCATCTTTGTATTGATGATGGTTTCCGGTGCGGTGATGACATCCTCTCTTGCATGGGATATCTCTGATACCTTCAACGGTTTGATGATGATCCCCAACCTGATCGGTGTACTTGCTCTGACTCCTCTTGTAGTGAAGATCACAAGAAACTATGTTGCCAGAAAGATCAAGGGTGAAGACATCGAGCCGATACTGTCCTATGATCCGCAGATTCAGGCCGAGTTCGCGAAAGCAGTAAAGAACGGCGAGGAGTAATTACATATTGTGAAGTCCGAGGACTGTCGCTTCTGCGGCAGTCCTTTTTTGAGGAAAAACTGCTTCACAGAGAATACTCTGCAGGATACAAAGCTGTGCACGCACACGTTTTCGACAGACGAAATTGAAAACGGTTCACAAAAAGGAATAATGTGCTCGGGCACATTTGTATAATATGCCTACAATTTCTCTTGATTTCTGTTTTTTTCGTGCAACAACTCCATTGTTTTTTCGAGAAGACTGGATTATATTCTATGGTGGATCAAAAAGTAATCTATATAGGAGGAATGAGCAAGATGTCAGTTGATAAGTTTTTATCAGATGAGTACTTAGCAGACCTGAACGCCTACTGGCGCGCAGCAAACTATTTGGCAGCGACACAGCTGTATTTACTGGACAATCCTCTTCTGAGAGAGCCTCTGACCAGAGAGCAGATCAAGAAGAAGATTGTAGGACACTGGGGAACCGTTCCCGGACAGAACTTTATCTATGCGCACATGAATCGTGCCATCAACAAGTATGATCTGGACATGATCCTGATCTCCGGTCCCGGACACGGCGGCAACTTCTTCGTCGCAAACTCTTATCTTGAGGGTACCTACAGCGAAGTATACCCGAATATCAGCCAGGATATCGAGGGATTGAAGAGACTGAACAAGCAGTTCTCCTTCCCCGGTGGTATTTCCAGCCACGTTGCACCTGAAACTCCCGGTTCCATCAACGAGGGTGGTGAGCTTGGTTATTCCATCGCTCATGCATTTGGTGCAGTATTTGATAACCCTGATTTGATTGCAACCGTTATCGTTGGTGACGGTGAGGCTGAAACCGGTCCTCTTGCTACCGCATGGCATTCCAACAAGTTCTTAAATGCTAAGACGGATGGTGCAGTTCTTCCTATTTTACATTTAAATGAGTATAAGATCAGCAATCCTACCGTTCTTTCTCATATTTCTCATGACGAGTTAAAGAGCCTGTTCCACGGCTATGGATGGAAGCCTTATTTCGTAGAGGGCAGCGATCCCATGACCATGCATAAGCTGATGGCAGAGACTGTTGATAAGTGTATCCGTGAGATTAAGGCAATCCAGAAGAATGCCAGAGAGAACGGCAGCAACGAGAGACCCTTCTGGCCCATGATCGTTCTTCGTTCCCCCAAGGGCTGGACCGGTCCCAAGGTTGTTGACGGTCTTCCTGTAGAAGGCTCCTTCCGTGCACATCAGGTACCGATCACCATGGAGAAGCCTGAGCATCTGGATATGCTGAAGGAGTGGTTGTTAAGCTATCATCCGGAAGAGCTCTTTGATGAGAATGGTCGTCTGGTAGAGAGACTTCGTTACATTGCGCCGAAGGGAGACAGAAGAATCAGTGCGAATCCTCATGCAAACGGTGGTAAGCTTCTTCGTGACCTCCGTCTGCCTGACTTCCGTGATTACGCGGTAGACGTAACCAAGCCCGGTGCTGTTGAAAAGCAGGATATGATTGAGCTGGGCGGCTTCGTCCGTGATATCTTCAAACTGAATAAGGATGCAAAGAACTTCCGTATCTTTGGACCGGATGAGACCATGTCCAACCGTCTCTACAAGGTATTTGAGGAAACCAAGCGTGATTGGAACGGCGATTATCATGAGAAGGACGAGGATCT
>JAHBAA010000045.1 GCA_018385425.1 Acetatifactor sp.
ATAATATTACCCTTGATGGAAAAAAGATCCTGTTGTATGCTAATATCGGAAACAGTAAGGACCTGGCGGCAGTGCTTGGCAATGATGCCGGTGGCATCGGATTGTTCCGCAGTGAATTTCTGTACCTGGAACGGGACACCTTTCCTACAGAGGAAGAACAGTTTGCCATCTACAAGACGGTTGCAGAGACGATGGCCGGCAAGCGGGTGATCATTCGCACGCTGGATATCGGTGCGGACAAAAAGTGCGACTATTTTGAGCTGGATCGGGAGGAGAACCCTGCCATGGGGCTTCGGGCCATCCGGATCTGTCTGACCAGACCGGAAATCTTCAAAACCCAGCTTCGGGCCCTGTACCGCGCCAGTGCCTTTGGCAAGATCGCCATCATGTTCCCGATGATCATCAGTGTGGAAGAGGTACGAAAGATCAAGGAGATCGTGGAGGAGATCAAAGCAGAATTGACCGAACAGGGAATCGTCTTCGGCCAGCCGGAGCTTGGCATTATGGTGGAGACACCGGCAGCAGTTATGATGAGTGATGAGTTGGCGAAGGAAGTGGACTTTTTCAGCATCGGTACCAATGATCTGACCCAGTATACGCTGGCCATCGATCGTCAGAACGAGAAGCTGGATCGATTCTATGATCCCCATCATCCGGCGGTTCTTCGCCAGATCAGGATAGTGGTGGACAACGCACATAAGGCGGGAATCTGGGCCGGAATCTGCGGGGAATTGGGAGCGGACACGGAACTTACCCCTCTGTTTTTAAAGATGGGGGTGGACGAGTTGTCCGTCTCTCCCGGAAGTATTCTGCCCCTTCGGGAACTGATACGAAAGACGGATACTACAAAAGTGCAAGGATGAGGATGAACTATGTTGACAGAACAGCGATTTGAGATCATCTGCAGACTGGTGAATGAGCGGGGAAGCATCACCGTCACGGAATTGAAGGATATTCTGGACACTTCGGAATCCACGGTGCGCAGGGATATCACTGCCCTCCACAAGGCCGGGAAGCTGACGAAAGTATTCGGAGGTGCAGTGGCGTTGGAGCAGGCGGTGATCGCCTACGAAGAAACCGTCGCCCAGAAGCTGGAGGTCAATTCTGAGGCGAAAAGGGCGGTTGCCAGATATGCCGCCGCCCTGGTGAAGCCGGATGATTTTGTCTATCTGGACGCCGGGACAGCAACAGGATATCTGCTGGATTATCTGAACGAACACCGAGCCACCTACGTGACCAACGCCGTGTCCCATGCAAGACGGATGGCGGCCAAGGGGCTGAAGGTGATTCTGATCGGTGGGGAACTGAAGGATTCCACGGAGGCTGTGGTGGGCAGTGTTGCCCTGCAGATGGTTTCGCAGTATCATTTTACGAAAGGGTTCTTCGGCACTAACGCCATCAGCCGCAAGGTGGGACTGACCACACCGGATCCCAATGAGGCGATGGTGAAGCAGAAGGCGATGGAGCAGTGCCTGAAGAAATATGTGTTGGCAGATTATTCGAAATTCAACCGGGTAAGTCCGGTAACCTTTGCCTCCTTTTCGGAGGCGGAGATCCTCACGGAGGATATGCCTGAGGAGTATAAAAATTATGATCATGTGACAGCGGTGGGCTATTGAGCCCGCCGCTTTTTTCGAATGGGCTCTAAATCGTTACATTTTTTGAAAAAATTGAAAAAAGATGTTGATATCTTTTTCCGGTAGTGATAACATGATCGCAACAAAACATACTAAACAGATATGTTTTGTATATAAAGATCGAAAGGAGAATCGGTATGAGAGAAATGAGAATGAAAATGACAAAGGAAATGTGTTGGAGCGAGAACTGTTGTTTTCACATGTGTTGTGAGAATACCGATGGCAAGTGAATACGTTTATCAGGAATATGTCTAGATCGACTTTGCAGACAGGCGGACATATGGCCCGCTTTTTTTGCGCCCAAATTTCAGAAAAACAGAGGAGAAATCGTTATGAGAAAGAATCATTTATTTACCAATCACAGAATCAAGAAGGCCATTGCTTTGACAGCGGCAGCTGCACTTGTGTTGGGAACCGCTGCCTGCGGTTCCAAGGGCTCTGAGGCTCAGACTTCCCAGACATCCCAAACTTCCGAAGGAGGTGTAAGGGTGATCACGGTAGCCCATACCCAGTCTTACGTACCCTATGATTACATCGACGAGAACGGCAACCATGAAGGCTACGAGGTAGCGGTTTTAAAGGCTGTGGATGAACTGCTTCCCCAGTATGAATTTGTCTATGAGGGAACGACGGATGACGATCTTCTGATCGGTGTGGAATCGGGAAAGTACCAGATCGGTACGAAGGGTGTCTGGTGGACAGCAGCCAGAAGTGAGACCTATGTATTCCCAGAGCACTATATCGGGGCCAGCATCACCGGACTGACTTTCAGAAGCGAGAACGCAGACCAGATCAAGGATATGCAGTCCTTCGCGGATTTCAGCGGACTTCTGGTACCTCTGGCACCTCAGAATGCCCAGTACTCCATCGTAGAAAATTATAATAAGAACAATCCCGATCATCAGATCCAGCTGATCGCTGCAGATCAGTTCAGCAATTCCGATTCCTACCAGTGGGTTCTGGAGGGCAGATACGACGCAGTCTTTGATATCAAGACCTCCTTTGAGAACAATGTGCTGAAGGAGACCGGTGAGTTCCATCAGCTGGCCGACAAGCTGACCTATGTGGCATATGAAGCGATTCCCACCTGGCCTCTGTTCAACGGCAAGGAGCAGCAGCTGGCAGATGATTATGACAAAGCCTGGGAGCAGCTGGAAAAGGACGGCACGCTGGAGGCACTTCAGCAGCAGTACTTTGGCTACAGTCTCTTCGAGAATATCCCGGAAGGATATCAGAAGGGCGACGAACTTTAATGGATGAGAGCGGGAAAGGAGGCGGTTTAGGATGAGACAGTTTCATGCACAGTACATATGGACGGCATTCATAGACCTGGTGCCATATCTGTGGGTCACGCTGGCGATGATGGCCGGAACCGTTTTCTTCGGAGGACTTCTGGGACTGCTGCTGGCAAGAGCAAAGATCAGAAGAGGGAAACTATCCCGGGCACTGGCAGAAGTCTACATCTATCTGACCAGATGTATTCCATCCATTGTCATGCTGTTTGTGGTGTACTACGGACTGCCGGAATTCCTGCTTACCTTCGGAATCGATATGAATCATGTGGGCAAGGGCGTGTTTGTCATCATTACCTTTTCCGTTCTGTTTTCCTCCGCGATGTGTGAAGTGTTCCGGTC
>JAHBAA010000100.1 GCA_018385425.1 Acetatifactor sp.
CCCCAGGGTGACACACCTGATTTATCGGGACAACGGGGCGGGTACCCCCGGACATCTGCGGATTCCGGAGCATGAGCGGATGGCGGAGGATCTGATCGCACACATCAAAGCATTGGGAGATATTTGGGATGAAGATTGAGGATATCAGGATCAATTATGAGAGGGCCATGTCCAATCGAGGCAATCAGGCCAGATTAAAGAAGGTTTTCAAACGTGCTCTTGCCGGTGAAAAACTGACCCTTGGATTTTTGGGCGGTTCCATCACTCAGGGCTCTCTGGCAACGGCACCCAACCTGTGCTATGCCTATCACGTCTATGAGTGGTGGTGCAGAAGCTTTCCCACAGCACAGTTTACTTATGTGAATGCGGGTATTGGTGCTACAGACTCGCAGTTTGGCTGCGCAAGAGCAGAAAGTGATCTGCTGCAGTACCGGCCGGACTTTGTGATCATCGAGTACTCTGTCAATGACGCGGCAACTGCTCATTTTCAGGAGACCTACGAGGGTTTGGTGCGGAAGATCCTGGGCAGTGAGTGGAAGCCTGCGGTATTGCTGGTACATAACGTTTGCTATGACAATGGCGCAAGCGCCCAGCTGATTCACAGCAAGGTGGGAAGATATTATGATTTGCCGGCTGTCAGCATGCAGAGCACTATCTACCCTGAGCTTTTGGCGGGGAGACTGGAGAATCGTACGATCACTCCTGACGATCTGCACCCCAATGATCTGGGACACGCACTGGTAGCTTCGGTGATCACCCATGTGTTGGATAAGATTCTTGCGGACGTGGATCATTCAGAGACGGAGACGGAGTTTCCCTCTGTTCCCTTGACAGCCAACGGATACGAGCACTCTGTCCGCTATCGCAATGACTCCTGTGAACCGGTTTGCAATGGATTCCAGGCTGATACTGCGCCTCAAAACGGTATCACGGATATCTTTAAGAAGGGATGGACCGCCGGGGAGAAGGGTGCTTCCATCCGCTTCGAAGTAGAGGGATCATCCATCGGTGTACAATACCGTAAGACGATGCAGCTGCCTGCACCTGTGGCGCAGGTGATCCTGGATGGAGACGATGCGAATCCGATCACCCTGGATGCCAATTTTGATGAGACCTGGGGCGACAAGCTGGTACTGGATACGATTCTGGACCACGGTGAAAACAGGACCCATACTGTGGAGATCCGACTGGTGGAGACTCACCCGGATGACAAGTTGCCCTTTTATCTTGTCTCGGTAATCGTCAGCTGATTCAGGAAAAGTCTGAATCCGGAAATTGGGAACGAAAACAGATGTTTCGAAGGAAAGGAATGTAGGAAAGCGATGACGACATTTTCGAAGGATTTTGTGTGGGGCGTTGCCAGCAGCGCTTATCAGATAGAAGGCTCCGAGCCGGATGACGGCAGGGGCAAGAATGTCTGGGATATTTTTGTGGAGCAGGGAAAAGTGTTCGAGCACCAGAATGCAGAGGTCACCTGCGACCACATGCATCATTATCGGGAGGATTACGCACTGATGCGCAATCTGGGCATTCAGGCCTATCGTTTCTCCATCAACTGGGCAAGACTGATA
Source organism: Acetatifactor sp. (assembly GCA_018385425.1). Taxonomy (GTDB): domain Bacteria; phylum Bacillota; class Clostridia; order Lachnospirales; family Lachnospiraceae; genus Acetatifactor. Next base: position 1,572 of record JAHBAA010000100.1, read on the forward strand.
CCGGAGGGAATCGGAGAAGTGAATCAGAAGGCAGTGAAGCTGTACCGGGACATGATCCTCTCCATGAAGGAAAACGGGATCACACCCTACATTACCCTGTTTCACTGGGAGTTTCCCCAGGCTCTGCAGGAGAAGGGGGGCTGGCTGAATCCTCAGGTGGTAGAGTGGTTCGGCTACTATGCAAAGGTGGTTGCGGAAAATTTCTCCGATCTGTGTGACAGATTTATTACCATCAACGAGCCCCAATGCGCAGTGGGACTGGGACATCTGCGGGGGATTCACGCACCGGGCTTAAAGCTTCCCTACAAGGAGACCTTTCAGATCGCTCACAATCTGCTGAAGTCCCACGGACAGGCAGTGATTGAACTCAGAAAATATGCGAAACAGCCGATCCAGGTAGGATATGCTCCTACAGGCGGAGTTGCTTATCCTTATACCGATTCCCCGGAAGATATTGAGGCGGCCAGAAGGGTGTACTTCGGCTTCTATAATCCGATGGATAACTGGACCTGGAATGTGTCCTGGTTCTCGGATCCGGTATTCTTGGGACATTACCCGGAGGAGGGATTGAAAAAGTTTGCAGAGTACCTGCCCGAGATCACCGAGGAGGATATGGAGCTGATCCATCAGCCGCTGGATTTCATGGGACAGAATATATACAACGGTTATTATGTGCGCTGCGGAGCCGACGGTGAACCGGAATTCGTAGACCGTGAGCCCGGATTTCCCAAGACCGGAACCGATTGGCCTGTGACACCGAAGGCATTCTATTACGGCATTAAGTTTCTGACACAGCGCTATCCCCTGCCTCTGTATATCACGGAGAACGGAATGGGCTGTCATGACAATATTGCGCCTGACGGCAAAGTACATGACAATGACAGAATCACTTTCCTGGACTGCTATATCGGTGCCCTGCAAAAAGCGATGGAGGAGGGAGCTGATGTGAGAGGATACTTCCTCTGGACCTTCCTGGATAACTTTGAGTGGAATGACGGATACAAACAGCGTTTTGGTCTTGTATATGTTGACTATCAGAGTCAGAAGAGAATTGTGAAGGACTCCGCCTTCTGGTACCGGCAGGTGATTGAGAGTCAGGGTGCCAATTTGTCCTGTAATCAGCCCTGCAGTCAGATCTTGTTCCTGAATCCGGTGTTTACCCACAATATCTGGGGCGGGAACAGACTTCGTGAGCAGTTTGGTTACCGTGTAGAGGGTGATGATATCGGAGAGTGCTGGGGGATATCTGCACATCCCAATGGAGAAGGAACGATAAGAGACGGAATTTACGGCGGGAAAAAGCTTTCGGTGCTATGGAAGGAACACCCCGAGATGTTCGGCAATGTAGATTATGACCGTTTCCCGCTGCTTGTTAAGATCATTGATGCAAAGGATGACCTGAGTATCCAGGTTCATCCCGATGACGAATATGCCGGGGTTCATGAAAACGGATCCCTTGGAAAGACGGAATGCTGGTATGTGCTGGACTGCCCGGAGGGAGCAGCATTAGTGATCGGACATAACGCAAAGACAAGAGAAGAACTGGCTGATATGATCCATCAGGGTCGATGGAACGAATTCATCCGTGAGATTCCGGTGAAGAAGGGCGATTTTATTCAGATCGATCCCGGAACCGTACATGCCATCAAGGGTGGACTTCTGATTCTGGAAACCCAGCAGAACAGTGACATTACGTATCGTGTCTACGACTATGACAGACTATCAAACGGGAAACCCAGGCAGCTTCATGTGGAGCAGAGCATTGATGTGATTACAGTGCCTGCAAAGTCGGCAGGGGACAGTATCAAGAGCGCGGCAGATTTGCCGGAGAACTGCATCAACGAGTTATACTGCTGCCGGTATTACCGTGTGGCAAAGGTAAATGTAAAGGGAGAGTTTCAGTTTACAATGGATGCCCCCTTCCTACTGGCTACGGTAGTGTCCGGTGACGGTATCGTCAACAGTCAGCCGGTAAAAAAAGGTGATCATTTCCTGATTCCAAACGGCGTAAAGAGAGTGGAGCTGTTGGGTAATATGGAATTGATTCTGTCGAATGTCTGATGGAAACTTGATTTCATTTTATAAAGTGGTAATTGCGATAAGGTACATGACATTATCTCATTTGGACCTTTGGCTATTGAACCTACGCTTCAGAATACCGGAATCGACAGAATGCTTCAAAAGGGTGATGAACCAAAAGTCGGAGAGGATGTGCTTTTCCGTTGGAAGACAAAGGAGGAAGCTGAAATAACTCAGATCTGCAAAAATTTTCTGTGATTCATAAGATTTGTAAAAGTGAAAAGCTTCAAGTCCGGTCACCGGCAGTATCTAAAGATGGAGAAAACACTGAAAATTCAATGTTTTCTCTATTTTTTGTGCGGTGGAGTGCCCGAAAAGGCGTTGTAAGGTAGGTCGAGTAGGAGGCTCACCTATAGTTGAGGCTACCCCTACTCGATTGTTACGAGATAAGATAATATGAAATGATAGGCAACAGCTACTTTTTCCCGGACAGAAGTGCTTGAAAACCGTTGTGTGTCAAGGGATATTTTTCTACCCTTGTTTCTGACAGGCAGGGCAGGTAGGAGACAAGGCTTCTGCAAAGGGCTGCTGCCTCGGCACGCCCATCCTGAATCAGCTTCGGCAAATCACTTGTGCAGACAAGAACACCGAGGTCCAGATCAGTCAAATAGATTTCATAAAGCATTCCCAGACGGTGATTGCGGTCGAAATTATCAATGGTCTGAACAATCGGAAGAATGGATGTATCATCCAGTATCGTGGAACGCGATGCATTCACAATAGAATGCCATTGGGGGGTTGTATAGCTTTCGCAGGGGAAATCTTTTAATGCCGCATGGTTCTTTTGAATCAATAAGCCCATCGTACCTACCGGCACCTCCCTGTTCATGCTCAGAGAAATATTCCGGAACATGGGGTAGCACCAGAAATCTGTACAGTAGGTGCCTTCGATAGAGGACTGATTCTCCTCCTTTGACAGAAAGAGCAGGCAGGATTTTGTACATTTGGCAAGAGCAGGCAATTCGCTGCTGCGACAAACATTCCGGCAGTCCTGTGCCGGATCATTGCAGGCGGAAGAGAACCATTCTGCTGTTTCTGACTTCATAACACAGGAGATGTTCTGCGGTGTAAGGGCGGGAAAAGCCCACAGCGTGTAGGAGTTTTCGATCCCTGTACCTTCCAGCTCAATTGTCAGACGCAGCTCTTTTGGTGTCTCTGTCAGCGGAATCTCCATGCTGAATTGACTTAAAACATGTCTGCCGTTTTCCTGAATTGATGAGATCAGTGCGGATCTGGCATCGATGACAACGTTATCTTTGTCTGTAAGGCTGCATATCAGTTTACATGCCGGGAGACTATCCCTGCAAAAATAACTCAGGGTAGCAGTAACAGGGAAGATCTGCTCCGATGTAAGTACAAAACTGCGAAATTCAGCCTGAAGAACCGCGCCGGAACAGAATCTTCGCCATTCCCTTGCGGTGATCAGACCTTTGTTTTCCATAAAAGCATTGAGGACTCCCACAAGAGCCGTTCCCTGCCCGGAAAAATCCTGAATGTCCAGAATCTGGAAGCCTGCAAGATAAGAGGAGCGAAGTGCTGTTTCCAGTTCATTCTTATAGCAGGCGACAGCCAAGGCACCGGAATTCACAAAAAAGTCATGGGCCTGATCCGCCATTCCCTTTGCCTCCAGACGTCTTCTGAATTCTATGAAGTTTCTTGCCTGCAGCACACCGGTATATTTTTCGATTTCCGTAAAATCAGGGTAGGTCTCATATTGGCCTATTTCATGGGAAACAACGGGAATATTCGGAATCAGCCCTTCCTGAGCTTCCGTCAGCGTTACCCGTTTTACACCGGTTCCGTATTGTATCTCCACGGTACCGTCAGAAGAGATCTCGGTTGCTGCCGACATATAGGAAGGTCTGATGGCCGCATCGTAGTTAAAACAGGTATCCGGAGCGGCAGTCTGTATATGCCCCAGGGGCTTATCGCACATGGCGTAGGAACCGCGGATCTGTCTGTCCAGGGTAAAGCGAACACCTGAAAAGAAGTCATCGTTTGGCTGGATGTTAGGCACCCACTGAAAATTATTGGAGCCCTGGGTAAACAGAATATGGGGACGAAAGGCTTTGTATTTCCCTAACAGCTCATTCAGGGCAGAAGCATTGCCCCATAGCTCATTTCCCATGGACATCATGCAGTAGGAGGGATGATTGGAAAAGTTCTCCAGCATGCGAAAACCTTCGGCCTCCAGGAAATCCTGCGCTTCTTTCCGGTAGCCCTCATCCGTTGGACCGTTGAAGGTACCCCAGAACGGAATCTCGGGCTGCAGATAGATGCCCAGCAGATCTGCTGCTGTGAATGCGGCTTCAGGCGGACAGCAGGTGTGAAAACGGTAATGATTGATGCCGAAATCCTTGGAAATTTTCATCACATGGAGCCAGCCCGAAACAGTCATGGGAGCATAGCCTGTCAGGGGGAAGATCATACCGTCATGTTTTCCGCGCAGAAAGGTCTTTCTGCCGTTGATACAAAATGACGTGCCGTCCGCAGTAAAAGAGCGTATACCTGTCAGCACGGAAGCAGTATCGGCAATCGCAGCATTATCCTCTGAAACAACAGTCACATCCAGCCGATAGAGGTAAGGATCTTCCTCATCCCAGAGTTTTCCGGATCGAGACAGGTCGATCAGAAGATCAAAATGATTTTCACCGGGTTTTATGTCCGCAGCATAAATTGTCTGTTCCCCTGTCAAAACAGTTGTTTCCACCAGCTCTTCCAGGGAAGCATTGTCCGGTATCACCTCGTCAGTCTGTGAATAGTTTTTACGGAGATGACAGAGGACAGGCGTAACCAGAATTTTGGCATTGCAGGATCCCGTCAATGAATTCAGAATCGGAAGACGCAGTAAAACAGATCGATCTTCATAGCTGCAGGTGGTCTGAACCGCACCTATTCTCAAGCCTTCTCTGATGGTCAGACTGATTTCACCGAGGATTCCGTTCCAGTTTGTCTGGGTGTCGGGAGAGGTGAGATGCCCGCCGGGCACTTTATAATCCGTGTTGGATATCATAATGGTGATGACCGGATGTAAGGTTTTTACAAAGGACGTCAGATCATAGGTATGTCCGGCAATAAAACTGTCAAAACTGCCTGCAAATATTCCGTCTACCCATACATAGGAAATCCTTGTGCGCTCCAATTTCAGTTCAAACTGTTTCCCCTCCAGATCCGACGGGTCGGAAAACGGAAGGGTGATCGTCTTTCGATACCAGCTGTAACCGGACATTTCGTAAGGGTCTGTGAGATAGCCGGTTTCTGCTTTTGAATCAGGTGTCCCTTTTTTGGCTTCAGAGACAGTGGTGGGGAGCAGAATCGTATCCTCAAATTCCTGAAGCTCATAATGCGCCTCAAGGCCTTGTTTTTCACAGTCCAGCTTAAAATCCCATATTCCGTGGAGGGAAAACCGAAAACTCATAGACAGCAATTCCTTTCTTTCATAACTGTTCAGAGCCTGTTTTGCAAAATAACCTCTCAAGGCATTCCTTTTGAGCCTGCCTGTCTCTGAACAGATACAATTATAACAAAAATCATGGAAAATTACTATTGTGAAAAGGTATTTCTCACAATTCCTGTTTTTTTGTAAAAATCTCTGGATTTTTTGCGTTAAATGTGAGAGAATGTGTAGGAACACGAGCAAATTGAGGAGACTGCAGGATGAGAGCCGGTTTGCTCGGTATGTACATAATTGAAAGGAGATTTCACATGATCTATTCAAAGGAAGTTGAAGAAATGTGTCCGGTAGCACAGGGCGTTAATCATGGCTGTGCTCCCATCCCTGAAGAAGCAAAATGGGTAAAAGCAAAAGATGTAAAGGATATTTCCGGTCTGACTCATGGTGTGGGCTGGTGTGCTCCTCAGCAGGGTGCCTGCAAGCTGACCCTGAATGTGAAGGAGGGTATCATCCAGGAAGCATTGGTTGAGACCATCGGCTGTTCCGGTATGACCCACTCTGCAGCTATGGCAGCTGAGATCCTTCCCGGCAGAACCGTTATGGAGGCTCTGAATACCGACCTTGTATGCGATGCCATCAATACCGCTATGAGAGAGCTTTTCCTGCAGATCGTTTACGGTCGTACCCAGAGTGCATTCTCCGAGGACGGACTTCCTATCGGTGCTGGTCTTGAGGATCTTGGTAAGGGTCTGAGAAGCCAGGTTGGTACGATGTACGGTACTCTGAAGAAGGGACCCCGTTATCTGGAGATGGCTGAGGGTTATGTTACCGGTATCGCTCTGGATGCAGATGACCAGATCATCGGTTACCAGTTCGTAAGCCTTGGAAAGATGACTGACTTCATCAAGAAGGGTGACGATCCCAACACCGCATATGAGAAGGCAAAGGGCCAGTACGGTCGTGTTGCTGATGCTGTTAAGATCATCGATCCCAGACAGGAATAAGATAGGAGGACAACGAAAATGGCTTTATTTGAATCATATGA
>JAHBAA010000101.1 GCA_018385425.1 Acetatifactor sp.
ACTCACAGTCATACTCATAATTGAACTGAGCAGTCATAAATGCAGTCATCTACAATCCCTTCTTACGGATAGAAGTCATAAATCCGGGGGTCATAATATCCCGATAGACCTCCAACAGATCTCTGCTCTACATCTCCCTCAGCTCTTCTTCGTACTCATTGGCAAAGCCCGGATAATTGATCAGGGAAAGGCTCTGCGCATTGACCACCCGATACAGTTCATATTAACCCGTCTCCGCCAGAATCGAATCCACGATTCCCAGCGCGGAGTAATCCTCCAGATACTCTCCCTTCACCACGAAAGAAAACCCTTCCTCCAGGCGGTTTCGCCACAAAAGCGGCGGAAGCAATTCATTTTTGACCTGTGAGTTCTCCCCGAACAGTCCCACCATATATACCTTGGTGCCCCGTCCCAGCGTATACCACGGAACCGACAGTCCCATGTCCTGCTCAAACACGTCTTCCTCTCCCTGAGACTGATAGACCGCCTCTCCGCCCAACAGGAAACCGGAGAACAGCTTCACACCGGAAATCGGTGTCAGATCTCTGGAGACAGCGGTTATCCCCAGAATATCCTGCCATTGCGTATAAGAGCGCAGTGCAGCTGCATCGGGCAGTCCGCACAGTATGGAGACCTGTCCTTTTTTTGCCCCCTGTATGACGATGTCGCCGTCGCTCTCCCAGTTCACCAGCTTGGGCTGCAGAAGGAGTACACCGGCTTTTTCAAGTGTATCCCCCGGCACCTCTGCCAGACTGTCATATCTGTGAAGCTTCTTTTTGGAATAGGTGCACCACTGCCGCACCATTCTCTCCAGATCGGAGTCCGCCTCTGCCACCAACAGGACAGTTTTGCTCTTGTCAGTACCCGTCAGAGCGTCGTCTTCTTCGGACGAAGCACTCCAGAGCTCCCCCCGTCCGGGGAGTTCGCTTGTCTGAATTCTGTCCTGTCCTCTTCGGCTGACCTGAAATACCCTGGTGGACATAAACAGGAACAGCAGAACGAACATCATGACTGTCATGATCAAATAATTTCTTCTCGATACCATCCGGCTATTCCTCCACAACCGTGTTGAAGTGATAATCAATCGCAAAATTAAACAGATGATAGGGCTCCTGGGTCACCTCATAACAGACGAAATCCCGGTCCTCATAGTACACCCGCACATTGGTGGGATACAGTCTCTCAAACTCCTGCATCCAATAGTAGAGCTTGGACATGCAGACCCATCTGGAGTGGCCCCGATAGGCCCGGATCCCCATATCCATCACCGGAAGCTTGATGGCAGCACCGGGTTTTGACACCTGCTGACCGCTTCCGTAGTAGGGCTCTGTATAATCCAACGGAGTCTTCTCGATGAAGAAGAACACCTTTCTCGTGGGAATCTCGTACAGGGTATCCGCTTTCAGCTGCTCCATCCCGTGCAAAAACTCCAAAAGCTCGGTGTGATATCCATGCTCCTGGGTCATCCGCAGCTCCGTATCCGCCGAGCAGATGGTCCAGGTGAAATCCTCCTCCGTCCTGAGGATATTGGTCATGCAGGCAAAGGCCTGATTGGTGGAGAGCAGATCAGGGAAATAGGGTTCTCTCACACCGGACCCGAGCAGGATCAGTCCGCAGACCGCCGGTATCGTACAGATGGCGATTCCGTTTGCCAGCCCTTCCCCGGGAAATACTGCGGGCACAAAGGTCAGCAGTCCGTCCAGGCACAATGCAGTCAGCACCATCAGACAAAAACTATAGTACATTGCCGCTCTGTCGGCAGGAATCAGCGTGGGAAGCCCCAGCCGATAGGCTGCCACCAGAATGGACAGAAGGAACATGGCGATGGCTGTGGAGATCTGCATGCTGCCATAGCACACATCCCCAGACAGCTTTCGGATCAGACCGATCGTCAGGCTCGCAAGCAGCATCACCCAGATCACAGCTGCCATGTATATGCCCTTTTCATTGAAGGCGGCATCCATGATTCCGCCGGTGGCCCTGGACAGAGCACCCAGCACCATTCCGGGAAGTTCGGCAAATTTCTCTTTATACCGGTCCAGCTTGTTTTTGTTATGTGCCTCCTCCAGCTTCTGCTGCAATTCCTCGGTGATCTTGTCGTAGTCCTCCCGAAACTCCTCGTTGACCCAGGTTCCTCCGGAATACTCCTCCTCGTTGGTTCCCGTCAGAGAGACCTCTCCGGAGGTCTCCTCCCTCTGTACGGAGCCGGTGATGACCTCCATTCCCCAATTCAGGGAGGGCTCCAGAGGCGTACCGCAAAGGAAACAGATGATCATGGGTGCCAGCGCGATTCCAAGTCCTGCGGCACAGGTCTTCACCACTGACAGGAAATTCTTCTTTTTCACAAACAGGCGGAAATAACCGATTGCAATGGCAATACAGAAGAAGGCCAGGATCATCGTGTTGTAGAAATGGATCATCAGTGTGGCTGCGAAGCTCATGGCAAATCCGGACAGACAGAAGAACTCCGCTTCCTTCCCATCCTCCTCATCGGACCGACGATGCCGATTTCTGAAAAACTCCATTCCGAAACAGACGGCAGGCAGGATGAAAAGCATACCGAACTCCTGCGGAAGCGCACCCACATAGCGCATGATCACATGCTCCTGCCAGATATCCGACAACAGGAAAAAATAGATCCCCGCATAGGGAGCAAAGCGATTTCTGCACAGCAGTCTCAGCACAAGCAGCAATCCGGCAAACAGACAGAGTGTCTGGGCCAGGGAAAAGAAATTCAGCAGCATATAGGTCTCAAAGCCAAAGACCGCGTGCAGGTAATACATCATTGCATGAAATCCCTGAGGGTAGATGCCTGCCACAAACAGATCATTGTCGCACATGGCATTGATCCAGTAATTGTGGACCGGCGAGTCCGAGAAATGGTATCCCCAGTTCTGCAGAATGACAAAGCCATACTCATAGAACAATGCAAACAAAAGTCCTACGCATAATAGAACTTCGATCACGCCGTAGAAGGAGATCCGGTGCAGTCTCTTCCAAAACTTTGCCCCTCTCTTCGCTGCATTTCCGATTCTGTGGGCCAGTTTCCGGAAGCCCATCTGTCCGCCGATCATCCATTTCAGAGTTTTTACGAAATGAGCGAATGCGGCCGTAAGCTCTGCTCTGTTTTCCTTCCAGACAAAAAAGCCCCAGGGAAGCACTGTCCCCAGAAGCAGGGTGAGTCTGCCGGAAATGTGCAGCAGCTGAAGAAGAAAAACCAGATTCATCACATAGAAATTGCCGAACACGAAGGAAAACAGAATTCTTCCCTCCCGTCTTTCGTTTCTCCATCTCTTGCGAAACAAAAGAAGCGGCAGTCCCACTGTCAATCCCAAGTATGCCGCGCACATTTCAATTGCCTGAATCACTACATACATCTGAACGGTCATAAACGATTCCTTCCCAAAAGCCCTCAGGACAAGCCGCGGATTCCGGTCTCACCGGCCGCCGAACCGGGCTCGCCTCTACTGAAACACTCTGAGGAGCTCCAGTGTCTCATTGTCAATCACGACGGGAGATTTCTTCAAATCCTCCATCACTTCAAAAAACTTCTCCTTCTGCCCGCTGGCGAAATACAGCTTCAGCTGACAGGTATAGGTGGGCAATGCCTCCGGATAGTGGAAGATTGCCCGTTCACACCACTTTCCGCAGGTCTCGTAGTCCTTGACAGCCAGGGTGCGCAGACAGAGATCCTCGTACAGTTTTGGGGTAAATCTGTCCCGGTTTTTCTCATAGAGAATCTCACCGGTCTCATCCATCACCTCAGTCAATTCCTCCTGCTCGATGTCGGTAAACACATTTTGTCTCAGCACCTGGTCCATATAGCCCAGCAATGCCTCCGCCACCGCAGCACTGTTCTCATCGCCCGTCTTCACCATTTCAAACTGTTTGGCCACATTGTCCCGAAAGTCGTTCAGTGCATCCTGCAGGACAGATGCCGCATAGTGTGCGGTCTCCGTATCCTCACTGTTTAACGCCAGTGAAATGCTGGTCAGTGACTTGCGGATGTCGCCTCGCAGCACGTTCATCATCACATCCCGGAGGTTCTCCTTGTCCATGATCTCAATGGCTTCCTCCAGGGGAACCATATTTCGCTCCCGTTCTTCATCCGGACGCACGTAGCTCTTCACACGGTCCTTGCTGAACACTACATCGTCCAGATCCACCGGCTCCGAGAAAAACAGCCGAAACAGCAGGTAGGACAGGCCAAAGAACAGCAGCCCTACCACCGGGCATAAGATACAGAGGATCGCTTTGATCAGACAGCTGTGCTGCTTCTCCTCCTTGCGCAAATAGGTAAAGAAGAGATAGACGAGGGAAATGATGCAATTGATGATCCAGATGGTCAGAAAGCAAATGATCTGTCCTCTCATACAACAGCCTCCTCCACAAGCAGCGTCTCAAATCCGCTTTCCCGGAATCTCTCTACCACAAACTGAGCATTCTCGCTGTTGGTATTGGAGAGAAGCACATACAGCTGACCATCGTCCAGAATTCCCATATAGTCGGTCTGCCTGAGTGTCTCGGACAGACGCAGTCCGGTCTCCTCCGCAGATTCCCCCTGCGGCAGCACCTTGAGCACCACGCACTCAGTCAGCCCCTTGGCCACAGCGGTCTGATATGCGTGGAGCAATCCTGCAAAGGCTTCCGCATCCAGCATTCTGGAATCTCCGATATATCTGTCGTTCTCCAATACCTCCAGATATCTGTTGGCACGCAGCACCGCATCCTGAATCAGAGCACTGACCACTGTCAGCTGATTTGCCTGCCCCAATGTCATATGCTCCCAGGGAATTCCCCAGACAAAGATCATGATCTGCATACGATCCTCCGCAAAGATGGCATTGGCCATCAGCGGATACTTTTCGTCCATCTTGCGGTTGATATAGACCTTATGCTTTGCCAGCTCCTCGTACATCTCGCCAAGCTGGGCGTATTTGATGGAATTTCCCATGCACCTGGCCTGCTTGGAGGTGGCGGAAAACAGTCGTGCATACTCCTCATTGGAGATGGTATAAACTGCCACATCCTTACTGTCCATCAGCTGAGAGATCACCTCAGCGGCATAGAACAATACTTCCTCCGGACTGTAATAATCCAGCGCAGAGGTGATCTTATAGATCTTACCCACGCTGTCATTCTGGTTTACCAGCTGGGTCTCCAGCGCATTTTTCACGCGCACATTGCTGGTATTGATATCCTGAATATCCGTCAGCTGCAGGGACAGATATTCCTTGGCCTCCTCGCTCTCACTCTTCAGTACAATGATCTGGTCCTTCATATACCCCACTGCAAGTCCCAGGATGAAAAGCTGGCTGATCCATACATAGGTGTTGGCATCCAGCACCACGGACAGGCCCTCACTGCCGGACAGCCGATGGATGCAGAAGCCCACGGAGGCAAGCACTGCGGAAAAGGTAGCCTGCTGCTGTCCATAGACAAGGGCGAACAGCAGAACATACAGCAGGTAGAGATCCAGGTGTGCAAAGTACTTGCTGTCCATGGTCAGATCGTATATGAAAAACACGATGGCAAAACAGATCAGATTCTCCAGGAAGGGAATCATGGCCTTCAAAAACCAGCCGGAGGCCTTCATGATTCTCTGCAACAGAGTAGGCTTGCTCTCCTCATCCGTCAGGAAGACATAGCTGTTTGCCCGCATATGATTCGCCATTTTCTCCACGATCGATTCCGTATCGCAGCTGAAGGATGTGCCGAATTCACGGTCCAGTCTGGAACCGGAGAGCACACACTTTCTGCCGGGGATCGGCTTCTCAACGATTTCGGCGGTGTCTCCCATGTGATCCTTCACCATCCGGGCCAGGTCTGCCTCTGACATCTCCCGTCCCGCGGTGATGTGATACAGCTGATGCTCATGATAGTGACATTCGATCATGTGGAAGATCTGTTCCACCGCATCTGTCTCATAGAGAAGGGAGAAGCGGTTCTCCGGGATAATGGTGATCCGGTTGCTCTCCAGCGCCTCCAGACACATGCCGGCAGGAAGATTTTGCACCTCACGGCGCCTGTTGGGAATGCTGTAGAGGTGATCCAGGCGCAGAGTGATCACATCCAGCTTGCGACTGTCATGATAGCTCTGGCACAGATTCTCTGCCTGAGAGAGCGCCAGGCCCCTCAGACTGCCCGGGTGAACCGGCTCCTCCTCCCCGATGGGCGTCCGATAGTCCGTATCAAACACTTCTTCCGAAGACAAAAAGATAAATCTTCCTCTCCCCGTCATGGCGTAGGACATCAACAGATTCGTCAGACTGGCCGAAAAACGCACTGCTGCCTTCTCCTCCTCATCCCACTGAAAGTTGGTGTCATAGGCACCCATGAAAACCGTCACGTCCGGGCAGGTACTCTCGAACACATCCCCGATGCACTCCGCATCGTAGGAAAAATCATATCGTTCAAATACCTTCTGGTAAGGCAGATGCTGAAAACGGCTTCCGGTCAGAAGGAAGACTCTGTGTCCCGCCTTATTCAGTTTGATGATGAGATTGTCGATGAGACTTCCCGCTCCTCCAATAAGTAATATGTTCATACTGACTCCATTTCATTTCGATGCAAATCCGGTAAGTATCCCTATAAAATATTCTGTTCCTTCAGCTGTCTGCAGAACAAATCCACATCCTCGGAAACCTCCGCAAGCTCCACCTCATACTCTTCGCTGAGTATCCGGGCTATCTGCTCCCGATCCCGGCCTTCCGACAGCAGCTCCCATATTCTGGCGCCCACCTCATTCAGCGTCATGGGTCTTCGATAGGGCAGACCCGGCTGTTCACAATCGATCAAAAAATACATCCCCGCTGCCTGCCGCAGCTGATATCTTTTGAAAATGTTCTTCTGTTCTGCCATCCTGATCACCCATGCCTTTCTATCGGAAAAACGTTTTGAAAGTTACAATCGCGTCTGCAATCCTTCTCATTTGATTATACCATATCTTAGCCTTTTCAGATAGTTTCCGCCGAAAAAAAAACGCAGGAAACACAAAAAGGAGACCATCATTTCTGACAATCTCCTTCCGAAAGAACTCTCTTTTTATTTTACGATAACACTTGTGATATGGGGATTCACGCCCTCGTACCAGTAGAGGAAGCCCTCCATATCAACGGTATCACCGATGTTCAATGCCTTTACAGCCTCATAGACATCGGTCCCGGGTCCGGTGAGATAAGACTCAACGGTGAAGGTATATACATTGCCGTCCAGGGAAACCTTGAAGTACAGGTCGTTGCCCTCTGTGCCGGAGCCGTCCCAGTTATAGAGGAAAGCCACATCCTCGCCGGCCTCGTTCTGTCCTGCTGCCTCCACAGTCATGCCCTTGAAGGCAACGTACTGATTCTGGTGCTCGATCAGTTCCTCGGTTCCAAGCAGTGCGGTTGCATCCAACGCCTCTGCGATAAAGTTTCCATCGATGATCTCGAAAGTAGCATCCACGATCTCTACTTCTCCTGCCCACTCACCCTTAAAGCCGTGTACGCGGATCTTGGTGCCGGGGGTAAGCTTTGCGTAATCCTCCTCGGAGCAAGCCATGTTGTAAAGGAAGTAAGCGCCATCCTCATCCTGGGTATAAACAGTTGCCTTGTCCTCCCACCAGGACTGCTTTGCCTGTACGTAGGTCTCAACAACTACCTCTGTGTCAATGTCTGCCGCAGCATACTCTGCATAACTCATGACAGTAGCTGCCGCTTCCTCAGAACTGCTCTCCTCTGCAGAAGAACTCTCCTCTGCAGAACTCTCCTCCACGGAAGAACTCTCTGTGGTACTGCTCTCTTCCACGCCGGATACGGGCTGGGAAGCCTCTGAAGAAGGCTGCTGCTCTGTGCCGCATCCTGCCAGGGCAAGAACAAGGGTCAGTGTCATTACACCGGATATAAACTTTTTCATTGTCAGTGTCTCCTTTGCTTTTTCATAATCTGTGTGCCGAAAGCACAATCTCCTCTGGTATCTAACGTACCAAGTCGATATTATACTTCTTTTTTCAGACAAATCAATACTTGAAAAAGCAATTTGTTACTTTTGTCGAGAATGGGACCGGAATCTTTCAAAAAACAAGTAAATAATAATAAACAGCCAGGTCACTGCAAGCGCCGCAAGCAGCCCCTTCGCCATGGGAGGCAGCTCTCCCAGTGATACCTTGCCGCTGCCCACAGCACCCACTCCCCCGGGACTTAAGTGATACAGCGCCGTCACTTCGTCGAACAGCTTCTCCATATATGCCTCATCGATGGTCTGTTTTCTTCGGGTGGACTTTGCTGTGTTTTCGATCAGCTGTCCCGCCGCATCCCGCAGGGAGGCGGAGCCGTTGAACACCGGTGTCACAAAGGTATCCTCTGTATGTGCCAGCAAAAGCTTGGAGGCCGCCAGCTTCACCGGATACTGGGTCACCGGATCCATTCCCTCGCCGGACAGATACTGCAGATAGGCAGGATCTGCCTGTGCACAGGAGGTGACCGGTACATACCCTTCGGTCCGGGCATAGCCGATCTGAACTTTGTTGGTCAGCAAAAACTGGGCAAACAGCCAGGAGGCCAGCACCTCTCCCGGATCCTCCTTCTGGAAGATACAGACGGAGGGACCCTGAGAGATCATGCGAAGATGATCGGGATCTGCCTGGGGAACGGGACGGACTACCGTCTCAAAGGCAACTACCTTGTCCGCACTGATATCAGACAGAGGGGCATCGGTTCCCATCCAGGTAGACCCGGCCGTGGAATCCACCGCGAAAATACACTGACCCGCATTTAAGAAATTGGCGGGATAGCTGGATATCTTGAAGGTGGAGAAGGCACCCGTCTTCACATGCTCCGAGATCTGGTAGAGAAAGTCCTTGGTCGTATCGTTAAAGAGCAGGATCTCACCCTCCTCCGTGGAATAGCCGCCGCCCTTCTGGCACAGATACTGGATCATACAGTTGTCTGTGGATTTGTAGATGAAGGGGATCATCACCTTCTGCCCGTTGACCTTGTAGGTACCGTCCTCATTCTTGGCTGTGGCCGCCTCGGATACCTCCCAGATATACTCCCAGGTCAGCACCTCCGGCACACTGTAGCCCAGCTTTTCCACATAAGTCTTGTTGATGTAGCAGCACTCCGTAGACCGCATAAAGGGCACGGCATAGGTATTGCCACCGATCTGACATTCCTGCAGAAATTCCGGTACGATCTCACCGTCGCCCGGCCCGTCAAATAATACTTCAGAGCCTCCCAGCCCGTACCGCTTATCGGAAAGCAGATCGTCCAAAGCCACCACCGTATTGGCTCCGGTCAGATAAGTGGCGATATGGTCCGGATAGGTGATACACACGTTGGGCGTGGTGTTGGTGGAAATATTGGTGATCACATCATTGTAGATCTTGCCGTAATCGGTGTAGAGCCTGATGTTCACATGGATGTTGGGGTACAGCTTCTCGAAGGCGGCAATGCTGTCTTCATACACCTTTGTCTGGTTTTTGTTGGTGTCATTTTTCGCCCAGAAGGTGATCTCATACTGTTTTGAGGTGTCAAACTGCTGCGGCGTCTCGAAGGCGATCTTCTCTCTGGACCCGTGACAGGCAGTCAGCATCAGGCAGCACAGGCCAAGAAGGAGCATCGATAAACACTTCCTTATTCTCATCCCTTGGTACCTCCCCTGGAGACTCCCTCCATAATCTTTTTGTGGAAAACCAGAAACAGCAGGATCAGCGGAATCGACACCACCACTACCGCCGCCATCATTGCCGGCACATTCTCCCGTCCGAAGCCGTTCTCCCGAATCTCCTGAATTCCGTTGGACACCAGATAATACTCGGGATCGTCGGTGATCAGTCTGGGCCACACATAAGAGTTCCAGCACTCGATCACCTTCAGGATCACGATGGTGATCACTGTAGGCTTGCTGATGGGCAACATCACCTTCAGCAGGTATTTCAGGTCGGAGGTGCCGTCCACCTTGGCCGCGCGGTACAGCTCCTCCGGAATCTGCTCGAAATTTTCCTTCAGCAGATAGATATAGAAGATCGACGTCACAGAGGGCAGCACCAACCCGGTAAAGGTGTTCCGAAGCCCCAGATTGGTGGTGGTCACGAAATTGGTGATGATGACCAGCTCATTGGGAATCATCATCAGCGACAGGAAGAAGGCAAAGGTCAGCCGTTTCCCTGCAAACTCCAACCTTGCAAAAGCAAATGCCGCCAGTACGATCACCACAAGCATGATGGCGGTGGTGGCAACGGTGAACAGAAAGGTATTCCCAAAATACCGTGCCAGCGGCACTGCGGTAAACGCATCGATATAGTTTTGGAAGGTAGGCGTCAGGGTGAAAAACTTCGGCACTGCCTCTGAATTGTAGGCGCTGTAGCTCTTCACGGAGCTCAAGAGCATCCAGTAAAAGGGAAACAGTACGATCAATGCCCATATGGTCAGGACAAGATATACAACCGCTGTGGTGCATCCCGACAGAATCTTCTCCCGGCGTTTCTGCCTGTCAAAATTGTTTTCTTCTTTCATTGCAGTATCATTCCTTTATTGTACGATCTTTCCTTGATTGCAGTTCCAATCCGTGAGTATGCTACCCCCTGGGGCCTGTGTCCCACGCCTGACGACCTGTATGTCTGCTTGCAGACACGCTTCCGCTTGGGCTTCGCACGCAGCGGTACATAAGTGCGCAAAGTACAGCGCACTAAGTACCGGCGGCTCGCCGACAGTCTGCAACAGACACACAGGCCGTATCGGGGACACAGGTCTTCAAAGGGCTCAATAGAAAACCTTTTTCCTACTAATCAACAGGTTGATCACCGTAATAGTGAACACGATTGCGAACAGGATCAGTGCCGCCGCAGAAGCATAAGAGGGATAGCCGCCGCTGTTGCCGTAGAGCATGTCGTAGATGTAGCCCACAATGGTGTTCATGCCGGCTGCATTCAGATCCGTGCCGAAGATAGCCACCTCATCGCTGTAGGCCTTGAAGGCACCGATGAAGCCGGTGATCACCAGATAAAAGATCATCGGTGAGATCATGGGCAGCGTGATCCGGTAAAAGATGCGGAAGCGGGACGTTCCGTCCACTCGTGCCGCCTTATAGTAATCCTCCTTGACGGAAGCCAGTGCGCTGGTCAGGATCAGGATCTTAAAGGGCATGACGACCCAGATGGTATAAAAGCACATGACGAACATCTTCGCCCAGTAGGGACCGTCGATAAAGTCCACCGCTTCCCCGCCGAAAGCCATGATGCACAGATTCACCAGACCGTCGGAATAAGGGGTCTTCTTGAACAGGATCATGAACACCAGTCCCACCGCCAGCGTATTGGTCACGTAGGGCAAAAAATAGACGGTCTGAAACAGTTCCCGCAGGGGCCGGATGCTTGCCAGCAGCACCGAGAGAAACAGGGCGATCCCCGTAGACAGAGGAACCGTGATCAGCACGATCAGGAAGGTATTCTTCACCGCCTGCAGAAAATAAGGATCATGGAGCACATAGGAATAATTGTAGAACCCGACTCCCCAGAAGGTCTGGGAAGCAAAATTATACCCCTCCTCAAAAGAATAGATCAGTACATCCACCAGGGGATAGACCAGAAACACTCCTAAGAAAATCAGGGCCGGTGTCAGGTACAGCCAACCCTTCAGATTTGCCTTCTTCATTTTCTGTTCTCCTCCCCGACCCGAAATGCGATGCGTTCCTCTGTCTGTCTGTGGAACAGATGCACCTTAGAGGGCCGCAGATGAAAACGGACGATTTCCTCCGCCGTATCGATCCTTGTCTGGGCATCCACAATGGAACGGATCTGCACATTGGAGCAATTGGGATGGGTGGAAACCACCGTTCTGTCACGGCCTGTCACTTCAACCGTTTTCAGACTGCAGCTTAATTCCCCGTCCGCAGCAGGCACAAAGCCCTCCGGCCGGATGCCCACATACACCTCTCCGTCAGGCACATTCTCTGCTGAAAGCACTCTGTCGTCGCCGATATACAATGCGCCCTCCTTCACCACCCCGTCAAATACATTGATGGGCGGCGTGCCAAGGAACTTGGCCACAAACAGATTTACAGGGCAGTCATATACCTCCTGGGGAACACCGATCTGCTGCACCACTCCTGCTTTCATCACAACGATCAGATCGGAGATACTCATGGCCTCCTCCTGATCGTGGGTGACAAAGATAGTGGTCACACCGGTCTCCTGCTGAATTCTCTTGATCTCCTCTCTGGTCTGAAGACGAAGTCTGGCATCCAGATTGGACAGAGGCTCGTCCAACAGAAGGACATTGGGTGTTTTCACCAGTGCCCTGGCGATGGCAACACGCTGCTGCTGACCGCCGGACATCTCTCCCGGCTTCCGATCCATCAGATTCTCGATCTGCACCAGCCTTGCCGCTTCATAGGCCCTGCGCTCCATCTCCTCTTTGGATAGCTTCTCCTTTCCCTTCAGATTCTGCAGGGGAAAGAGAATATTCTGGCGGACTGTCAGGTGGGGATACAGGGCGTAATTCTGGAACACCAGTCCCACCCCTCTGTGCTCCGGTGCCAGCTCCGTCACATCCCTGTCGCCGAAAAAGATCCTGCCGGAGGTAGGTTTTTCCAGACCGCTGATCAGATTCAGCGTGGTACTCTTGCCGCAGCCCGAGGGGCCCAACAGCCCGATCAGCTTTCCGTCCGGAATCTCAAAGGAAAACCGGTTGACCGCTGTCACCTCTTCCTTTCCTCTGCCGCTCCTTCCGGCATATTTCTTTGTCAAATCCTGTAACACTACTTTCATAAGAAACGTCGCTCCATCGTTATTCTTCGTCAGCACAAACCGCATATCGGTTGCGTCCCTTGTTCTTTGCCTCATACAAGGCCATATCTGCTCTCTTGTACAGTTCGTTGAAGGAATGTACCTGCTCGGAGGCAATAGCCGCACCCTGGGAGATCGTCACCGTATCATCCAGCTTCTGCAAAGCCAGCATCAGTTCACTCCAGATCTCGCCGACACGGCGCTCCACCTCTTCCCGGGTACAGGACTTGTTCATACTGATGATGGCGCCGAACTCGTCACCGCCCATTCTTCCTGCAATGCCGCACTCCTCCACCGCAGTACTCAGTGCCCTGGCAAAGGCCGCCAGAAGCTCGTCACCGAATTTATGCCCTTTTGTATCGTTGTACTGCTTGAAATGATCCAGATCAAACATCAGGAATACAATCGTTGCGCTGTCGTCCATCAGCTTCAGCTGTACATCATTCTGAAAGGCCATGCGGTTCAAAAGGTGTGTGAGAGGATCTCTCCGAATACTGTCCTCCCATCGCTGCAGGGAACGTCTGGCGCTCTCCCGCTCTCTGTCGATCATCGTGGAGACAGAGATGGACTTGCTGATGTCCGTCGCGATGATCTGACTTCTGGGGCTTCTGGTGACAGAGTCGAAATACTGCCTTCCGTGGCAATACACATACCGCACTCCTCCGTCCTTCATCCGAAGTCTGTGTTCCAGAAACGCCTCGTGATCCTTCGTCAAATGCTTGTCCACCAGTTTCAGATAATCTGCCAGATCCTCCGGGAAGATCAGATCCTGTTGGGTCAGCTGATATGCCTTTACATCCTCGGCAGAGTAGCCTGTCATCTGTGTGAAGGCGTCATCAAAGGAGACGATGCGGGAGTTTTCATCCAGATCATACTTGGTATAGACCACCTCGTACATATTTCTGTCCTTGGACACATCCTCTTCCTCCAGACCCATGGGTTTTACCTGCACCTCCTCCGGCTGCTGACGCAGCTCCTGATTCAGCTTCTCGTCGAACATATCCATGCTCTTTAGCATCTCGATGAATTCCGACACCAGATAAGGATCGAACTGGGTTCCCGCACAGCGCATCAGTTCCCTGCAGGCCTGGGTCTGAGTCAGTGCCCGGCGATAGGGCCTGTCGTTTGTCATGGCATCATAGGTGTCCACTACGGCGATGATCCGGCTGAGAAGCGGAATGGCTTCCTGCGCCAGACCATCCGGGTAGCCCTTGCCATTCCAGCACTCATGGTGATGGAGGATCAGATCCGCGATATCCGACAGTTCCTTGGAGGCCTTCGCGATCCGATACCCCTTTTCAGCGTGGGACCGCATCATCACCCACTCCTCCTCCGTCAGCTTGCCGGGCTTATTCAAAATCTCGAGAGGAATTCCCAGCTTACCGATATCGTGGAGCAGACAGAGCAATGCCAGATTGCTCAGATCCACGTCGTTCAGGCCCAGGCGTATGCCCAGCTTCTCTCCCAGGATCTGGGTCCGTTTGACATGCTCCCTGGTACAGCTGTCAGACTCCTGCAGCGTCTGTGCAAGAGAATCCAGCAGGGAGGAATGGGCAGAGGTACCGTCCATCAGCTTCTTTGCCTTCATACTCTTGACGGCGTCCTTGGCATGCTTTGTGATCAGAGGATCCGCTGTGGTGGCAATACTGATGGCTCCCTGGATCGAAAGCGGCTCATGGAAGCCGGAGACACGGCTCAGCCTGTCCTTGATGGCTCCGATCAGCTCCCTCATCTTGAAAATATCTGTCTTCCCGCACACAAACAGCAGATTGGCGTCGCCGATTCTGGCATAGCTTGTACCCTCCGGCGTAATATCCCGAATGGCCTCCGCCAGACTTTTGATGGCCTGGTCACCCTTCTCCTT
>JAHBAA010000064.1 GCA_018385425.1 Acetatifactor sp.
CATATTGGGGTTCACTGAGGCCTGATGCTCATAGAGATCTATTTTGCAGTCAACAATACAAGCCAAATCATTCTTAACATTCATGTAGATTGCATTTTCCAATGTCACGATCTCAAGCACACCTGTGTCCGTATAGTCTGTTTCATGGATCGCATTATACAGACTAAGCAACTCATTCGGCTGTCTGAAGATCATCCGAAACAGCGTGTCTTTGTACTTTCGCTCTGCCGTTATAAATGTACGCTTGTTGAACCCTCGTCGCAGGGCTTGCTTACTCCAGTTCTCTGCCGGCGAATTTGATGCGGTAGATTCTGCGGAGGGCGTCGTTGACTCTCTCCTCGGAGATCTGGTTGGCTCTCACGGCCTCCAGAACGCCGTTGTAGGCCTTCTCGAAATTCTCGGGCATCAGAATCATATCGCAGCCGGCGCGAAGTGCCAGTACTGCTGCCTCATCGGGGCCGTAGAAATTAGAGATGACGGACATATCCATGGCATCCGTGATCACAACCCCTGTAAAGCCCATCTCATTTCTAAGGATATCCGTGACAACCTTCTCGGAGAAGACGCAGGGTTCGTCGTTGCCGGTAAGACCCGGTGCGGCGATGTTGCTGATCATGATCATATCGGCGCCGGCATCGATGGTAGCCTGGAAGGCCACAAACTCGGTGCTGCGGAATTCTTCTTCGGTTCGATCGGTGGAGGCAAGGCCCTTGTGAGGATCAGCGGTGGTGCTTCCGATTCCGGGGAAGTGCTTCACACAGGATGTCACACCCTGGCTCTGAATGCCCTGCATCATGGCGGTGGCCATCTCGCCCACTGTCACTGCGTCGCTGCCAAAGGACCGGTCCCCGATGTAGCTCTTGTTCACCAGAGAAAGGTCTGCCACCGGTGCCAGATCCAGATTTAGTCCCATACCGGTCAGGTTGGTACCCAGTACCACACCTGCATTGTAGACCTCATCCACATTTCCGGCCTCACCCAGCTTGGCGGCAGTGTCCACCTTGGTTCCCACTCCTGCCTCGGCCAGTCTGGCTACCTTGCCGCCCTCTTCGTCGATGGCGTAAAACATTTCGTAGCGGGAGAGATTCTTGGTGTTGGCAACCATCTCCTTGAACTGGTCCGCATTTTTAATATTCTTCTTAAAGTAAATGATACCGCCCACTGCATATTTTTCCAGTGCCTTCTTGGTACCGTCTCCGGCCTTCACAGCGGTAGATACTCCTGTGATAGACTCGGGGGTAACCAGGAACAATCCTGCCACCTTGTCCTCCAGCGTCATATTCTCGATGACCGAATCGATCAGAGCTTCCAGTCTCTCCTCGGCGGTAGGCCCCTCCGGAACAGACTCTGTGGATTCCTCAAAAAACTCGGATGACTCGGAGGACTCCTCCGAAGGGGTCTCGGGCAGGGAGGACTCCACGATCTCGATCCCGGAGGAAGATTCCTTGTCAGCAGGCTGCTCTCTGGTGAACCACTTCATTCCATACAATACACCGCCGGCCACCAGAGAAATAAAGATCAGCACCGTCAGATAAGCCAGTATCTGGTTGCGGATCCTGCGCTTTCTGCGGGCCTGGCGTCTCTCCTGATCCTCCAGTTTTTCTTCTAATTTGGGCTTCTTCTCTTCGATTTTGTCCTTCTTTTCTTCCGGTTTATCTTTCTTCTCTTCCATGTCGTGCCTCCTGTTATTCATCTGAAGAAAAACAATAGAGGAACGAAATCTTCGCTCCTCTATACATAAATCTTATTCCGCTATCAGCATATAAAAGTCGTAACGAGCTTTTGTCCTATGTAACTCACGAAAATCACTACTTCCAGTATATGTGAGCTTTCGTCAAATGTCAACAATGTTCCAAAAAAAGTCATTTCTTATCGGATTACAGTCTGGTCACTACGAAAATATCGTAGACAGCCTTGATGGCAGCCTCAAAATCAGCATTTGCCACACCGATGATGATATTCTGCTCGGAGGAACCCTGGTCGATCATTCGCACGTTCACATTGGCGTGAGCCAGTGCGGAGAAGATGCGTCCTGCAGTACCTCTGGTAGACTTCATGCCGCGACCCACAACAGCGATCAGTGCCAGATCGGACTCGATCTCAATGGAATCAGGCTGTGCCAGGCGATGGATCCCTGCCACCACCTTCTGCTCCTTGTGCATAAACTCGTCCTGGTGAACGAATACGGTCATGGTGTCAATACCGGAGGGAACATGCTCAAAGGAGATACCGTTCTCCTCGAATGCCTGGAGGACCTTCCGTCCGAAACCGATCTCGGAGTTCATCATATCCTTCTCGATGTTGACGGAGCAGAAGCCCTTCTTGCCGGCGATACCGGTGATCACGTATTTGGACTTCTGGCAGGTGCTGCCCACGATCCAGGTTCCTGCGTCTTCCGGCGCATTGGTGTTGCGGATATTGATGGGGATACCCTGCTGACGAACGGGGAAGATGGCATCCTCGTGAAGAACGCCTGCGCCCATGTAGGACAGCTCCCGCAGTTCTTTGTAGGTGATGACTTCGATTCCAACCGGGTTGTCGATGATTCTGGGGTCTGCGATCAGGAAGCCGGACACATCGGTCCAGTTCTCGTATACGTCTACCTTGGCAGCCTTGGCAACGATGGAGCCGGTGATGTCGGAGCCGCCTCTGGAGAAGGTTCTCACGGTGCCGTCGGGCATGGAGCCGTAGAAGCCGGGCACCACTGCGCAGTCACAGTCTGCCAGTCTGGCAGAAAGCAGTTCATCGGTTAAGTCTGCATCCAGCATACCGTCCTCTGTGAATTTGATCACAGTGGCAGCATCGATAAAGGTAAATCCCAGATAATCCGCCATAATAATGCCGTTTAGGTATTCTCCTCTGGATGCGGCATAATTCTTGCCGGCCTTTTCCTTGAAATTCTTCTCGATCAGGCTAAATTCCTCTTCCAGGGAAAGCTCCAGTCCCAATCCGTCGATGATCTCCTGATATCTGGCAGCGATCTTTGCCAGCGCATCGGAGAAGTCCTTATCCTGCTCAGCCAGATCGTAGCAGGCATACAGCATATCGGTAACCTTGGTGTCGTCCTTGAAACGTTTGCCCGGTGCAGAGGGTACCACGTACTTTCTGGTGGGATCAGCCTTGATGATCTCCCCTACCTTCCGAAACTGTTCTGCACTGGCCAGTGAACTTCCGCCAAACTTAACAACCTTAGACATTTTTCCTACTCCTCATCTCATGTTTTCTTGCTCGTATAATATGCGTCATTTACGCCAAACGAATCCGATTGTGCAGTGCGTCGCCAAGGGCTGCACTCTTTTTCGCAAATTCCTGTTCTTCCATCACAGGGGTGATATAACCGATCTCGTCGACTCCTTCTGCGGAGAGGAAGGTTCCTCCGGGGAAGACTTCCGTCAGCTGTGCCTTCGCCTCAGCGCTGCAGCGCAGGAAGAAGGCCTTGCAGCAGGTGTCGATGGAAAGAAGCTTTGCTTCCACAGGCTCCCAGAGGCAGACGATGCTGGTGCGTCCCACGTGTCTCGCGCAGTCCACCACATCGGATACCACGGCACTGGCGGTGGGAAGCTTTCCTGCACCCCGACCGTAGAACATCACATCACCAACCATATTTCCGGTGACGAAGACACCGTTGAACACGTCGTTTACCATGGCAAGAGGGTGCTCCAGGGGAACCAGTGCAGGTGCCACATAGGCCTGTACTCTGTCCTGATCATCGGCTGAGGCATTGGCCAACAGCTTGATGGTTCTGCCGGCCGCCTTGGCAAAGGCAAAGTCAGCCGGGGTGATCTTCGTAATACCCTCTGTATAGATCTTCTCGGAATCCACATTTTTGCCCACCATCAGGGAGGAAAGGATGGCGATCTTTCTGCAGGCGTCATACCCTTCCACGTCCGCCTCGGGATTGCGCTCTGCGTAGCCTAACTCCTGGGCCTGTTTCAGAGTCTCCTCATAGCCCACACCCTCCCGTTCCATTCTGGTCAGGATATAGTTGGTGGTGCCGTTTAAGATGGCGGAGATCATCTCCAGCTTCTCAGCGGTGAGTGCCTTGTTGATGGGGCGGATGATGGGAATGCCGCCGCCCACGCTGGCCTCAAACAGGTAGCTGCAGTTGTTCTCTCTCGCAAGGGCCAGCAGCTCGGCGCCGTGCTTGGCTACCAGCTCCTTGTTGGAGGTGCAGACGCTCTTGCCCGCCTCCAGGCACTTTCTGGTGAACTGATAGGCTGCGCCCACGCCGCCCATCACCTCGCAGACGATCTTCACATCCGGATCCTCCAGGATCACATTGAAGTCGTGGACTACCAGGCTCTCATAGGGATCCCCCGGAAAATCTCTCAGATCCAGGATGTATTTCACATGCATTTCATCTCCGGCCTTGGAGCTGACCTGCTCATTATTTCTCTCAATGACCTCAACCACACCGCTTCCCACGGTGCCATATCCCAGCACTGCTACATTCATCATGTCGTCTTCCTCACTTTTATCGATATTCTGTGTATGTATTCAAAAGAATTATTCCCGACCCAATATCTTCACATGGTGGACACCCTTGGTCTTCTCCATCTGCTCCAGCATGCCGGAGATATCGCCGGTGTTTTGCAGCACCTGAATGCTCAGACTCATGGATGCGATCCCGCTGATGGGAATACTCTGGTGGATGGTCAGGATGTTGGCGTGACACTCTGCGATGATCTTCAGTACGTCCGAGAGAATTCCTGGCACATCATCCATCTGGAACGTCAGTGTGATGGTCGTTCCTCTTGCATTGTCATGGAATTCAAAAATGTCATCCTTGTACTTATAAAAAGAACTGCGGCTGATGCCGACAGCATCAACCGCTTCCTGTACCGTCGGAACCTTCTCCGACTCAATCAGCCTCTTTGCCTCGACCACCTTCAGCAGCACTTCCGGCACCGCTTTCTGGGTTACCACGTAGTACTTTGCTGTTTCACTCATAGGTTACTTTTCCGTTTCTTATCGCTCATCCGTTTCCGTGGGACGGACAATTGTTTGTCAACGAAAGATACTATAGCACAAGTGTCTAAAAAGAGCAAGGGCTTTTTGTATATTTTTTTAACTCATCAGATCAAAGGGTACTTGTCCGTCAGGGACTGTACGATGGCACGTGCTGCGGGGATTCCTGCCTCACCCTCCTTGATGACGGTGGCAATCGCCTCAGCGATCAGGTCCATATCCTCAGTGTTCATACCGCGGGAAGTAACAGCGGGTGTACCCAGTCTGACACCGCTGGTGACAAAGGGAGACTGAGGGTCGTTGGGGATGGTGTTCTTGTTGCAGGTGATGTGCGCTGCATCCAGAAGCTTCTCCACTGCCTTGCCGGTAAGGCCGAAGTTGGTCAGGTCTACCAGCATCAGATGGTTGTCGGTACCGCCGGACACGATCTTGATGCCTCTGTCCATCAGACCCTTGCAGAGTGCCTGAGCGTTGTCGATGATGCCCTGCTGGTATACCTTGAAGTCATCGGACAGTGCCTCCTTGAAGCAGACAGCCTTGGCAGCGATGACGTGCATCAGAGGGCCGCCCTGGATACCGGGGAAAATAGCCTTATTAAAGTTGTACTTTTCATTCACCGCATTGCTGGAGAGGATCAGTCCGCCTCTGGGTCCTCGCAGGGTCTTGTGGGTGGTGGTGGTCACCACATCCGCATAGGGAATGGGGCTGGGATGAAGGCCTGCTGCCACCAGTCCGGCGATATGTGCCATATCCACCATAAGAACAGCGCCTACTTCGTCAGCCACTTCTCTGAATTTCTTGAAATCGATGGTACGGGCATAAGCGGACGCACCGGCGATGATCAGCTTCGGCTTGTTGGCGATGGCAAGCTCGCGCATCTTGTCATAGTCCAGGAATCCGTTCTCATCCACGCCGTAGGGAACGATCTTAAAATATTTGCCGGACATGTTCACCGGTGAACCGTGGGTCAGGTGTCCGCCATGGTCCAGGTTCATGCCCATGATAGTGTCGCCGGGCTGGCAGACTGCAAACTGTACTGCCATATTTGCCTGTGCGCCGGAGTGGGGCTGTACGTTGGCATATTCGCAGCCGAACAGTTCCTTGGCTCTCTCTCTTGCCAGATTCTCCACCACGTCCACGCAGTCGCAGCCGCCGTAGTATCTCTTGCCGGGGTAGCCTTCCGCATATTTGTTGGTGAGGGGGCTTCCCATGGCAGCCATCACTGCCTTGCTCACCCAGTTCTCAGAAGCGATCAGTTCGATATGGCTGTTCTGTCTCTCCTGTTCGTCCACAATAGCCTGCGCGATCTCAGGGTCTACTGTCTTCACTTCGTCCAAAGAATACATGTTGTTATCCTCCCTTAGGTTATTGTTGTCGTCGTTCGGGGAAAGTTCCTCTCTTCCGGCCCCGCAAGTCTCATGCAGGCACGCATGAGTCGGCACAGGAAATGGGACCTCGTTTTGCAGCCTGTGTGTCTCATGCGGACACGCATGAGTCGGCACAGGAAATGGGACCTCGTCTTGCAGCCTGTGTGTCTCATGCGGACACGCTTCCGCTTGGGCGCGCACGCAGCGGTACTAAGTGTGCAAAGAACGCACACTAAGTACCGGCGGCTTGCCGACAGTCCGCATGAGACACACAGGCTGCACGGGTCCCTTTCCCCGTGCCTCGGTTCCTGCAAGGCAGCAAGGGATTCTCAGGTCCTGGGGGTACTTTCCTCCAAACGACGACGATATGTAATATGGTTCGACTCCTGGATTCAGACGCAATGCAGACTGCACGGGCCCCACCCAAAGCCGGAGTTTTTGCGAAAAGGATTTCAAATTTTTTTCGCGATTGTAACAATTATAGCATAGAAATGGTTTTACGCAAACACAATTTCGTCCCAATTCGTGTCTCTTGCAGACGTCGCTTTCTCCGTCCGCGCTGCGGCGGGACCTTGGGCTGCAGACGAGTCCTGTGTCTCTCTTGCAGACTGTCGGCGAGCCGTCGGTACTGCGGCGAGACCCTTGGGCTGCAGACGAGTCCTGTGTCTCTTGCAGACGATTGCTCTCTTCGTCCGCGCTGCGGCGGGACCTGAGCTGCAGACGAGCCCTGTGTCTCTTGCAGACGATTGCTTTCTTCGTCCGCACTGCGGCGAGGGCCTTGGGCTGCAGACGAGTCCTGTGTCTCTCTTGCAGACTGTCGGCGAGCCGTCGGTACTTGGGGCACGCACTATGTGCCCCTATGTACCGCTACGTGCGAAGCCCAAGCGGAAGCGTGTCTGCAAGAGAGATACAGGGGCTCGGCGAAGCAGCCTAAGGTCCCGCCGCAGCCCCTACCCGGAAGCGTGTCTGCACGAGAGATACAGGGCTCGGCACAGCAGCCTAAAGTCCCGCCGCAGCCCCTACCCGGAAGCACGTCAGAAGACAGTAAAGTCGATAAGGACTTGGCACCCGCCGCAGCCCCCTACTTCAGTTCAAAGGACTTCAGATGACAGTTGCCCTGCCCCCGGAAGGTCAGGTAGATAGCGTGCACACCATTCTCGATGGTGATGGGCGCGGTGTAGTCCTCCCACACATTGGTGTAGGCGATGGGAAGCTCTGCCAGCACCGGACCATCCCACTTCGTTCTTACCTCAAACACACCGCTTGCGTAGCCCCTGGCCGTGATGGTGATGGAAGAAACATTCTGAATGTCAAAGTACTTGAAGCCGGCTGTGGCACTGTTTTGAATATTGCCCACATAGCCGTCGTACTCGTCTCCGTCCTTGCCGTCCTGCATCACCTTGGGATACCCATCACCGCCGATGTAGGCGGAAGGCCTGTCGGTGAACAGATTGCAGGCCAGATAGGCAGGGTAAGTGCCCTTGCCCACAAGGGGACCGCCGTTCAGGCCGCAGGAGGTCAGCTCCACCTGATCAATGCTGCCGTCCTCTTTGATCACGATCTTTTCTGCGCAGCCCTGTCTGCTGTACCAGCTTCCGTTGGTCTGACGGTGATAGAAAATGTACCAGTCCTCCCCGATCTGCACGATACTTCCGTGGTTGTTTGCGCCGTAGGCGGCGGGCATATCGGCAGGCTTGTAGCTGTCGATGTGAAGATCGCAGTTGCTAACGATGACGCCGCCGTAGTGAAAACCTCCCAGCGGTGAATCGCTGGTGGCATAGCACAGCTCATGCATCACCTCGGAGGAATATACAAAGTAGTAGGTGTCGTCATGCTTTCTGATGGAGGAAGCCTCGAAGAAAGAATGCCCCTCCCACTCCGTTCCGGCTGCATACTCGATGCCGGGCACGATGGTCTCAGGCTCCCTGATGATCGTCAGCATATCTCTGTCCAGCACGCACACCCTTGAGCCGGTGCGGGACTTGTCTCCCCGTCCGCAGAAACCGGTGTAGAGATAGGTCACATTTCCTTCCGTGAGAACGCC
>JAHBAA010000116.1 GCA_018385425.1 Acetatifactor sp.
TTCACCGGGATCTGATGCTGCACAATGGTGGCAAGCTCCATCATAGACATCTGGAAGGAACCGTCACCGCATACGGCAACCACCTGTCTTGCCGGGACAGCGACCTTTGCTCCCATGGCGGCGGGAATGGAATACCCCATGGTTCCCATTCCTCCGGAGGTCAAAAACTTCCCCTTCTTCACCTGAGCATAACCGCAGGACCAGATCTGATTCTGTCCCACATCAGCCACATAGATGGCATCCTCCTCCATTTTGTCGGTCAGCTTCCGGATAAACTCAGCGGGATCCACGTAAGCAGGATTGGGATGTCTCTTCGGTGCCATGGAAACCTTATAGCCCTGCAGTGTCTCCACCCATTCGCTGCAATTGGTGGTGAACTCCTCTCCGGCAAGATCATTGAAAATATGCTTGGCGTCGCCCACAAGCGGGATGGTAGGACCTGCATTCTTGCCGATCTCCGCAGGGTCCACGTCAATATGTACCAGAACCTTGTCTCTGGTGATCAGATCAGGCTGACTCACCGCACGATCTGCCACGCGGGCTCCGACCATGATCAACAGATCGGACTCATTCATGGCCCGGTTGGCGTAGGGCTTGCCATTATTTCCAACCATGCCGAAATACAGAGGATGCTCGGTAGGGATCACGCCCTTGCCCATCATGGTGGACACAACAGGAATGTTGTATTTTTCAGCAAAAAGACGGAGTTCCTCTCTGGCATCGCTTAAGATCACACCGCCGCCTGCACAGATGATCGGGCGTTTTGCCTTCTCCAGTTCTTTGATCACCTTCTTGATCTGTACCGCATGTCCCTTCACGGTAGGCTTATAGGTGCGAAGATTGACCTCCTCAGGATACTTAAATCGGCTGATGGATGCATTCTGAATATCGATGGGCACATCGATCAGCACAGGACCTTTTCGGCCGGTATTAGCAATATAGAATGCTTCTTTGAAGATTCTGGGAATGTCATTTACGTCCTTCACCAGATAGCTGTACTTTACAAAGGATTCCACAGCGCCGGTGATATCAGCCTCCTGGAACACGTCACTTCCCAACAGTTCGCTGTTCACCTGGCCGGTAATGCAGATCAGAGGAATACTGTCCGCAAACGCAGTGGCGATTCCGGTGATCACATTGGTGGCGCCGGGGCCGGAGGTGACTGCACAGACACCGGGTCTCCCCGTCAGTCTGGATACACCGCTGGCTGCGTGAGCGGCATTCTGCTCCGTGCGCACAAGAATCGTTCGAATCTCCGATTCCAAAATACTATTGTAGAAGGGACAGATCGCAACCCCGGGATAACCGAATACCTGGGTAACTCCTTCTGCCTCCAGACATTTTACAATGGCTTCTGCTCCTATCATCTCTCTATCCTCCAATTTTTTCTCTATTCTGTAATTAATCTCTTGGCAAGCTTCACGGCATCCGCAGCGTCTGCAGAATAACCGTCCGCTCCGATCTCATCCGCGTACTCCTGGGTGATCACAGCCCCGCCGATCATCACCTTTGCCGAAACCTTCTTCTCTCTGGCATAGGCGATCACTTCCTTCATGCGCTGCATGGTAGTGGTCATCAGCGCTGAAAGCGCAATGATCTTCGCATTTTTCTCCTTCGCCACTCGAATAATCTCCTCCTTGGGCACATCCTTTCCCAGGTCAATGACCTGAAAACCGTAATTTTTCAGCATCAATGCCACAAGATTCTTGCCGATGTCATGAATGTCTCCCTCCACGGTAGCGATCACCACCACCGGCATGTCCTCTCCGGCAGAATCCTTCAAAAGCAAAGGTTCCAATACTTCTATGGCCTTTTTCATCGCCTCGGCGCTGCCGATCAGCTGCGGCAGAAAATACTTGCCCTTATCAAACAATTCGCCCACTTCATTGATGGCCGGAAGCAGACAGGAATTCAGGATCACTCCGGCTTCCTCTCCTGCATCCAGGGCAGCTTGGGTAATGGATTGGGTGCCGCCCCGATTCCCCTTCAGAACGGCGTGATACAGCTTCTGAAGCGGCTCCGAAAGAGTGCTTTCGACATCGGATCCCCCGGGAGAAACCGGTGCTTTCTGACTGTCTCCGTTGACAGCCGGAATCCCATCCCCCTTCTGAAGGAGCTTTTGTCTCTCCTCCTCTGCCTTGGCCTGCCTTCTGGCAGCTACTTCATTCACGCTCTCAATATATCGAATATCAGCATCTTCCTTTGCAAGCAGAAGATCCGCAGCCAAAGCGCCGCATACCAGCAATTCCTGGGAGGGATTGGCGATGGCCATCGTCAGTCCCTCGCGGATAGCCAGCGTGAGGAAAGCGGTATTCACAAACATACGCTCCGGCATTCCAAAGGAGATGTTGGACAGTCCGCAGATGGTAGCCAGTCCATTCTCTTTGCAGAAGCGAATGGTTTCCAGAGTCTCTATGGCAGCCCGCCTGTTGGCTCCTACAGTGGTAACCAGCCCGTCTACTATGATATCCTCAGAAGTCAGCCCGATCTCATAAGCTCCCTTCAGCATGGTCTGAATAATATCGATCTTCTCCTGCAGGTTTTCCGGCAATCCCTTGTCCGACAGAGGCAGCAGAATAAACATAGCGCCGTATTTTTTGGCTATGGGCAGCAGCTTCTCATACTTCTCCTTCTCAAAGGAAATAGAGTTGATCAACGCTCTGCCCGGATAGCTTCGAAGTGCAGCCTCCAATACTTCCACATGGCTGGAATCCAGGGAGAGGGGCAGATTGGTGACACCGCTTACCTCCTCAATGGAGCGCAGCATCATCTCCTTTTCATCAATACCGCTCATTCCCATATTGATGTCAAGAATTGCGGCACCTGCAGCCTCCTGCTCCTCCGCAAACTGAAGCACCATATCCATTTTACCCTCGCGCAGCTTCTCCTGCAACTTCTTTTTGCCGGTAGGATTGATTCTCTCTCCCACGATGAGAAATCTTCCGTCCAGTCCAAAGGATACCGTACTTCTCTCCGATGTCAGATAGTGAATGTGAGGGTATCGTCTCCGGAAGGAGGGAATCTGCTGTTTTCCGTAACGGCTGTGCAGTCCCCGGATAAAATCGGGCGTGGTGCCGCAGCAGCCCCCCAGTATGGTGGCGCCGGCATTTGTCAGCACCTGCATCTCGGAGACAAATTCTTCCGCATCCATGCTGTAACAGGTTTTCCCGTTTCCATCCAGGAAGGGAAGTCCTGCATTTGGTTTGGCGATCACCGGAATGTTCCCGGTCACAGAGATCATATCGCGAATGATCTGTTCCATATGGGCAGGACCTGCAGAACAATTGACTCCCAGGGCACAGACCCCTAAACTCTCCAGCACCACCGCTGCAGTTACCGCATCAGTTCCGTACAGCGTCCTTCCATCAGGTTCAAAGGTCATTGTCACCATAATCGGGAGTTCGATCTTATATTCCTCTTCGATTTCCTTTACCGCGATGACTGCGGCTCTGGCCTCTCCAAGGCTCATCATTGTCTCAGCCACCACCAGATCTGCGCCGGCCTCCGCCAGATACAGCACCTGCTCCTTGTAGATCGCGATCAATTCTTCGATATCCATATCTCCCATCGGGCGAAGCTGTCGTCCGGTCATGGTGAGATCACCGGCTACATATACCTTCCGCTCCGTACAGCTTCCTGCCGCTTCCTTTGAGATGGCAACCAGTTTTCGGATCATCTCACCCTGGCGGTCCTCCAAACCATACTCGGCTAATTTTACCCGATTTGCCGTAAAGGTGGGAGCATACAAAATGTCGGTCCCTGCCTTCACATATTCCTTCTGAAGGGAAAGCATCACTTCCGGATTGTCCAAGATCCACTGCTCCGGGCATACACCCACCGGCATACCTGCCTTCACAAGGTTGGAGCCGGTAGCGCCGTCCAGATAGCAATAATGCTCTGTCAAAACTTTGAATTCATTACGTGTCATATTCTCATGCCTCTCATTTATTAACAAATCTTTATAATTCGTAACATAAACTTAAACCTTATGATAACACATTCTTAAATTGGTCGTAAAGAGGGTTTTTTTGTAATATCAACTATTGCTTTCACCTCGGAAATATGATAAGTTGTATCTGACAAATTTTTTTGAGTGATTGCATCTGATAATTACCTTGATCATTCCTCGAAAATTCCGATTCGGAGGTTCTTATTTTGAAAAAGAAAACAGCACTGCTTCTCACCACACTTCTGACCTGTACCTTTCTGTTGACCGGCTGTGGTGAAGATAAAGAATTGACACAGTTCAAAAAGGATATGGACAACTTCTGTACGAAGATTTCAGAGATCGACACTTCCATCAACGGGATCGATGCCGACTCTGACAATGCAGTAGAGGAATTGCTCACTCATTTGGATGAATTGAAGGTTACCTTCAACGAATTTGCCAAATTTGATTTTCCTGAAGAATTTGATTATCTGGAATCCATTGCACAGGAGGCCAGCGACTACATGGACACTGCCGTCTCCAGTTATCATGATGCGTACAGCAATGATTCCTACAATGAATACACTGCCGAATATGCCCAGGGCAATTATTCCAGAGCATACAAGCGGATTCAGATCATTATCTCATTTCTCCACGGCGAGACCCCGGAGGATGTGAACATTACTACTGTCGAAGATTCGACAGCCGAGAACTAACAGAAAGGGTGTGAAATGTTTCTCCATTTCACACCCCTTTTTTACTTCATCGAAATTCCAAATCCAAACAATAAAACATTCTTTACCACAAAATTCACTGCAATCAGTACCAGCCCTGCCCAGAGATAGCCGTTGCGGAATTTCATCGGCCTGACCCCTTTTACTCCGATCAGGGAAAGCCCATTGGTCAGCATGAAGCAGAGGTAAAGTACCGCCCCGTAGAGGACAACTGGATGATAGAAAAACGAGGTCAGCAGTCTCCCCTCCAAAAGAGCCTTGGCAGCCCTGGTGCCTCCGCATCCCGGACAATACATTCCAAACACCAGCACAAACATACACGGGATCTGAGGCAGTCTGTCCAGCCATCCCAGCTTCAGCACTGCGGCGATGCCGACCAAAAGCCAAAACAGGACACAGCCTATGACAAAGAGCTGTTTTTCCAAGTGACTCTGTTCTCTCATTTCAGTCACAGACTACAGATTCATCTGCTGCAGTGCGTTGGAATATTCCTGCAGATAATCCACCAGGGGTCCGACTCCCTGATACAATGCAAGATAGATCAGTGCATAGTAAATGGTACCGGCCACGCCCAGGATCACTGCGATGATAGAGCAAACAAGACCTGCTACTCCCACACCGGAACGGGAACTCTTGTTGCCGATGATTGCAAACACAAGACCCATAATACCGAGCACAAGACCAACCACACCATAGCAGCAGCAGGTGAGCATACCGATAATGCCAAGCACAAGGCTGGCGATCTGCATACCGTTGGTGGAATTTCCGCGCTGATTCTGACCGTAGGGCTGACCTTCTACGCTCGCATACTGTGCAGTATAATCCTGATAGTTGTTTTCTCCGTTCTGATCATAATTCTGATTTTCCATGTTTTTCTTCTCCTTTTAATTTGTTTGTGTCATATGACTTTGAAAAGCATCTTCGATAATACCATCCCAATGATCCCTGTCGATTCCGTCCTTCTCCAGTGCAGCGATGGGAAGAAATCCGCCTGCCATGGTGGCGTGACCGCCGCCGCTTCCGCCGATGCTCTTCAACGCGTTGGTCGTGATCACTCCCGCATTCATCAGATTGGGAATACTGCTTCTGATAGAAAATTTCAATCCGTTCTCCCGCAGAGAATAGGTCACGCAGAACGTCACCTCACTCAGGGAAAGAATAAAGTCAGACACCATTGCGATCAAAGCATCCGGGCAATCGAAAGGGATGCATGCGTAACCGGTATTTTTGTAGATATGTATATTCTCGATCGCCGCACCGTAAGCCTTTAAGTCCGTCAATTCCATCGTCCCGGTACTGATCAGGGTGATAATGGACTGGTTAGCCTTCTTGTAGAGATAAGAAAACACATCGATATCCAGTTCCGTCACT
This sequence comes from Acetatifactor sp., assembly GCA_018385425.1. Taxonomy (GTDB): domain Bacteria; phylum Bacillota; class Clostridia; order Lachnospirales; family Lachnospiraceae; genus Acetatifactor. The sequence continues at coordinate 6,034 of JAHBAA010000116.1, forward strand.
CCTCTGGTCAGATTATCTGTATCCACCTGCAGTCCATACAGGAGAGCTGTCGCCACATTGGTGGTCATGGGAACATCCATCTCCATATAATACTGGGTGATCAGGGTACTGCAGGAGCCCGCGATCCTTACATCCTTGTACCTGTATTCACAGGGAATCACAGTGGGATGGTGATCGATACAGGCCACTTCGTCCCCGGGAAGATCTGTAAAGTTCGTATTGTACTTCTGCCCATCCACAGTGACAATATAGTCGTTCTCCAGCATATCGGAAACCTGCTGGGCTGCAGTAAATTCGATCCCCATCAGTTCGATCATCTTGAACAGTGCCGAGCGATCTATGCTTCCGTCATAGATCAAAGAACTCTCAATGCCGAAGTGTCTGAAGAAGTACTGTAATCCGAAAGCGCTTGCAATGGCATCCGGATCCGGAAAGTTATGCGTCTGGATGTAAAGCTTATGCCCCCGCACAACATCCAAAAGTGTTTGTATCTGTTGTTTCATTTGTCCCCCCAAAAGAATTTTTCATGCAAGTTTCCTCGCATCCGAATATCTTAAGTATATCATATCTTCGGCAGGTTGCAACGGGAAAAAATACACATTATCCCTCTTTATTGTTCAGAAACAGTATCATTCTGCGGTAAAAGCTGAAAAAATTGTGCCTTTGCCAAGCCTTTCTCCGCAAGATAAGCTGCGGCGATCCGGGCCTGATACCCTTCCTCACAATAGAAATAGATCTCTTCCCATTGGGCAAACAGCCGGTCAAAGGTTCCCTCCAGAATACCGGCCAGGGGACAATGGACCGCACCCGGCAGATGATTCTTTTCAAAGGCAGACAAGGGCCGCACGTCCGCCAGGAGGCTTTTTCGCCGGAAATCTTCATCGCCGGAAAAGACGGAAAGCACCTCTTCTTGTGTCAGACCCTTCCTCAGATCCCGCGGGACTCCCCGGGGAACGTCAGAACCTGTTTCGAGTCTGACAGAGATATCGATCGCTCTCCTGCAGATCCTATGTGCCTCGTTCACTGTCACTGCCCTTCTGCCTGAGAACACAAGCCGCTGACCCTCCGGAGACTGTACGATATCGGGTTCCATGATGCCCTTTTCCACTACCTGCGCAATATGCTGCACACAGGTTCTGCGGTCATACAGATCCGCAAGATTCTTTACCCGGCTCCAATCTTCCAGATCAGGCTCCTGACGAATCTTTTTCATATACAGATGCAGAATCCTGGCTGCACTTCCCCGCAGGATAGGCCGGCTGCTCTCTATCAGGTCGATCTCCTCCAGCACTCCCAGCTGATACAGCTCCCGGGCAGAATAGGTAGTCTCACCATAGGACTGAAGCAGATCCAGGAACGCTTCCAGTGTCATCTCTTCCATTTGCTCTATTCCTCAGGAGTGATCTTCCAGGTCACACTGTCGCAGCCCGCCAGGGAAGGTGCCGCAAACAGCTTCTCTGATGTTTTCCACTTCTCACCGGTCCACAGATCTTGAATCGTATAGGAAACCGCACCTGCAAAGCTCTCCGGGCGAACCATCTTCTGCCCCAGCTTCTCCGCGATCTGTGCCGCAGTGACAGACAAAACATCACAGCGGTCGAACTCGCTCACATTGATAAAGGAGACAGCCACACTGCCGTCTGCCAGAGGCTTCACGCAGATGTCAGTCCTCTCATTATCCCGCAGATACTCCTTATCCGGTGCCTCACAGGGGATGGAGGTTGCCACTCTCTTGGCAGGAACTCCCAAGGGATCCTGATTCAGGGCGATGATCTCAGCGTTGGCGATGACAGAATAGACAGCATCTCCCTTCTCCACCCGGCGCAGGTCCATGCCCAGCATCAATGGTGCATTCATCATACTCCACATCGTCATATGGGTCTTATTCATCACATCGGTCATGCCATTCATACCGATCAAAAGCATATCAGGATCGTTCCAGCCCTTGTCCAGGCCTGCAAACTCATCCATGATCACAGCCTTATTGTACTGGGAAGTGACACTGGTAGTGTAATCCTCCTTCCAGGAGCCATGACCGGGATCTCCGTCAGAACCTACCCGGAAGGTAATGTCATTTAAGATCCTCCAGGAATCACCCACCTTTTTCCCCCAATTCTGAGGTTGGGTCTTCCCCCACTCACAGATGGAGAAGAGAATATCGTTATCCGGTTCTGCCTCCTGCAGGCCTTCCAGAAGTGCCGCATAGGAAGCAAGCGTATTCTCCTGTCTGCGGTGATTCATCAGGCGGAGTTCATTGTCTCCGGCAGTCAATACCACACGGATCGCCTTAGACTCCACAAAGGTCTCCTCACTTTCGGAGGAAGGAAGAAAATCATCATAAAAGCACTTTGCGGCTTCCGCTCTGCCGACTGCCACCTGAAGCCAACTGCCCACACCTTCTCTGCAGCCGGTCGCATAGGTCACATACAACCGGTACTCTCCGCTTTCAGGCGCATGAATGGTATAGACTGCCTCTCCGCTTCTGTCTCCCACAGGACTTGCAGCAGGACCGGTTCCGTCGAAGGTTCCGATGTTGGTGATATAATCATTCTTTCGACACGCACCCTCACCTGTAATCCGAGCGTCCGCAGCAGAAAGGGACACAGAATACGCTCCCCTTTCCAGACGGATCCCCTTGATATTGGGTGCAAACACGTATTTTGCATTGGCCGCGTCCGAGAAGGTTGCATTGTCCCAGAGATAATAACAGTTGTCCACCTTCAGGAAGTCTACTCCCCACTCCACATAGGAAGCTGCATCGGTCTTCTCATGGCCGCAGGTTCCTACCGCCGCACCGGCACAGAGATTGGTACCGATGTCATTGTACATTCCAAACTTCAGTCCCTTGTCATGGATATAGTCAGAGAGTGCACGGAACCCGCCGGGGAACTTCTTCGTCTCATTGGAAAGCTTCCCATCCACACGGACAGGCTTATAGCACCCGTCATCCAATACCAGATACTGATATCCAAGACGGTCCAGACCAAGCTCGATCATCTTATCGGCCATTGCCCTGGTGAGAGCCTCTGTATTGCCGCTTCCGAAGGCATTCCAGCTGTTCCAGCCCATGGCAGGGAGATGATTCTTTTTCTTACCGTGCAGTACTTCCCCATTGTCAAAGGCATCGTAGCGCTGTTTGTCGGTCAGTACATCGGGTCTTCTCTTCACCACCGACTTGGAATACACATCATCCAGAAAAGCATCCGCAAGGGGCACCCAGTGCCGGAAGTTTTCATATTTCGTCTCCCCGTAGATGCAGATGCCGGACTGACCGTGAGGGACACCGGCAAAGGTATGTACCTCTACCTCAACATGATGTGCACGAAGATCCGGCAGAACCTCGCGCAGATTGTCCATCGCAGAATCTTCTCTTCCCACAGCGAAGAAGGTGGGCGGATACACTGCGTTGGTATAGTCAAAGGAAGTTCCCTTCCATCTGGGGCCGTACACATTCAGGATGGCATCCGGTGCTCCGTAATACTCGTCATACTGATCCGGAA
>JAHBAA010000121.1 GCA_018385425.1 Acetatifactor sp.
GCATAAAATAAGGGAAAAAGCGGAATTTGCAAAAAAATGAAAAAAATTAAAAAAAGGTGTTGACTTTTTAGAGACATTCATATATAATTCTATTTGCGTCAAACGAAAGCACAAAAACAAAAGTGCTTACGGGGTGTGGCCACAAAAAAAAAAAACCCCCCCCCGCTGTTGTATTTTTTTTTTTTTTCGGCCCCCCCCCGAGACGGGGATCGAACCCGCGACCCCCTCCTTGGCAAGGAGGTGCTCCACCGCTGAGCCACTCGTGCATATTGTACAGGCTTGCACCTGTCATGAAGGTATGAAATTAATTGTTCGCGGCTTCAGCACAATCCCTAAAGCCGAGAGCAGGTGATGGGAATCGAACCCACGTATCCAGCTTGGAAGGCTGGTGTTCTACCATTGAACTACACCTGCATATATGTTAACGCATTCAAAAATCTCGGAAGACTTTCTCCTGCGATAATGCCCAGAACCGGAATCGAACCAGTGACACGAGGATTTTCAGTCCTCTGCTCTACCAACTGAGCTATCTGGGCCTGTAACGCATCTCCTCGTCACAACATTGGTTATTTTATCTTATAAAGATTCAAATGTCAATACCTAAAATCAATTTTTTTTCGCAGAATCGGAATAGTACTGAAGAAGCAATAAAACCACTCTGCTGTAGCTGATGCTTCCGTCGGCGACACCGTTGACCTTCAGATTCGTATCAATGAAAACGTCCGATGCCTTGTCCACAGTCTCGGTGTCTATCAGTGCTTTCCCATTGATACGGTCCCACTCCTCCTCGGACACGAAGACAGCGTCCTGCCAGACGATTTCTTTCACACCTACAGGCTTCAGTTCCTCACTGCACTGCTGCAGGATGGTCGGATCCTGCTTCAGCGCCTTCTCCACATCCCGGTACACATAGTAAAGGACACTCAGATAACCGGAGTAGACAAAGGTATCGTCTCCCGACTGAATACAGGCCAGGTAACTGATGAAATTGGCCTCGTCCTCGAAGATATATCCCCTCAGATGTGCTAACTCATGGCACATGGCGGAGGGTCGGTTCATAAGCTCCATGACCTGATTGATATTGGCCTCCATAGAGAAGGGAAAGTAATAGCCTTCCATATACTGCTGACACATAAAGTCTGAAAAAAACATCAGCTTCGGTCTGGGATACCAGCCATCCAGCCGGGGATACTCCGCTCCCAACCGCTGCATACTGAGCCGGGCCTGCTGCTGCATATCACCGGAATAAACCGCTCTGCCCTCCTCGTCCCGCTGTACCGTCTCAGAAAGCCTGTTGCACTCCGTAACCACCAGGTTGTAAAGTCTCAACAGATCCTCCGTGGAATAATCCTCTGAGGTTTTTCCTGCCTGCTCCGGGAAATAGTTTTCCGAAAAGGTGGAAGCATGATAGAGAATAAAACAATTCAGCGTCATTACTATGGAGACTGCCAGCAGGATCCATGCAAAGGCACGATAAAAGTATTTCGCAAATCCAAAAAACCTCCTGCAGATCGGTCTCCTTCGTATCAGGCAAAGTATTCCAAAAAGCAGCAGCCAGGGCACCATTCCCAAAGCAACGGCCACCAATATCACTCCCGCAACGATCATCCATTCCCCCACGGAAAAGGGAAAAAGCCCGGTAAGTCTCCCGTAGGTATTCACCCAGATGGGGAAAACATGCCCGATATACCAATCACAAAAAGCCGTACTGCTCCATGCCAAGACATTCAGCAGGAGCATTACGGCCAACAAACCTACAAACACATATTTTCTTGTCTTATTCCCAGGAAATATAATCTGCATACTCTTTCCAGATACAGCATATCCAGGTCTTACCCTGATTCAAAACGATCTCATTGCCATTCTTGTCGTAGAAGAGGTTGGGAGAACTGTCATCCTCTCTCTCCCAGGTTCCCTTAATCACCTTACCATTGGTAAATACATAGGCATCACCGGTGCCATGAACCTGGAATGCCAGATAATCATGGGCAGGATCATCGGGCAGTCTCTCCTCACCGTGGCAAACCTTGAAGACTACATTGGTGACAGCCAGCTGTTCTCCGTTAAGTTCATCGATCTGCTTCTTGCTGTACTGAGAACGATAGTACAATCGGTCCTTCTCATTGTACTCAAAGCAGGGATTGTGCTTACCATAGCCGCCTGCGTTGCTCTGTGTTCCGCCGGGGTACACCTTCTTTGCATCCGGATAATCGTCGTAGGTTGCCAGATATCCGTCATCTGCAAACTCGAAAGCCTTCACAAAGGAATCCCGATAATTCTTGCTGTACCCAAGCCGGTCTACCGCCTGGTTGTAACCGTCGATAAACATGTATCCGGTGTGCTCCAGGGCAATACCGGGTCTGGAAATACGGTCAAATGCCTCCGGCGCTCCGTTCTCGATTCCGGCCAGAGCCTGGCTCACATTGTCGATACGATCCGAGTTGATCAGCTCCTCCACCCAGGGTCTGGCAAGTCCCCAGTTGCAGTAGATGGAGTCGTAAGCCATTGCCTCATAAACATAATAGTCACGGCTGCTTCGAACAGAACCGATATGATCCAGATCGTCATAATCCTCAAAGAAGCCCATCAGTCGGGTGATTCGCCCCTCTACCGGTGCCTCATAGATGATGCTCGCCTTGGAGATGCCGTACTGGGGAAGGGAAACCTGGATATTGTTGATCATGACAGCCATGTTTCTTCTCTGGGCAACCTTCGCATCCTTCCACTCACCGGTAAGCCAGCTCTGCATCATACCGTCCACCACCACGCGGTCTTTGATGGGATGGTACTCTCCGCCCCGCAGAAACTCATCCTCTGTGTTCTCCTCTTCCTCAATCTGACTGCTGTCGGAGGCGCTGTCAGAAGACCCGGTCTGAGAGGATTCTTCCGAGGACTCAGAGGAATCCACGATAATGATCGGTTTGGGATTTAAAGTCGCCACAGGAGAATCATTCTCCTCCCCACAGCCTGTCATCAATCCCACTGACAGAAGCAGGGCCAGTGTTAAGATTAATTTTCTCTTCATACTATGTTCCTTTCCGCTTTACTCTATGGAAACAATACTTCCTTCATTGTATCTCGAAAACAGGAATTTGTCCATTTATTCCGCCACAATACCAAGTTTTTCCTCTATTTTCGCCGCTTCCCCCGCATAGAAACCGAGTCTTGACCTGGCATCTGCCTGTTTTTCACGCCAGAGCATCTCCATCTCGGCCTCCCCGGTCTTCTGATACAGATTGACATGCCAGGTGGCCTTATAGTAATCCGCAATGGCATAGTACTCGATGTACTCCGGATCATCCACGTGGAACTTTTCGCTGCGATTCAAATCCGTGAAACTTACCATTCGGCTATAGTCGCCGATATCCAGTGCATACTGGAAGGAATGGGCCTGATATCCGCTGTTTCTCTCCTCCAGAAAGCTGGCGATCACTCCCGCCACGGAAGCCAGCAGAACCACACACAGTATCACAATGATAACATCCAAAACACGGACTCCCGGACGGAAGGTTTTCTTCTCCTGCCCGGGGGGCACCATCTTACTTCTCATTCGTCTTCTCCTCCCACTTATCCTCAAACAAAACCGCTCTTCTGGCATCCGTCAGCTCAGACAGGCTGTCTGCCTCCTCTTTCGTAAAGCCACAGTACACGACAAGGTAGCTTCGAAGCTCCTGCTCCATGGTCTCTATCACCTGAAGAAACAGCGTCCTGTCATCCTTCTCCCAAGTCTCTCTGTCGTTTCTCTTGTTGAAACGGGTGTAGAATCCATTGAGGGAATCCATCAGAGAACGCATCGTATAATCCTGAAATGTGTCCGGATCAAACTCTCTATACTTCTGAAGAGAGTCTATTGCAGCTGTATAGTAAGAGATGGGCAGCTGCAGCTTGTCATACTTGGCAAAGTGCTCACTGTCGTAAAACCTGAGATGATTGGCTGAGCAAAACTGATCGTAGGCAGAATAGTCTCTCTCCTCCAGATACCTGTCCATGATGGCGGTGAATTCCTGATGATGCTCCTCTGCATAGCTTCTCTTCATACCCATCACAATATTCCAGGCGGAATTCATCAGGATCAGGGCCCCGATGATCAGTACGATCAACACTGCGATGATCACCACCCTCACCGTGATCTGGGAGAAAATGCCGGTCTTCTCCTTCACGTACTTCTGTGTGCTTTCAAACTCGCCCTTGTAATGCTTCATGTCCTCGATATGCTGCTTCGCTGCCGCATTGGGCTTGCCGCAGCAGGGACAATATTCATCCTCCAGGGTCAGGGTTCCGTAACAAAACTCACATTTCATCGTCAGTTCTCCTTACTCCATTTTTTTGCATACTTTTCGCAGGTATCAAAATCCAGGAAATAATAATCATTGTTCTCCAGTTCCTGATAGAGCAGCTTCTCCTCCTCGGGATCGATATTCCACCGGGTCTGATAATCCTGCTCCAAAATCTCCAACATGGGAAGCAGGGCGGCATACTCTGCCTCGGTGTAACGCTCCGGCTTGGCCAGATCCCCCTTGGCACGCCACTGCTGGGCAAAAAGCGAAGCGGAGGAGCCCACATTTCTGCCTTCCTTCAGACCTTCCGAATAATCCACATAGGTCATATACGCTCTGAGGAAATCAAAATGCTCCCAGGTATAAAACTGTGCATTGGGGTCCTCCATGTGCTCCTCATAGAATCGGAACAGCCCGTCATAATCATTCTTCCCATACAGTTCTTCCAACACAGGGTAATACTCCTGCTTCCAGAGATACTGCTGCTTATAATCCTCCTCGTCGGTATACAGCATCCTGTTAAAGAGATAGACGGCACCCAGGATCAACGTCATAACAACCACGCCGATAATGATTCCCACCTTCAGCACCTTCCCCTGCTTTCTGATGGCTGACCTGGTCTCCTCCAACGGAACTGCATCCAGATCCTCCATGCGATCCTTCACATCCCGAAGCTGCTCCATATACTTTTTCTCGGCACCTGCCAGCAGAGTAGATCCGCAATACGGACAATTCGCTAATTCTTCCGAGCATTCCCCGCCGCAGGAGCTGCAGATAATCATTTCAGCCATAATCGAAATCCTCCAACAATTCCTCAATTTTACTATAGCATAAACTTTTCAAAATGAAAAGCAAAAGGAGAGCCGGCATTCTCAGCCGGCCCTCCATGGATTCTGCCAATTTTCGGGAACTGCTTCTGTCAATTGATACGTGGAATAATGATCGCAGCAATGACATAAGCAACGATGCCGGCACCGCCACAGCAGCCGAAGATCGCCCACGCCAGTCTCACCAGGGTGGGATCGATGTTAAAGTACTCTCCGATTCCTCCGCATACACCTGCAATCATTCTGTCTGTATTGGATCTATACAATCTCTTCATAAGTTCAGCCTCCTCTTCATAAAAACTTTTGCCCCATTACTCCTATAGTATATTGCCTTCCGCCACAAAAGAAAACAGCAAAAACTGCACGAAAGAGGGAATAATGTATCTGACTGTGCACTATGGAGTGATACACTGCTCCACCACAGAATAGTAATCGTTTCGCAGAATATAAGCGGAAAACAGGTATCTGTTCTTGACCTCCTTCTTCTTGGCTGCCAGGTAGCTCTCCTTCTCCTCGTCGGTCAGCTCCTCATGCCAGATGGTCTGCTTGGACTTCTTGTTGTACTCCACGATATCTGTCACAAAGCTCTGGTCCTTGAAGATCACCAGCCCTTCCTGTGTGGAGAGAATATCTCTTCCGGCATACATCCTGGAGTCATAGTCAAAGCCAAAGAGATTCAGCAGCGTGGGCAGGATGTCCACGGAGCAGCAGGGCTTCTCCACGATCACCGGCTCCTCCATCCCTCCGTTCCACAGAATCAGGCTGTTCCGGGAATAATCACAGCCCTGGGACAGGTCTTTTCCCGCCAGCTCCTCGTACTGCTCCTCGGTCATTCCGTAGGGGTAATGATCCGCACTCAGGCAGATCACTGTGTTCTCCAGCTTCCCGGCTGCCTCCAGCTGCTCCAACAGATAGGTCATGGCCTTCTCCAGCTCCAGATTGCAGGCAAGATACGCCCTTGCATTTTCAGACAGAGGAAGGTCCTTCACCGCCTCCTTGTTCCAGGAAGCCATCTGGTTGCCGGAGAAATTGTAATTCATATGGCCGGACACCGTCATATAGTAGGTGTGAAACCGCTCATCATTGATATATTCCGGGATCGTGCTCACCATCATCTCGTAATCGGAAGCCGGCCAGGCATTGGGGTGCTCCACCTGAAAGATATGGTCTCCCCATTCTGCCGCAGACGCCTCGCCCAGCTTGGTGGCCTTGAAATCGTAGCCCAGATTGGGATGTGTTTTGTATCGATCATAATAGGTCAGCGTATTGTTGTGGTAGGCTCTGCTGCCCACTCCTTCCTTCGCAAAGAATTTCGGCAGAGAAAACGCCATGTTCTTTTCGGCACTCTTTCTCATGCTGAACTGCCCGTCGGGAATCAAACCGGTACAGTTCACATACTCTCCGTCGCTGGTACTGGTCTGCCACAGGGGCACGTTATAATTCTCGAACACAAAGGAGGAATGCAACATCTTGTACAGCGTAGGTGTCAGATCCTCCCGCACCGCATAGGTAGAAAAGCCTTCTGCAGTGAGATAGATCAGATTATATCCGGCAAACATACCGGTGTACTCATTCCGGTTGGTGGGCTCCACCCCTGCAAAATACTCCGCCAGCCATTTGGTCTCCTTGTTGGTACCGGACAGCTCCGCCAGCTTTGCAAGATCCAATTGAAACATATTGGGCGAGGTGTCAAGCACCGGCTCCACCGGGATCTCCGTCGAGGGTTCACTGCTCTCATCTTCCCCGGAAGACTCCGAACCGAAAGGATCCTCCGTGGCAGACTCCTCGGGTTGAGACCAGGAAGACTCAAAGGGAGACTCCGGATCTTCGTCCTCTGCCTTGTCTGTGCCGCCGGTAAGCTTTTGCAGCTCGTATACCAGATCTCTCTGTACCACCGTGAGGACACCCATTTTCTCCATCACCGTACAGGGATCATAATACTCACTGTACTCCTCAGCAAAATCCGCCTCTACCATCAGTCCCACTCTGATACAGCAGACACAGTAGATCAGCGCGGTCCACAGAATCACGACCACCCGCAGTATCCGGATATTGTCCATCCGCCTGGGCCGCCATTTTTGGGTCCTGCGCAGAATTCCCGCCACGGGAAGCGGCACCGCCAAAAGCGCCAGCAGCCACAGAACCTGCACAAAACCGGTCAGTGCCTCCCGCCAGAAGTTGGTCAGAGCATCCTGTGCCCCCATCAGAACCGCAGTCAATAAAAGAGGCTGACGGAAAATATGATAGTAGACGGTCTGCGCGCCAAACAGCACAAACCAACCGCCCAGAAAGAAACGGACGCATGCCTTATGCCTCTTTTTGGATCCGGTATCACTGATCAGTGTCTGAAGTGCAGCCACAAAGGCAGCTGCCCCAATCATAAACAGCGGATTACACTTGGCGCTATGAAAGCTCCCCAAGTGGAATACCACTTCCATATATAATAAACTGCAAAAATAAATTAACCAAGTCATCATCGTAATCAACTAATCCTCTGTAACACGTTATACCTCGAAGTCAAGGCAGCTTCGCACTGCCGTATAGGGTCTCACTTTCTCGTCCGCAACCTTCACGTGCGCAGGATGAACCGCATAACCCTTCAGTGCTTCTTCACTCTCAAAAGAAGAATCCAGCATCAGATCGGCATTGGAGCTCTCAAGCTTTTCCGTCTGGACCCGGATCTGAAGCATTCCCGGAATCCGGCCTGCCAGCCCTTCCAGTCCCTCCTTGATCCCGGCCTTTACGTTTCTTTTCTCCTCCTCGGATAAGGTATCCTTCAAAGTCCACAAAATGATATGTTTAACCATACTTCCTCCTTGGGCGCTCCTTCGCACCTTCTGTATATCTTTTGAAAAAAACGGACAAATTATCAGCATCCGATCTGCTGCAAAGTCCCATCTGCGCCCATTTTATCATAGTCCCCATTTCTTGGAAACATAATTTAGAAAAAAATAAGAGAAAACCGATCAGTGGGCAAAAAAAAATACCTCAAACCCTTTTTCAAAGATTTGAGGTACTGCCGGCAGCCGGACTTGAACCGGCACGATGTTGCCACCGAGGGATTTTAAGTCCCTTGCGTCTGCCTATTCCGCCATGCCGGCGGTTCTCATGCTGCGACGACTTCTTCCCGGAAACAGTTTCCTGATGAGTCACTTCGCTGCACGAATGGATGGAGGTGGATTCGAACCACCGAAGCAATTTGCAGCAGATTTACAGTCTGTCCCCTTTGGCCACTCGGGAATCCATCCATTTACAGGAGCTTACGCTCCGACAATGTGAAATTGTAGCATATCCGTCGAAAAAAAGCAAGAGAAATTTCAAGGCTTAGGCTACTCTTCATAGTACTTCAGGATCACTGCACAGGTCTTTGGCAGCTCCACCTGGATGGTACCAGCCTGCATCACAAACTCCTGATCCTTCCAGAAACCGTTTTCGTCGGTCCATATCAGTGCCCGCATCACACCATGCTTCGGTGTACCCAGCTCCCACACAAATATTCTCCTGCTGATAGGGTGGTCATTGTTATTGATCAGGATCAGACATTGCCCCTCCCTGTTGAATCTGCCGTACGCCAGAAAATTATAGTCGCAGTCCACATATTTCAGAGAGCCTGTGCGCAGCTCCCGGTTCTCCTTGTGGATGCGGATGATCTCTTTGTGGAAGCGGATCATCTCCTGATCCTCTCTGCCCCAAGGGTAGGTGCGCCTGCTGTCCGGGTCGGTAAAACCGCACAGTCCCGCCTCATCGCCGTAATAGATGGTGGGAGCTCCCATCCAGGTCATCTGCATCACTACCGCTTCGCGGAACACTGCCTTGTTGACACCGATTTCCGCCGCCTGAGGTCCTTTGCTGTCGGTCCGCCCCACACAGTGATTGGTTCTGGTCAGGAACCGGGAGTGGTCATGGTTGGACAGTTCATTCATGGCAGTCTGCCAGCTGGGCATGGAAAAGCTGGCGCTGTGATGTTTCATGGCTCCCCAGAAGCTGCCGGTATTGCCCAGCAGATCTCCCCGGTAGTCGTCGCTGTGCTTCTCCATTCCGGTCAGAAACCAGGTCACCGGCTCCATGAACGCATCGTAGTTCATGACAGTGTCCCATTCATTGCCCTGGAGCCATTCTCTCGTATTGCCGTAATGCTCCGCCAGGATCACCGCCTCCGGATTTGCCTCCTTCACAGCCTTGCGAAATTCCTGCCAGAACTGGTGGTTAAAGCTTTGGCTATGGCCCAAGTCCGCTGCCACATCCAGTCTCCAGCCGTCCGCGTTAAAGGGAGGGGAAACCCATTTTCTGGCAATATGCAGCACATAATCCATCAGTTCCCCGGAGCCTTCGTAATTCAGCTTCGGTAAGGTATCATGTCCCCACCAGCCATCGTAGCTTGCATTGTAGGGCCAGGCGTTCTGATTCTTGAAGTCAAAATAATTCCTATAGGGACTGTCCGCACTCACATAGGCTCCCGGTGCGTAGCCCTCCGCATTCTCGTAGATGCGCTCCCGGTCCATCCATTTATTGAAGGAGCCGCAGTGGTTGAACACGCCGTCCATGATGACGCGGATCCCCCTTTTATGGGCTTCCTCCACCACCTTGATAAACAGTTCGTTGCTGGCCTCCAGATTTGCCCTGTTGGTCACACGGTTGATATATCTGGTTGCAAAACGATTCTCCTTCTGTCCGTTCTCCAACAGTTCGCCGGTATCCTCCACGATCCTGCCGATATGAGGGTCTATATAGTCATAGTCCTGACTGTCATATTTGTGGTTGGAGGGTGAGACGAACAGCGGATTGAAGTAGATCGCCTCGATTCCCAGGTCCTCCAGATAATCCATCTTGTCCAGCACACCCTGGAGATCACCACCGTAGAACTCCCGCACATCCATGGCTGCCGGGCAGCGGTACCAATCGTCTACGTGCTGCACATGTTCATTGATATAGCAGTATTCGTTGGTCAGCACATCATTGGAAGGATCCCCGTTGCAGAAGCGATCCACGTAGATCTGATACATGACCGCGCCTTTTGCCCAGTCAGGGGTCCGAAAGCCGGGCAGGATCACAAAGTTATAGTATTCATTGACCTCTGTCACCAATCCTCTGGTATCGTAATAGCCCTTCAGAAAACCGGACTGGATCTCAAAATAGTAGGTCTCCTTCTCCGTTCCCAACTGCAGGTCACAGGCATAGTAGTCGAAGTGTTTGGTGGCTTCCACCTTGTTCATCACATACTTCTCGCCCCGGTTCACCAGCACACAGCGGTCCACATTATTTTTGGCGGTACGAAACCGAACGGTCACTGTGGAGTTCGCCTCCGGCTCCGGAGGAATCAAGAAGTCTCCGGTGGTATCAGAAAAGAGTGCCCTTCTGTTGAAAACAGGGCGCATCGTCGCAATATATTGGCGATTGTTTTCCAGGTGTTTGATTTTCCGCAAATCCAGTTTCTCTTCCACGATTTCTCCCATCTGCCGCTACAGTCAGGCACTGTGAATGTTCCCACAGATACAGTATTCCACACATTACATCTATTTTACTGAAAATCGAAATCAGTTTCAACACTTTTCATAAAAAACCAACGTAAAAAGGACAGCCATGGGGTGACTGCCCTTTTTAGAGAAGGTATTCTTCTTATGGGGTATAGCAAAAACTATATAATGTATTGGGGGGGTTACGAGTATTATAATACCATCACCTATCCCGAAATGCTATTCCCAAAATTCACAAATATTACAATTTGTATGTTCATGTTTTGGTACATTTGCACAAAATCGCATCGTGATAATTACTATATAAGCACCTGCGAATTTGTGCAATAACACGGCAGCGTTTATAATCAGCCTAGGCAAACAGTGCTTCGAACTCTTCTCTGCCGATCTTTTCCTTCTCCAGAAGAAGCTCTGCGCACCTGTGCAGCACCGACTCATGCTGGAGAATGATGGACTTGGCGTCCGCATAGCACTTGTCGATGATCGCCTTGACTTCCCGATCGATCTCCCCGGAGATGGCCTCGCTGTAGGACTTGGTGTGACCGAAGTCTCTGCCGATGAATACCTCGTCATTGTCATCATAGCAGACGACGCCGATATTGTCCGACATACCGAATCTGGTCACCATCTTGCGGGCAACACCGGTGGCACGCTTGATGTCGCTGGATGCGCCGGTGGTGATATCCCCGAAGATGATCTCCTCGGCGATCCGTCCGCCCAGAGATACGCAGATATCCTGCAGCATCTTGCCCTTGGTCAAGAACATCTCATCCTTCTCGGGCAGCGGCATGGTATAGCCTGCCGCTCCCACGCCGGTGGGGATGATGGACACGGTGTACACGGGACCCACATCCGGCAGCACGTGGAACAGAATCGCATGTCCGGCCTCATGGTATGCGGTGATCTTCTTTTCCTTCTCGGAGATGATCCGGCTGCGCTTCTCGGAACCGATGCCGATCTTCACAAAAGCCTTGCGGATATCCTCCTGACAGAGGTATCCGGCGCTTCGCTTTGCCGCATTGATGGCAGCCTCATTCATCAGATTCTCCAGGTCCGCACCGGTGAATCCGGCTGTGGTCTGTGCGATCTGTTTTAAGTCCACATCCTCTGCCAGTCTCTTATTTTTGGCGTGAACCTTCAGGATCTCCTCTCTGCCTCCCACGTCAGGGGCATTGACGGTAATCTTGCGGTCGAACCGTCCCGGACGCATAATGGCGGGGTCCAGAATATCTACCCGGTTGGTAGCCGCCATCACGATGATCCCCTCGTTGACGGAGAAACCATCCATCTCCACCAGCAGCTGATTCAGCGTCTGCTCTCTCTCATCATGGCCGCCGCCCATACCGGAACCGCGGCGTCTTGCCACCGCATCGATCTCATCGATGAACACGATACAGGGGGCGTTCTTCTTGGCCTCCTCAAACATATCCCTGACACGGGAGGCACCCACGCCGACATACATTTCCACAAAGTCTGAGCCGGAGATGCTGAAAAACGTCACGTCTGCCTCACCTGCTACAGCCTTGGCCAACAGCGTCTTACCGGTTCCGGGAGGTCCCTCCAGCAGCACACCCTTGGGAATTCTGGCGCCCAACTGGGTATATTTTCCGGGATTTCGCAGGAAATCAACGATCTCCTCCAGATCCTCCTTCTCCTCCTTCAGTCCCGCCACATTGGCAAAGGTAACCTTGTGGTCTCCCTTGGAGATCTTGGCACGGCTCTTGCCGAAATTAGCCAGCTTGGAGTTGCCGCCCCCGCCGCCGGCCTGGGCTGAGAACAGCATGAACATAAAGAAACACATGGCTCCCACCAGCAATACCGGAAGGATCACCGTGGTAAAAATACCTGCCCGCTGTACGTCATAGATGACCGGCTCGATCCCCTGCTGTCTCAGGGTGTCGGACATCTCCGTCACATCCGGGACATACAGCGTTCTCTTCACGCCGTTGGCCAGGTCTACATACACAGCACCCGTCGGGGTCTCCTGATTCATCTGGATCCTGACCTTTTCCACTTTGCCGGCATCAATATCCTGCAGCAGCTGTGCTCTCGTATAATTCTCGCTCGTGGTTTTTGCCAGCATTGCCGAATACAGATACAAACCGATCAGGATCAGCAGGCTGAAGATAAAAAACGAGCGCATTCCTCTTCTTGACTGTCTCAATGTTTTCTTTCTCCTAGTCTTCAAACTCAATCATTCCGATATAGGGCAGATTACGGTACAGCTGATCATAATCCAAACCATATCCCACTACAAACTCATCGGGAATCTCAAATCCCGTATAATCTACCTTCACATCGATCACACGTCTGTCGGGCTTATCCAACAGCGTGCACAGCTTCAGACTCTTCGGTCCTCTGTCGCGAAGCATTGCCATCAGGTAGCTTAAGGTCCTGCCGCTGTCGATGATATCCTCCACCACCAAAACATCCTTGCCGGTGATGGACTCGTCCAGATCCTTCACGATCTTTACCACACCGCTGGACTTGGTGTCCCCGCCGTAGCTGGAGACAGACATGAAATCAATGGACACCGGCACGGAAATTCTCTTGGCCAGCTCACACATGAAAAAGCTGCCGCCCTTCAGCACGCAGATCATTCGAATCTCCTGTCCCGCATAATCCTCAGAGATCTTCTCGCCCAGCTCTCTGATTCGTTTGTTTACCACATCCTCGGTCAACATTTCCTTTACATGATGCTTTCTCATCCTTAGTCTGTTTCCTCCTTCTGTTCTCGATTCGCTTCCATCGCAGGCAACCCATCCTCCGAAAGACTCACCTCTAAAATGCGCTTCGTCCCCGGGGTCACCTTGCCGCCCTCGCTGATACGATATCCGATCACCCAGAGGACATGACTTCCCGCTGCAAGCAGAGGAATCTTGTCCCGGTATTGTCTGGGTATCTTCTCCGCGATCATATATTCCTTCAGGGATTTGTGCCGCAGTGTCCCGTCCCCGGCTTTGACCAGGAGATAATCTCCGGTCTGCCGGAATCTGACCACGGGCACTCCTTCTATTGTATCATAATCAAACCATTTCGTATAGGTGGTTCTTGGAATCTCCTGCCCTTCCTTTGCGGAAAATTCACGAAAAATCAGTTCCGGCAGCTCAGGAGAGGACTCCTGTTCCCCCGCCGAAAGCTCTACGGTGTCATAACTGCGAATGGCACGGATGCCAAAGGGCAGATGCAGCACCCGATTCCCCGGTCGGGCAAACAACTCCAGCACGTCCTCCACATGCTGCGCGGAAATATCCTTGCCCGTGGGACTGAGCTTCTGAAGACAGTCCAGAATCACTCTCTTCTGCAGTACCGGAGGGGACTCCAGAAATCTCTCCACCCTCAGTTTTCCATCCTGAACACACTCCCGCCTGACCAGATCCGCCTGCTGCCGCAGATAACTTTCCGTCTCCGACAGCAGATCCGCCGTGTGACACATGTGTCGGATCGCTCCGGCACAGATCTGCTCTTCGGCAACGGGCAAAATATGATGTCTGATCCGATTTCTCGTATAGTCATCGCCCTCGTTGGTGACATCATTGCACCAGGCGATTCCTCTCTCCCGCAGATACGCTTCAATCTCCCATCGTTCCAGACACAGCAGAGGGCGGATGAGATTTCCGCGCACAGGCTCGATGCCGCACAGTCCGGTGAGCCCGCTTCCCCGAAACAGATGCAGCAGCATAGTCTCTGCCCGGTCTGATGCATTGTGGGCAACCGCGATTCTGTCCGCACCGGTTTCTCTCAAGGTCTCTTCGAAAGCCTGATAGCGAAGTCTGCGCCCTGCATCCTCCGAAGAACACTTCCACTGTCCGGACAGTTCTTCCACATTCCCCCGAAACAGCCGATAGGGAACCCGGTTCTCCCGGCAGAAGTCCTCCACATAGGCCGCGTCCTGTTCCGCCTCCGGTCTGATTCCGTGATTCACATGCACCACCTGCAATGAAAGGGGGATCCGTTGCTTCAGGCGCAAAAACATAGCCAGAAGGCACATGGAATCCGCGCCGCCGGATACACCCAAAACGATGCTGTCACCGGATGTTACCATACGGTGCTGCTCCATCCATCGAAAAACCTTCGTCTCCACCTCAGTAAAAGATTGCCTGCTGCCCTCTGTCATGTCCTGTGCCTCCTACCTCAACATTCTATGCCAGAAAAGCACAAAAGTAAAGACTTATGCTTCAGTGATTCTCCCAGATTCCGATCACTCCCACCGTCATGTCATCCCGCACTTTGCCCCCTGCTGCCAGAATCGCACTTTTCAGGATCCGTTTTGCCATATCCGCAGGATTACTGTTCTTCATCCCGCCGATCAGCTGACAAAGCTCCTCCTCGTTCGAGACCTCTCCGAAAGCCTCCACAACACCGTCCGAGCACAGGATGATCCTATCCTGATCCTGCAGCCGCCTGCAGATGGGGGTGGTCTCGGTCTGTCTGAAAAATCCCAGCGGAAGGCAGCGGTTTTCCAGCTTCTCCACCTGATAATCTCCTTTCAAAAAGCTCGCCGCTGCCCCCAGCTTCCACAGCTCCAGTCGTCCTCTGTGCAGATTGATATCGCACAAGTCGATGGTGGGATGGTTCTCGTCCTGTTCCTCCACATACAGGATACTGTTCACCATCCGAAGTGCACCTTCCGTGGTATACCCTGCCTCCAGAAATCGTTCCAGATGATCCAGCACCTGCTCACTCTCCCTGCAGGCCTTTTCCCCGGAGCCGGTTCCGTCGGACAAAATCACTTTCAGTCTCCCCCTGGAAGATTCCAGCACCGCAAAATTGTCTCCGGAGCAGGGTTCCTCATCCTTCACCGCCCTGGCAAAACCGGTGAGCCCGATAAATTTCGGTTCAGGTTCCAACAGAAAGTGCTGCTTTTCCGCACCTACCACCAAGGGACTCTCCCCGGAGAGCACAAATCGCCTGCCCAGGACCACTGAGATCAGATCGGTGACCTCCTCGGCGGAGCAGCCGTCCTTCCCCAGCGTGTTTAAAAAGACCCGCAGACTCTCTCTGCCGTCCTCCCGCACCAGGTAAACCGGATTTTCCACCTCGATACCCTCTGCCCGCATCTGGGTGATCAGCTTCTTCTCCTCCTTCGGCGAAAGCAGCTGAAGACATACCATCTCCCATGCGACCTCTCTCATCATGCGGGACATCTCCGTAAACTGATCCCCAAGAAGCTGCTTGTTCTCCCAAAGTCTTCTCTCCGCCAAAACCACCTCCTTCTCAGTGGACTTGACGGCAAAGTCGCAGTCATAATTTTTCGCCAGCTCCCCAAAGCTCTCCGCCAACTGAAGAAGTCTCTCTCTGCACAAATTGGAGATCCATAAACCGTTGTTTTCCGTACGAACCATACGCATCCTTCCATCCCTCCTGTATCCTTCCTCAAACGATAAGCCCGATTATACGAAGAGCGGACAACGGATTTTGTCAAAACGAAACGGAGAATCCTTAATGTTTTGCGACAAAAAAATCAGGAGTTCATCCTGCAGCGGATCAACTCCTGTCTATCAAGCTCCTATCAAAGCTTCGAACCTCAATTTCCCTTAAAAACAACCTCACCCGGATAGACCAACCCCAACTTGGAACGGCCGTATTCCTCTGCAAAGCCCAGCGTCTGAACCTCCTTGGCATAATCGTCATTCTGAGCCTGGATCTTCTCCTCCTGCTCCTTCTCCTGGAGAAGGACCGCAGCCTCGGCCTTCTTCACCTCGATCTTCCGATACAGGGAAACACTTTTCAGTCCTACGGAAATCACGATCGCCATGATAACGACCGTAAACAAAACCAGCATACGTCTGTCATTCTCAATGATCATTGTCGTAGTCTTCTTACGCTTTCTGCCTGCCATAGTAACTCCTTCCCCTCAAGTACAGCATTATCTCCCCATAAAAATTATTTTATATAGTTTCCGAAGGTTCGTCAACCCTAATTTAGAAATTCTGACGATCTTTCTCAAGGCCTTCCCGAGAAGGTTCTTCACCTTGTTCAGCAGGATGGAGATCCACCTGACCCCATACCTTCCGATCAGGCGTTCATACAAAAACAACCCAAGGCCTGCCCCCAGCACCGTATACCATCGAAGCTTCCCGTTGTTCTCCCGGTACAGGAGTAAGAATACATCTGCCGCCGTTCCGATCCAGAAGATCAGATCCTCCAGTGATACGAGAATCGCCTTGTGGGGAAATACCCGGCGGAGGATACGCAGGACATCGTACACCGCTGCGATCCGAACCCCGGTGAGAAAGGAGTGTAAGACAAAAATCTTCCCCGGCTCCATCTGCTACCGAAACATTCTGGAGAAAAAGGACTCCTTGCCGGAGGAGCTTCCGCCGCCGTCCGAGTAGGTCAGGCTGTCGATCCTGCCGTCTACATCCACCTCACCCTTCTCCAACGTCAGCCTGTTGACATGCAGATCCTCCCCCCGAAGCATCAGCATCCCTGCCTCTGTCTCCAGCAGAACCTCATGCAGATCAAAGGACAGAACATCCTTCACGCCGCTGACCATACAGGACTGACGCTGATTCAGTGTGATTTTGTGTCTGCTGCCTGTAGAATTGAACTCTTCCATTGCCATATGCCCTCCCTTGCAAGTGTATACTTCCTTCTATCAGCCTATGCCGGGAGGGACGGATTCATTCCATTGGAATACGTCCAAAACACAAAAATACGTGTCTATGCTAAATGTACTCGAAGAGTTCCTTGGCCTCTTCCTTCTTCACAGTCTCCTGCACGTCCAGGACCCGGACCTTCACTTCCTTATTCCCAAAGGAAATGGCGATGATATCCCCCTCCTTCACGTTGGCGGATGCCTTCGCGATCGTCCCGTTGATGGTCACTCTGCCGTTGTCACAGGCCTCGTTTGCCACCGTTCTGCGCTTGATCAATCTGGAAACCTTCAGATATTTGTCCAGTCTCATGCCGATACCTCCCATCTGTTCCTTCATTTTCCTTTCGTCCCGCAGACAAAAGCGGAGAACCTTCCGACAAAGGCTCTCCGCGTATCATCCAAAATCCGTATGCAGGAATCGAAATTAGTTCATCATATCCTTCAAAGCCTTACCAGCCTTGAACTTAGGGGACTTGGAAGCTGCGATCTGCATGGTCTCACCGGTCAGAGGATTTCTGCCCTCTCTTGCTGCTCTCTCAGATACCTCAAAAGTACCGAAGCCTACCAGCTGAACCTTTCCGCCGTTCTTCAGTTCCTCAGCAACAACATCAGTGAAAGCCTTCAAAACCTTCTCTGCGTCCTTCTTAGATACTTCTGCCTGACCAGCGATTGCTGCGATCAATTCTGTCTTGTTCATATTGAACTCCTCCTAACTTATCATTCATTTTCATCATAATCACAGATGTTTCCGCGAAACGTCTCATATTATTTATATCTGTTTTGAAAAGTCTTGTCAAGGCATTTCCCAAAATAAAGGTTATTTCTTGCTTTTTTCAATTAAATGATGCTTCAGAGTGAAAAACTGCTTGCAAAAACGTCTGTTTCTGTTCTTCCTGGGCAATGACCCGTTCCAGCTTCGCTGTATTTTTGCCCGGAATCCAGGATTTGGAGGCGTTCATATAAAAATTGGCGATCTTCCAGAATTTCTCCGGGTAGGAAAGGCGGTAATACAGGTCCATTCGGTCAAAATTTGTCATTCTGCGCTTTTCCTCATAGGCAGCCAGCAGATCTCTTCCCAGGGGCACCGACCAGTTCTCCTTCTCCAGGATCTTCCGAAGAAAGAGGGAGAGATCCCGCACCGGACTGTCCAGACAGCACCGCTCAAAGTTCTGCAGAAACCAACCCTTCTTCGTGAGCACCAGATTGTGGTACTGAAAATCGCCATGGCAAAGCCTTCTCCCGGAAGGGTTGCCCGCGGCCAAGACCTGTTCCCACTCGGAGGCGATCCGCTCCCCCTGTCCGGAAAAGTCATCACATACCTTTCCCAGTATTCGCTCAAAGGGCTGTTTGGAGCCCCTCTGTTTCAGATATTTCCGCACCCGGCGCAGTTCTCTGTTACGCTTCTCATATTCCCGTCCGGGGGCAAAGCTCGGAAGTCCCTCGTCCTCTGCAGCGACAGACTCCAGACAGTTGTGAAGCTCAGCCAGAACTCCCATGGCCTCCAGACAGTCCCATCGTTCCTCCGGATTGCATTCTCTGCCCTCCTGCCAGGTCTTCAGGGTATATCGCACCTCATCCTGATCCTTCACGGAAAGGGTTCCCTCCCTGCAGGAGACGATGCTCTCCGAAAAGAGGGTCGATTTTTCCGACAGGAGTGTCAGCAGCCTGTTCTGTGCCGCCAGGTGCTCCTCTGTTCCGGAATACTCCGCGAAGACATAGGTCTCCTGCGGCGTGTCCACCAGAATAGATCCCCGCCCCTTTCTGGTCCGTACAATTTCCAGGTCATATTGTTCCAGCAATTCCACTGCTCTGTCATTCATCACGATTCCTCCCATTCCTTCCCTTTGGCTTCCCCGAAAAGGTCTACCTAATAGTATGAATGGGGGTGGAAAAGTATGTTACCGGCGGTCACACATACCGGCGGCAATTTCAAGCAGCTGTTCTCTCGTATTGCACTCCGGATCGTCCAGTACGATATTCAGAAGCTCCTGCAGCACCTCTCCCATGCGAGGGCCCGGGGCGATCCCTGCCGCCTGCAGGTCCTTGCCGTTCACTGCCAGCATCTTCACGCTGACACACTGCTTCTCCTCGCAGATCTGCCGGTACAGCTCCTCCCGGCGCCTGTTTCGCTCCAGCTTTTCCGTTCTCTGATAGTCGCTCTGAGCCAGAATATCCGCCCGCTGCACCCGAAAGAGTGCCGGAAAGGCATCCTGCCCGATTTTCGCCACCATCCTGCGCACATTTTTGATGGTGGGCTCCGCGGCAGATCCGTCATCGTGGTAAAGCACCAGCTTTGTCACCAGGCGGATGGTATCATTGTCGAATTTCCAGCGCCGCAGGATCTCTTCGCTCATCCGGGCACCGACTGCTGCATGGTCATAGAAATGATCGATGCCGTTCTCGTCCACGGAGCGCACGGAGGGCTTTCCGATATCATGGAGCAGCACAGCCAGGCGCAAACTCCGGTCCGGCTCCACCCGGGTGAGGGCGTGCAGCGTATGCTCTCCCACCGTGTACCTGTGGTGGGGATGGTTCTGCATGGTCTCACAGGCCGCATCAAACTCCGGGAAAAAGACCCCGGTGAGCCCCAGTTCATAGGCATCCCGCAGATAGTCGGGGTGGGGGGAGGTCAGTATCTTGGAAAGCTCTGCGCTGATTCGCTCTGCGCTGATATGAGCCAGATTGGGCGCGATCTGACGGATGGCGTTTCTGGTCTTCTCCTCGATTTTGTATCCCAGCTGGGCGGAGAATCGCACCGCCCGCAGGATCCGGAGGGCATCCTCAGTAAAGCGTTCCAGGGGCTCACCCACACAGCGGATAATGCCGGCGTTTATGTCCTCGATTCCTCCGTACAGATCCACCAGTCCCTCGGTATCGTTATAAGCCATGGCATTGATGGTAAAATCCCGGCGTCTCAGATCCTCCTCCAGATTCGGGGTGAAAATCACCTCTTTGGGATGTCTGCTGTCCTCGTACTCTCCGTCAATGCGGTAGGTGGTAACCTCGAACCCCTCCCGGTCCATCATCACCGTCACCGTGCCGTGCTGCAGCCCGGTATCCACTGTTCTGGGAAAAAGCGCCTTGACACGATCCGGGGTGGCTGAGGTGGTGATATCCCAGTCCTGGGGTGTTCTTCCCAGAATGGAGTCCCGCACGCAGCCGCCCACTACATAGGCCTCATACCCTGCCCCCTGTATCCGCTCAATGATTCTGGCAGCGGGGTCCGGGATCTGAATGTGAAGCTGTTTTGTCATACCCGTCCTCCTAAAAAAACCTTCGGATGACCTCCACCAGTCCATCCTCGTCGTTGGTGCCGGTGATATAGTCCGCCGCATCCTTTACCGCCTGCTGGGCATTGCCCATGGCCACTCCCAGCCCTGCATAGCGGATCATGGAGATATCGTTGAACCCGTCACCACAGCAGACCGTGTTTTCTCTGGTCACACCCAAGGCAGGGAGCATCTTCTCCAGGGATGCTGCCTTGTCCACGTTCTTGGGCATGATCTCGATGAAATACGGTTCTGAGCGGTAGATGCTTGCCACATCGCCGTACTTTTCCTGCAGTCTTCGCTCCAGTTCCTCCGCCCGGTCGGGGTCTGCGGTCATCAGGCACTTGTTGATATCAAAGTCCACAAACTCCACAAATCTCTCTACCGTTCTGATGGGAAGCCCGTTGATCCTCGCCTCGATCTCCACGTACCGGTCCGGTGCGAAGGCAGAGATCACCTCATCTCCCAGATAAGTGATCAGTCCGCAGCCGTTCTCCCTTGCAAAGCGGTACAGACCGGGGAGCAGTGTCAGCGGCAGGATCCTTTGATAAAGGATCTGTCCGGTACCGCAGTCCACGATTCTCGCCCCATTGAAGGAGAGCAGATACCCTCCTGTCTCCTCAAACCGAAGGCTCGCCGCTGCCTTTTTCATCCCCGGAGTGGGGCGGCCGGAGGCCAGAACTACCTTATGTCCCCTGTTCATCACATCGAAGATCGCCTGTCTGGTCGCCTCCGTGATCTCTTTTTTGGAGTTGGTCAATGTACCGTCGATATCCAAAACCAAAGCCTTTGTATCCATCTTCCTGTTTCCTTTCCGCTCTCATAAAATAAGCCCCACGCCGCCCCTGGGGAGGCGCTTGTTTCTCCCCGCCCGGGCAACATGGGGCTTTCACCCTTTTCCTTCTTATTCCGCTGAACTCTCTTCAGAAGCCTCGCTGCTCTCACTCTCGGATGCAGCCGCCGCAGCCTCGGAAGCCTCCACCTTCAGGTAATTCAGATTGCCCTTGGGGTCACTTACCTCCTTGTAGGCAGCACCGATCTCCTGGATGTAGGCGGTCATTGCTTCCTCCACCAGAATATTCTTGACGGTCAGCTTCCACTCGGGGTCATTGGCTCCCACATAGTAGAGCACATAGGAAAGCTGATCCTCCTCACCGGTCACCACCGTGGTGTCTCCGGCCTTGCGGGAGGTGTCAAACAGCCAATCCTTCACCGCGTCCGGAACATCCCCGGGGAGCAGGCCTGTGAACAGACCACCCTCGGCTGAGGCATACTGCTCATCGGTGTACTGATCTGCCAAAGCGGCAAATCGATCCTCTGAGGCCTCTCCTTTTGTCCACTCATCATAGATCGCCTGTGCATCGCCCTCTGTCACAAAGATGATTCTTGCGTCAGCGGAGGGTGTCTCGTCCAGGTATCTTCTCTCAAACTTCACACAGTAGTAGCAGTTTGCGGAGGTATTCTCGATGACGGTGGTATCCCCCGGCTTACGGGACTCATCAAACAGCCATGCAGACACATCGCTGTTCATGGAGGTGCTTCCCGCATTCTCCGTAAGCTCTGCCTGATCCAGCTCCTTCACCGCGTTGTTGGCCTCAGCCTGTGCCACCTTCATGGCAAACTCGATCTCAGCCTCGGAGGGTTCGTAAGCCTTCTCCTCGGTTCCCTCCTCCGTTCCTTCCGTTTCTTCTACCGGGTCAGCCAGATCCGTGGGTTCGGTGGGCAGAACCGCATCGATGGTGGTCATGCGGTAATCCACAGAGTCATAGGTGTTCCTGTTCTCTTCATAATAAGCCTTCAGCTCTTCCTCTGAGGGAGCCTTGGCCTCAGCCACACTTGCATAGTACTTCTCTGACTTTAAGGTCTCCATCACAAAGGGTTTGATCCGATCCTCTGTCGCATAGGTACCATAGCAGGCTGCCAGATACTCCTTCTCGCCCATACCTGCTTCCTTGGCGGCGTTTGCAATGCTCTCCTGAAACTGAGCATACTCCGCATCCGCGTCAAAGGCAAAGCCGGCCTCGTCAGCCTTGGCTGTCAGTGCCTTGGTGTTGGCGATATCCTCCACGGTCATCTTGTCAAAATAATCCTGCCAGGTCAGCGTATCGGAGTACATCTGCTTGGTCAGGTCTCCGGACAGATCGATTCCGAACATACTCAGGTAATAGCTGTACTGGGCATTGTAATTGGTCTTCACCAGATTGAAATGATAATCATATTCCACAGGGGTCACCTTCTGACCGGCAACCGTGATGTAGGTACCGTTCACCGTCAGATAGTTGCGGATGGGAAATGAGATCACCAGTGCAAACACGGCGGCTACGATGACAATGCTGCCGATGGTTCCCCAAAGCTTCTCCCTCTGTACCTTTTTCTTCTCCTCTGCTCTCCTCTGCATTTTCAGATCATATTTGGTTACGACCTTCTCCTGCTTTTCTTCTGTTGCTTGTGTTTCCTTCTTAGACATCGGAAAACGTCTCCTTCCTTTCTTGCCGCGGGACGACCCGAAGCATGCGTTATCACGCATTATACTTCATGGAACGTCCTTTTTGCAATGGTTTTCACAGTATTTTCACTTTTCGTGCCGTCTTTATACGTAAGCCTCCAGCTTTTCCACGATGGTTTTCATACAGCCGGGCTCAAAGGGACTGTTCAGACCCACCTGTCGGATCATGTTCGTGAAGAAGTCGGATGCAGACAGCTTGCAGAGCAACAGGTAGCTCTCCCAGGCTGCGGCAAAGTCCTCGTCCATCTTTACCTTGTACTGAAGCGCGCAGGTCTGTGCCAGACAGTAATCAATATAATAGAAGGGAGAGTTGTAAATGTGTGTCTGCTTCTGCCAGAAACCACCCTTCCCAAAATAGGGATCATCGTCAAAATCCATGTGCGGTCTGTAGACCTTCTCCAGCTCCAGCCAGGTCTGATTCCGCTCTGCAGGGGTCATCTCCGGATGCTCATAGACGATGTGCTGGAACTCGTCCACCATACAGCCGTAGGGAATGAAGCAGACTGCATCCTCCAGATGCATCTGAATATATTTGTCCGCATCCTCACCGAAGAACAGGTTCATCCAGTTCTGGGTGAAGAATTCCATGGACATGGAGTGGATCTCTGCCGTCTCCATCCCCACATCCGCGTGCTCCCTGACCGGATCCGTGCCGGACAGATATCCCTGGAAGGCATGTCCGCACTCATGGGTGATCACGTCCACATCCGAGCTGGTGCCGTTAAAGTTTGCAAAGACAAAGGGCGAATTATAGTCGGGCATATAGGTCATATATCCGCCGGCACGCTTGTTCTTGCGCCCAAACACATCAAACAGACCGTTCTCCATCATAAAATCGTAGAATTCCCTGGTCTCCGGGGAAAGCTCACTGTACATCTGACGCCCTGCCTCCAGGATCTCCTCCGGCGTTCCCTTGGGCGCTGCATTTCCGTCCGCATAGAACACGGAAGCGTCATACAGCTTCAGCTTATCCAGACCCAGACGCTTTCTTCTCTTCTCATGAAGCTTTTCCGCGAAGGGCACAAGGTATTCCTTCACCTGAGAACGGAATGCCTCCACCTCCTCCTTGCCGTAGCAGTTACGCCCCATGCGGTAATACCCCAGCTCCACATAGTTCTCATACCCCATCTTCTTCGCCTGCTCCGTGCGGTTCTTCACCAGCTTGTCATAGATCTCGTCCAGCTGATCCGCATTGGCCCGGAAAAAAGAACTCATAGCCTGCCATGCAGCCTTTCTCACCTCCCGATCCGGGCTCACCAGGTGAGGACGCAGCAGGGAAAGATTCAGCTCCTCGCCCTGAAAAGGAATCTTCGCCCCGGCGATGAGCATGGAATACTCGGTGCTCAGTGCATTCTCCTCCTGCATCAGAGGGATCAGCTTCTCATCCATTGCCTTGGCTGCAAGCTCCATATTCCTGAAGGCAACCGGTCCGATGAACCCCACCAGCTCCTCCCGGAAGGGAGAATCATACAGCTTCTTCTGGTACTCCAATACCAGATTGTCGTAAAGGGGGAGCTTTTCATCATAGTATTCCTTCTCTCCCTTATAGAATTCATTCGTCATATCTGCGTCAAAACGGATATGCGCAATGGTATACAGGGTTATGACCCTTCCGTTGATCCTGTAAAACTCCTTGTGCAGCTCAAACTGCTCCGCACCGCTTTTCGCCTCATCGAATTTCCCGATCAGATCCTTTATCTGCCTCTCAACCTCATCAAAATCTACTCTCTCGTAAGGCATGTCCCGAAACTTCATATGAACATTCCATCCTTTCTGCACCTATTGTGCCCACTGTCTCCTATTTTACACGAAAGAGTGATTTCTGTAAATATGAACAAGAAAGTATCTTGCGCAGTACACTTTTCTATGGTAAAGTGATGGTGTATGACGTTTCTACGACAAAACAGGGAGGAAAAAAAGAAATGTACGAAAAACTAAAGAAAGCATCTCTGAAGGGTGCCATCGGTGTATCGGTTGTGCTCTTTATTGTGGGCGGACTTCTCATCGGCTTCTTCGGGAAGGGTGCCGTCTACGCCATCAAGGGGTATGACTATCTGGATGACATCATGCCCACGGATCTGAAGGATCAGTATGTCGAGCTGGATCTGAACGTCTGCTTTGGCGGATACTTAAAGTCATCCGAGAAGAATACGGACACCGGCAAGGTGACCGTCAAGTCCTACAACTACGTCATCCAGGCCTTCGATTACACCGAGGCAGGGGATGAGTATGAGTATCAGGATCGCTATATGAGCATCAAGATCCCGCCCAAGATGATGGATCAGCTGGATGCCATCACCGATCAGACCTACGCCTATATGTACGGCGAGACGGATACGCTTGCCGAGCCCCTTCATCTGCACGGCCGGATCAGAAAGCTTCCCAACGATGAATACAGCTATTTTGTAAAGTTCTTCACTGAGGAGGGCTGGACAACGGCAGAGGTGGAAGAAGAGACCATTCCCTACTATATTGATATCAGCTCCTCATCCATCGGTTTCGACAAGGGGTATCATCTGTTGTTCGCAGGAGCAGGTCTTGCCTGCGTGATCTTCGGCATCTTCCGTCTGGTGTCTGCCTCCGGCGGCGGCTATCTGAAGAAGTTCCGCAAGGACTGTGAGCTGGCAGGGTACAGCGAGTCCGTCATCGAGTCTGACTACGCCTCTGCTGCCGGCTTCGGCAAGAAGGATGCCGTCAAGGTCGGAAACCTGTGCACCTATTTCTCCAGTGGTGCGACACCCAGAGCCATTCCCAACAAGAATATCTCCTGGGCCTATATGCATACCGTCACCCACAGAACCTACGGCATCAAGACCGGTACCACCTACAGTATCATGGTTTATGCAGAGGGACAGAAGAATCCCTACAATATCTCCACCGGCAACGAGGCGACCACCCTTCAGATCCTGGAGAAATATGCGGCAAGCTTCCCCTGGATCATTGTGGGTTACGACAAGGATCTGGAGAAAATGTTCAAGAAGGATCACGCACAGTTTTTGAACCTGAAGTACAATCAGGTAGAGCACACTCCCGTGTACCCTTCCATGGAAGGCTTTGACAATCCTCAGTAACGACACGATTTTATGGATCCGTTCCGGAATAAAAAATCCCGCGGCAGTGATTGCTGCGGGATTTTTTATGGTTCTGCGGGAATGATGTGCCCCACAGAACTTCTTACTTATTTTTGCGGTACTGTACCGGAGTCATGTCATAGCTCTTCTTAAAGAGACGATTGAAATGCTCTACATTCTCATAGCCCACCTCGGCGGCAATTGCCTCCACCGTCAGGTCCGTCTCCCGAAGCAGTGCCTTCGCCTTCTTCATGCGCTCCTCCTTCACCACCTCCTGGAAGGTCATGCCGGACTTATCCTTGATGTACTTGGAAAGATAAGGCTTGGAGAGCTGAAACTCCTCAGAAAGCGTCTCAAGCGTCACATTCTTGTAATCTGCCTGGATTCGGCTGATGATCTCTACCACGCGCTCCTCGCGCCCTACCGTAATGTGCTGCTGTACTGCCAGCTTGTTGGCAGCCGCGGAGAGTGCTGCGATGGAGGCCTTAATGATATCCTCGTCTACGCCCACGCCCCAGTAGAGATGTCCCTCGCTCATCACACCCACATAGGCGGCTGCCTTGGAGCTGGAGCCCTTGGAGATCGCATGCTCCTCATAGACAGAAAGCTCATAGCTCATGCCGAAGTACACCTTGATGGCGTTGCTGACTGCATCCAGACGACCGTTGCCGCCGGTCCTGATCACCTTCTTCACGCCGTTCTGCTCGATGGTCACCTCCGCCTGGATCCCCCGTTCCTGCCTGAAGTGGCACTCGGGAATACTGAAGACGCTGTGGGAATTAATGTAAGTCTCCTCAAAGATGGCATGGATCTCAGCAGGCTGCAATTCCTGATGGCGTCTGTCGGAGACACCCTTGATCAGGTAGCCCACCTCCTCCTGCATGGCAGCGGGAAGAGAGAATCCAAACTGGTTCTTCAGGACGAATGCCACACCGCCCTTGCCGGATACGCTGTTGATGCGGATCACATCGGACTCATACTCCCGTCCCACATCGGAAGGATCGATGGGAAGATAGGGAACGTCCCAGCGATTGCCGGTCTTGCCTTCCTTTCTCCAGGTCATGCCCTTGCTGATCGCATCCTGATGGGAACCGGAGAAGGCGGTGAACACCAGGTCTCCCGCATAAGGAGTTCTCTCATGCACCTTCATGCCGGTAAATCTCTCGTAGGCAGCTCTGATCTTCATAATATGAGAGAAATCCAATCCGCTCTCCACACCATGACACATCATATTGTTGGCAACCGTCACCAGATCTACATTGCCGGTACGCTCGCCGTTGCCGAACAGAGTCCCCTCCACCCGGTCTGCGCCGGCCAGAACGCCGAACTCCGCATCGCTGACGCCGCAGCCTCTGTCGTTGTGGGGATGCACGCTTAATACAACGTTCTCTCTGTATTTCAGATGTTTGCTCATGTACTCTACCTGGCAGGCAAAGATGTGGGGCATGGCAACCTGTACCGTGGTGGGAAGGTTGATGATGGCCTTCTTCTCCGGGGTAGGCTGCCATACGTCCAGCACTGCGTTGCAGACCTCCAGTGCATAGTCCACTTCCGTCTGAGAAAAGCTCTCAGGGCTGTACTCGAAGGTAAAGTTTCCCTCGGTCTCCTCAGCCATCTTCTTCAGAAGTGTGGCGCCGTCCACCGCCAGCTTCTTGATGGCTTCCTTGTCCTTCTTGAACACCTGCTCACGCTGCTCCACGGAGGTGGAGTTGTACAGATGTACCACTGCGTGGGGCGCACCCTTCACCGCATCGAAGGTCTTGCGGATGATGTGCTCTCTGGCCTGGGTCAGCACCTGGATGGTCACATCCTCCGGGATCATCTTTCTCTCGATCAATGCGCGGATAAAATTGTACTCCGTGTCGGAGGAAGCGGGGAAGCCCACCTCGATCTCCTTGAAGCCGATCTCAACCAGCAGCCGGAAGAACTCCAATTTATCCTCAAGGCTCATCGGATCGATCAGAGCCTGATTACCGTCTCTCAAGTCAACGCTGCACCAGATCGGTGCCTTCTCAATCGTCTCTTTCTTCACCCAGTCATAAGTCACCTCAGGCGGCATATGATAGGTCTTTCCATACTTCTCTTTTACGTTCATCATTGTCACGACCTTTCTGTTCCCACTGCCTCCATCCGGAATGGAAATGGGAGGTATTTGATGTAGCACATGGTATCATATATTTTACGGAAATGCAAGTGGTATTTTTAATTTATTTCTTGATTTATCTTAATCGAAAATTATTGCTGTATCAGCAAGGCACAGCGTATTTGCGGTGTTTTCGATGATAATCGGTTGTTTTAATTTAATCTTTATAGTTGTACCATTTTTTGATGTTTGCTTTTCTGTTTCGGAGAAAACCGATATTCTCAGAAAAACGATCGTTGGAAGTCTGCCGCAGACCGCCCTCCCCCGCGGACCATTGCTCCCCGGGAATCTGCTTTATTTTCGTAAAGTTCTGTTTGCCCTTGCGAATTGGAAATAATAGGAGTAAAATATGGGAGGATTGCTTTCGCAAATACCCTTTTCACAGAGGGTTTCGCAAAGGATTTACAAAGGAAAGGAAAAAAGAAAAATGAAAAACTGTCAAAACAAATGGGTACGCGCTGCGATTCCGGCGCTGTTGCTCCACTGCAGTATCGGTACGGTGTACTGCTGGTCCATCTTCAGCCAGGAGATCGCTGATTTCATCGGCTTCTCCAAGGGTGCTACCGAGTGGGCGTTCAGCTTCGCTATCTTCTTCCTCGGCATGTCTGCGGCATTCTTAGGCAATGTCGTGGAGAAGGATATTCACAAGTCCTCCCTGATCGCCTCCATCACCTTCGCACTGGGTATGGCAGGTACCGGCTTCTTCATCTGGTACGGCGGCCAGCACAAGGGAAGCATTCTGGCACTGCTTGGCATCTATGTCTCCTATGGCTTCATCATGGGTATCGGTCTCGGTACCGGCTACCTGTCTCCCGTGAAGACACTGATGCTCTGGTTCCAGGACAAGAAGGGTCTGGCGACCGGACTCGCCGTGGCAGGCTTCGGCGCTGCAAAGGCCATCGCAAGCCCCATCATGCAGGCACTGCTGGACAATCTGGGCGAGGGCAGCATCTACAAGATGTTCTTCATCCTGGC
The DNA here is from genome assembly GCA_018385425.1 of Acetatifactor sp. Taxonomy (GTDB): domain Bacteria; phylum Bacillota; class Clostridia; order Lachnospirales; family Lachnospiraceae; genus Acetatifactor. The sequence continues at coordinate 29,144 of JAHBAA010000121.1, forward strand.
TGCCGTTTATTTCGTGATGATGTTCGTTGGTCACCTTCTGCTTGCAAAGCCTGCCGACTGGCATGAGCCCCAGAAGAAGGAAGCAGGACAGGGCATTCTTGCAACTATCAAGACTCGTCCCATTACCAACTACATCGGCATCTGGCTGATGTTCTACATCAACATCACCTGCGGTCTGGCACTGATCTCCCAGGAGAAAATGATCGTGAAATGTATCGGTCTGGCAGGTGCGGTCGGCATTATCTCCACCGTATCCGCAATCTTCAATGCAGGCGGACGCCTTGGCTTCTCCGCATGGGCAGATCACTTAAAGGACAGAAACACTGTTTACAAGATCATCTTCATCATCTCCATCGCACTGACCGCGATCGTGATGCTGACCGGCGGCATCAAGAACGGCGAGGGCAATACTCTCCTCATCGTCCTGGTACTGGCTCTGATCTTCATGGTAAACGCAGGCTACGGCGGAGGCTACTCCAATGTACCCACTCTGCTCTCTGACCACTACGGCATGAGCAGCATCTCTGCGCTTCACGGCATCACCCTTTCCGCCTGGGCATTCGCAGGTCTCACCGGCAACCAGGTGGCAACCTATATCGTAAACCACTCCGGCGAGTGGAAAGACGTACACGGCGTATCCGTTAACCCTGTGGGTTATCAGAACGTTCTCTACCTGACTCTGGTGCTTTATATCGTGGCTCTGGTGTTAAGCGTGGTATTCGTAAAGCCCTTCAAGCAGGATGCGAAATAGTATCTGAAAATACATAATGTCCTTCGTTCAAAAGAACGTCCGAACAAAAAAGATTCCGGTCACCGGTCGTGATCGGAATCTTTTTTCGTTCCGTATGTTGTTTTCTTTTTTATCCGGCTCCGTTACCCGAAGACAGAACCACTAAGGAATCACCAATTCAAATCTGATGCGGATGCTGTGAATCCCCACCAGCTGCGTCTCGTCCAGAATGACGGCGGAAACATCCGTGAGATCACCGCTTGCGGTTCTGGCATCCTGCGGCACCTGATTTACCCAGGAATTGATCAGATTCACTCTGGTACAGCTTCCGTCATCGGAGGTGGTATAGGGCTCCCCGATCAGATCTATTCTCTTGCCGTCCGCATAGACCTCTTTGATCTCAATCACTGCATTCTTAAACAGTCTCTCTCCGTTTGCAATGGCAAGGGCTCCAAAGGTCAGCCCGTCATTTCCGTCTGCAAAATCCAGTCCAACCTCGTATTCCCCGGCACCGGTGATGATCACCTCTGTGGAGGTAATTCCCTCCGTGCAGTCCGCAGGGTTGTAGGTATCTCCGACGCTGTAGGTTCCGGCTCCGCCGTTCCACATGATCCAGGCCACAGGGGCTCCGGGAGTCACTGCCTTCACATCCGGCCATTTGTCAAGTGCCTCGCTCTCCGCCTGCTTCATGTCCTCCTGAACCTTGGTAAGATAGTTCGGGTCGGCGGTCTCCTTCTCGTAGGATCTCTCCGCAAAAAGCTGCCCGATCTCCGAAGAGATCATCCCGAGCGTATTTCGGTTAAAGAAATCATTACAGGACCAAAGCATGGGGCAGTAACCGTATACGTCACAGTTGTCCAGAAAATGCTTCGTAAACTCCAGCGTATTGTTCTTCAGCTCATAGCTGCCGTTGTCCGAATGGTAGATGGGCAGGGCCGCATACTCTCCGATGATCACTCCCACGCCTGCCTTTGTAAATCTGGTCAATCGCTTCAGCAGGTTGTCCATCAGCTGATAGTCACTCTTGAGTCCCCATCTTGCCTGCTTTTCCGCGCCGCAGTAATTCCAGGGAGTGTAGTAATGTACGGAAACCAGAAGCTTATTCTCTGCGCTGTCCTTAGGCATCACAAAACGGGAATCCACCGTTTTCTCGATATCGGTATTGTATCCGGCGATCAGCAAAAACCTGTCTGCATTTTTCCCGCCGCTGCTTCTCACGATCTCTACGAATTTCTGGTTGATCTCATTGGTAAGCTGGTAGCACTGGCTTTCCGTCAGCCTTCCGGAATCGGCGCACACTGTGTTTTCATTCAGCCTGCTGCCCAGCTCTTCATTGGCAGATTCGAAGATCAGCATTTCGGAATAATCGCTGAATCGCTCTGCGACCTGTGACCAGATACTTTCATAGATGGTCCAGGCCTTCTGCACCGTGGCTTCTGTCTTCGATCCAAACATTCCCCACCAGCCGCCATCCCAGTGATCGTTGATGATGACAAACATCTCCGCATCCAGCGCGTAGTTTACGATCTCCTCCACTCTGTCAAGGTAAGCCTTGTTGATCGTATAGTCCCCGGATTCATAGTCCATCATATTGGTCCAGGCGATGGGGATCCGCACGCTGTCAAATCCGCAGGCCTTCATCCCCTGAAACATCTGTGCCGTGGTGACAGGCTGCCCCCAGTAGGTCTCATAAGAGGAAACGCCTGCACCGGTTCCCAGTGTCGTATGCCCGTAGGCTTCCATAGTGTTTCCCAGATTGATGCCGTTTCCCATGTATTTGGCTAAGGTCACTGCATCTGTTTTTGAAAGATCAAGGGTGCTGAACACTGCCTGATTGGTCTGCTCCAGGGTAATCTCCTTTGATGTTTCACTCTCCGTCTGGCTCTTCCACTTCAGGTCGCTTAAGGTAAAGGTCACCGTGACTCTCTTGGGATCCTGCAGTCCGATAAAGTTCGCAACATGCTCCGCCGTGGCGGTAACCTCCTCCACTGCGGAACCGTCCCAGGCGTTGATCGGATCGTTGGTGTCAAATACACCGGAGCTCTTGAAGGCAGATCTGCTCTCCGTCTTTGTAATGGTCAGGGGCGTTCCGTCTACCTCCACCTGATCATACCGAATCATACAGTCTGTCAGCGGGGACTGTTCTCCTTTTCCCACTCCCATATCCAGCAGATAGATGGCGGTTAGATTTGTGAGGGACTTTACCCCTGCACTAACAGCCGCCTCCGACAGATCCTTCTCACAGTCAAAGCTTACGGAATAGGTTCCCTCCCCTGTCACATAGATCGAGGGACCGCTCTCGTTGCTGTAATATTTGTGCTCTCCGTCGTTGTAATACACGTTGAGCGCTAGTTCAATATAGTTTCCTTCCGGTATCTCCTGCTCCACCCGGGATTCCTCGGAGGGCTGTACGGACACCTCTCCTGCCGGATCCTCCGCCGTAGGAGAAGAGTCTGTCACTTCCTCTGAACTTTCTGTCACCGCTTCGGAGGTCTTGCCGCATCCGGTACAGAGAAAAGCGCAGATCAAAACTGTAAGCAACAACAGTGCTTTCCATTTTCGTTTCATAGAAATACTTCCTCCCAAATTAAGATTAACTTCATCATACCATATGTGCTTTCCTTTCTGTACCCTAAAAAGTATATTTCTTTCCTTTCTTTTTTTTAGATAAATACATGGCGGGCAATTGTTATTTCCGAAAAAAATCGGTATAATGGATGCAGAACAGTGGAGGAAATCTACCATGGAAACAGTTTTTATTGCAGATGATGAACAGGCGATTCGAGACGGACTGAAATGTATTGTTGACTGGGAAGCCTGCGGTTTTTCGATTTGCGGAGAAGCGGGAAACGGTGAGGACGCACTCAAGGGCCTTCTGGAACAAAATCCCAGTCTGGCTCTCCTGGATGTCCGCATGCCCAAGATGATGGGTACGGAGGTCATACGACGGGCCCGCGCCGCCGGCTATACCGGAAAATGCATTATTCTCAGCGGTTATTCCGACTTTACCTACGCGCAGGAGGCAATTGAGAACGGCGTCAGCTTCTATATCACAAAGCCCTTGGATGAGGATGAGCTGTCGGCCGCCGTTCAGAAGATACGGGAAGAACTGTCTGCACGGAAAGCTCAGTCCACTCACCTCAACAGCCTGAAGGAAAAGGCCGCGGAAATGATCCTGAAGGACCTGGTAAACGGAAGCGCTGCCTCCTTGTCGGAAGAAGAGCTGGAGCTCCTCCTGCTGAAGGAGGACAGTTATCAGATCGCCATCAGCGAAAGCTTCCGCCGGGATCAGGAGTCCCCTTACGGATTATCAGATCTGCTGAAGGTTTCCAAGGGAAAGAACAGATGCTTCGAGGTCTTCCGGGAAGGTTCCCGGGAAGTGGTTCTGTTCAAAGGATCCTATGGGCAGCGCCGCCTGGCAGATATCCTGGAGCATTACGATGAAGAGACCCAGGAGGGAAGCGCTCTGGGCGGTCTGTTTCTCACCTACGGGTGCCCCGTGGCAGATCCGAGGGATATCCCTGTCTCCTATGCGCAGGCGAGAAAGCTTATGGACAGACGCTTCTTTTGCCCCATGGATCAGCATTACATGGGCTACGAGGAGCTTCCGGATGAGAATCAGGTCCCGGACGGTGCCCCGGATCATTCCCTGATCTCCCTGTACGGCGAACAGCTGAAGAATTACATTCAGATCTACAATCATCAGCAGGTTGCCGATACCCTGCAGTCGATCAAGGATTACCTCTCGGACACCACCGGCGATATCGCATCCATCAAAATGTTCTTAATGGATCTGTACTGGCAGGTGAAGGAAAACATTATCCGCACCTACCCCACCACACAGATCGATTTTCCGTCTCCCAGCTATTGCATGCAATCCATCAACCATTCCCATTATCTGTACGAAATTATTCTCTTTCTGTCAGAGCAGGCGAATCTGATCATGGATGCCACCGGAAATCCCAATCGTGATACGATTCTGGATGAAGTTCTGTACTATATCGACAATAACTTCACCACAAATATCAAGCTGGAAAGTCTCGCTCCTTTGTTCGGCTACAACAGTGCATATCTGGGCAAGATCTTCCACAAAGCCATGGGCAAAAGCTTCAATACCTATGTGGATATCAAGAGAATTGAAGCCTCCAAAAAAATGTTGGAGGAGACAGACATGAAGGTTTACGAAATATCCGATCTGATCGGCTACAAGAACGTAGACTATTTTCACAAGAAATTCAAGAAATATGTGGGAAAAAGTCCGGCAGAGTATCGCAAAAGCCCGGAGGAATCATAATCGCAGAGAGAACAGGGGGCAGATTCCGAAGATATGGGTCTGCCCCCTGTCCTTGTCGCTTATTTCATACAGATTTTCATTGGGATCCGCAGTCTGACTCTGGTTCCCATTCCCACATGGGAATCGATCTGCAAACCGTTTTCCTCTCCGTAGAGAAGCTTCAGCCGTTGATTGATATTGTACAAACCGATACTGTGGGTACGTCCCGTATCCTTCGTCAGAATATCCTGCCGCAGGGTTCTCAGACGATCCTCATCCATACCTTCCCCATTATCGAAGATATCAATGAACAGCATCTCCTCCTTCTCTCTCTTTCTTTCCTCTCTGTCCAGCTCCGTAGTCTTCGGCTCATAACCGCGATAGATATCGATCCGGATCCATCCGCCGGAGTCCTTGCCCTCCAGTCCATGCACCACAGAATTTTCCACCACCGGCTGAAGCAGAAGCGGCAGCAGAGCCACCTGCTCCGGATCCACGCCGTCAAGGATCTCCACACCGGAATCAAACCGGTCTCCAAACCGCAGCTTCTGGATCTGAAGATAGCAGTCCACATGCTCCAGTTCCTTTGCAAGTGTGGAACGCTCTGTTCCGGTATTCTCCAGCACATACCGCATGGTCTTGCCCAGCAGCTTGATGGCGCCGGCCACCTCCCTGTCCCCGGCGGTAAAGGCCTTCATGCGGATCGTTTCCAGTGTATTATACAGGAAATGGGGATTGATCTGACTGGCCAGCATCTTGTAATCGATCTCCAGCTGCCTTCTCTCCAGGGTCTGCTCTTTGATCTGCGCCTGGTAGATCTTCGCCTCATTCTGTTTGATCTTTTCTACCATGACCTGCAGATCGGAATACACCTGGGATATTTCATCCTGCCCCTGTATCTCGGGCACCAACGCATAGTCCTGTCTGCTCGCCTTATGCATTTCCTCCCGCAGCAGATTGATTCTGGCGGAAATATAGTGGGTAAAAAATGAAATCAGCGCCCAGGGGATCAACAGAGCACAGCCTACGATCACCATACAGAGACGGATGATCTTCTGAATCTCCCCATGAGCCTCTCTGTTCATGGTACAGATATAGATTTTCGACATGGTCTGATAGGTGTTCAGCGTGCTCAACGTTGTGAGGCAGCTTCTGTCATCCAGCAGGATATCGCCGGAAAAAGTAAAATAATTCTGATTGTAGTCGATCTCCACCGGCATGGGAATTCCCGCTTCTGAACGGTTGGAACTGTAAAAGCAATCCTCCGTTCCGACTGACAGATAGGTGTGATAGGAGGTGTTCTCAATGCAGGAACGCAGATAATCATCGCTGACTCTGACCACCAATACCGCCTTGTAACCGGAATCCCACAGAGGGACCTGACTGATCAGACTCAGCTGATAATAGGGAACTCCGGAGGCGTTTTCTTTCGGAATTGAGGTCCAAAAGGCTCCCGTCTGCTGCAGTGCCCTCTGGTACCAGCCCTGCTCTCGGACCTCAGAAGTGGTGCTGTAAAACTGCCTGTAGCTGACCATGGTGGGATTGTCACAGTAGATAGTCACGTCGCCGATCTCCAGAAAGCTCTTCCGATAAGAATCCAGCAGATCGATTCGATCAACTATTTTCCGGAATTCCTCTGAAGATCCATACTTCGTATCCAGCGCATGACGGATCGATTCATTGGAAATGATGTTGTCTGCATAGGTTTTCACCTGGGCAGTAAACTCAAACAACAGGTTCTTCACACGAATATTATCCGCATCCAGCATATCATTATGATAATCCGTCAGCATGCTGTAATTCTGGAAGGTCAAGACAATGCCTAACACCATGATCGGTATCACAAATGCAAAGAAATAGATGGTATTCAGCTGGTTCCTGATTTTTCTTCTGCTCAAAAAGCTGAGAAACAAATTCCAATCGTGTAGCTTCTTCATTCTCCACCCCGCCTCGCGGACGGCAGAGTATTTTTCACGCTTTGACCCTGCTGCCCGTCTCTTCTGCCCACATTATACCACTGCAAACCCAATTCTGCAAAAAAAGGCTGCGGATTCCTTTTCAGGAACAGCCGCAGCCCATATTTAGGGGAGACTATTTGGTAACTTCTAACTGAAGCGCATATTTTCTGTCACATTCGCTCTTCGCCCATGCCTTCACCTTTTGGGTGGGGTCATAGCTTCTGGCACGATTCTTCATATCGTTGACGATCTTGTTGAACTCCTCTTCATCAGCGGCATAGATCGCTTTCCAGGAGTAATCCTTTACGCAGGTCTGGATCTGCTCCTTGACGCTCTCCAGTTCGTCGGACAGCTTGCTGGCGGAGAAGGTGGTAGCGATGGCAACCTTGTAGTTGGTCTTTTCCATGTACTCCTCCACACTGAGACATCCGGTAAAGTCGCGCCAATCCTGATCGGCAGCATTCTTTCCCTCCGGAGACTGGGTACTGGACCAGAAATCCTTGTCGTACTTTTCACCGGAAACAGGATTAATGTCTGTGGGAGACCATGTAATATTGTTGATCTGGAAGGAACCGTCGTTGAAGGTAGCTCCGCCCCACTCCTCAGGCATCATGGTCGTTCTGTCCGTGATCGCCTTCAAACCAAGCTCAGTGAAATAGCATTTATTATTCTCGTCGTAATCCCAGGTCAGTCCCTTCGGGCCGTAATCCAATGTGGTTCTTCCTTCAGGGGTGCACAGCCAGTTAATGATCTCCATACAGATCTCGGGATACTGTGTCTTGGCACCGATGGACCAGATACGGTTGGAGCCATATACACTCATGCCGTAAGCCAGAGGAGAAGCCTCGGTGGGAACCAGAGATCTCATGATCTTATTGGCGGCAATGTGCTCATCTGTGTTGTAGGAAGCATTTCCTGCATAGTTGAAGATGGAGAAGAAGACACCGCCGTTCTGAACCTTTTCACTCATCTTATCATAGGTCTGAGTCATAGAGTCGGGATCCAGAAGACCCTTCTGCTTCAGATCAAAGAAGAACTTCAGCATCTCCAGGTAGGGACCGTCATCCAGACAGTAATAATATTCACCGGTCTCGGGATCATACAGACCCAGGTCAGCCTCATCATAACCATAATATGCGGTTGCCATAGCCTTCACATACATTACCATGCTGCCGTCCCAGTCGGGCCAAAGGCTCATGGCGTAGGTAGGGTTCCCGGAGTCGTCGATAGGACAGATCTCCTTCATCTTCTCAAACAGGGAGATCATATCGTTTAAGTTCTTCACCTCCGGATGTCCCAGCTGCTGGTACAGATCCCAACGGATATCCCAGGTATAGAAGAAGGTCTCATGGTTCTCTGCAGAGCTTGCCACATTGTTTCCGAAACCATAGATGGTGGTAGCCTTTTCCTCGATGGGATTGCCATCCTCATCCTTGGGAGCACTCACCAATCGGTTCTTCTCCAATGCCTTGCTCATATGCTCCTTGATATACGGGCCGTAATCTGCCAGGAGATCATCCTCCTCCCAATCATAGAGCATGCCGTTTTCCACTGCCTGCTGGTACTGTTTTCCGTCAGATCCCCATACAACGATATCTCCCAGGTTGCCGGATTCCATACGGGTCTCGTATACGCCGTCACCCTCCATGATAATATTGATCTTCACATTCCATTTTTCCTTCAGGATCTTTGCAAACCATCCCTGCATTTCTCCGGAATAGTTGGCCAGCTGGCTATACACATTCAGCGTGATCTCCTTGTCGCTGTACAGATCGCTTCTCTCGATCCCCAGACTGCTCTCGGAAGAACCGGAGTCTGCCGCAGGAGTACCGGTGCCGCAGCCGGTCAGCAGTGTGGCCGTCATGGCCAGGGCAAGTATCTTTGTCATTAACTTCTTCATTGTTATCTCTCCTCTCTTTGGCTTGGTAGTGAGCTTAACCCTTCACCGCACCCATCATAATTCCCTTTTCAAAATATTTCTGCATAAAAGGATAAACCATCAAAATCGGAATGATCGATACCATGGAGATCGTATACTTGATGACCTTGGTATTCAGCATACTGCTCTGCAGCACCTCCGAAAGTGCAGAGGTTCCGGAGTTCATCATCGCCGCCAGATTGGAAGCCTGATTCAGATACAGATACAGGCGATGCTGCAGCGTATACAGGGAAGGAGCACCCTGCATCAGAATCAGGGAATCCTGGAAGGAGTTCCAGTGTCCCACGGCACCGAAGATGGCGATGGTAGCCAGTATCGGCTTACTCAACGGCCAGATCAGCTTCCAGAAGATCACCAGCGTGGAAGCACCGTCGATCAGAGCGCTTTCCTCCAGTTCGGAAGGAATGGACTCGATGTAGGTCTTGACGAGAATAATATTGTAGGGAGCCACGATACCCGGAATGATATAGGCCCAGAAGGTATTGGTCAGTCCCAGCATGGACATATTCAAATACCAGGGAATCAGTCCGGCGTTAAAGTACATAGTAATGATCAAAAACCGATACCACAGCTTTCTGTGCCACATCTGCTGCTTGGTGACCAGATATCCCACGAAGGCAGAGGCCATAACCATCAGCGCCGTGCCAAGCAGCGTCCGCCCGGCGGAAACCAGGAATGCCTGCCCTACTTCCTTCGCCTGCAGCAGAGACAGGTAGTTGTTGATGTTCAGGCCAACCGGCAGAAAGTTGATCTGTCCCTTTCGAACCAGTTCATTATCTGAGATCGTATTGATAAACAGATAGTAGAACGGGAAGATACAGGTCAGGGTAAAGGCGATATAAAAGGTATAGTTGATCACATCGAATATGATATCACCTGTAGAACGACGAAAGTGTTTTGCCTTATGATACTTGTTTTTCTTCTTTTTTTCAATTGCTTTTTCTGTCATCCTGCATTCACCCCCTTAGATAATACTTTCGCCGCGTATCAGCTTGGAAATACCGTTTGCCATGAACAGCAGTGCCACGGATACCAGAGACTTCACCATACCGACTACGGTGGACAGCGGGATCGCTCCGCTGCCGATACCCAATTCATAGACGTACAGATCTAATACGGTGATGGCATTGGCATTGATGGGGTTCTTAAATACCAGATACTGTTCCATACCGTTGCTCAGGATTCCTGCCACCGACATCAGAAGCAGTACCATATAGGTAGGGATCAGACCGGGAACCGTGACATGCCAGATCTTCTGGAATCTTCCCGCGCCGTCTACCGTGGCCGCCTCATACAGCTGCTGATCGATACCGGAGATGCCGGCGATGTAGATGATGGCACTCCAGCCTACGCCCTTCCACATTCCCCAGAAAAGCATCTTCAGCCAGGTGTGTTCCGGATTCATCAACAGGTTCTCGCCTGTCTCCCACACACCCATCTGCATCATAATGCTGCTGATGAAACCGTCGGAAGAGAAAATCGCAAGTGCCAGTGCATACACCAATACCCAGCTGATGAAGTTGGGGATGGTGGTAAAGGTCTGAACAAATCTTCTCACCGGACCGCACTTGATCTCGGAGAGGAAGATGGCAAACGCCATTGCCACCCAGCTGGTAGCAATCCCGAGTCCGCTCATGGCAAGTGTATTTCGAAGTACACGGACAATATCCTGTCTGGTTGCCTCGTTCTGGAACAGAATGGTGAACCACTTGAAGCCCACAAATTTGTCCATGGAAAGGGTACTGCCGGAGGTGTAGTCGAAGAAGGCATATCTCCAGCCCCACAAGGGCAGATAGGAAAATACAAAGGCCGCTGCCAGGAAGGGAAGAAACATGAGAAACAGCTTGTATTTGGAGTCCATCTCCATCTTTTCTTCAACGGTTATCTTCCGAAGCAATAACTGATTCACAATGGCAACCGTCAAGCCTGTCAACGCCAGCACCAGGAAGATTCCGTACCCTGCACCCTGAAAACAGGGAAGTACCTTCTCAGGCTTTGAAGTGGCTGCTACCTGACAGTAGGAAATGACAATTCCGATCAATCCGATAAGCTCCAGGGCTCCGCCGGTGATTCCGAAAATATTTCCCGCCTTTTTCATTTTGACATTTCCCAGGGACATGCATGCACAGATTCCGGTCAGCACGATTCCGATACAGATGATCAGACAGGATGCAAACAGCAGGCGGAAGCTGCTCTCCTGCAGCCACCCCTTTGTAAAGGCCCTCTGACATTCACTGACCAGTTCCGAATATGCGATTCCGCTGGTAAACAGAGACATGTTCTTGTTGATATAACCACAGATTCTGGCGGGATTTATTCCCGGGAACAGCATGAGTACCACTGACAGCAATGCGCTGACTCTGCTGAAATAATAGAGTTTCCCGGCGATCCGCTCTTTTGAAGCTTCTTTCTCTCCCATAGCTACCTCCATTTTCGTTCCATTTTTACTGTCTCAATTATAAACAAGTAAGCCCTCGAAAAATACCGCAAATACTTGCACACATTTACCGTCTAAATTTGACACAAAAAGCCGGCTGAGAAACTCAGCCGGCCGGAAATAAGGGAAAAAAAGTATAAGGATATTCTTACTATTTCTTCTTCTTGGAGAAGACAACTGCCGCTCCTGCAGCAACAGCCACCACTGCCACAACAATCACAACGATCACAGTGGCGCTCATTCCGGATCCGCCGTTGTCAGTCTCAACAACTGCTGTCTCAGCAGAAGGTTCGGAAGAGGAGCTCTCCACAGCAGCCTCAGAGGAAGGCTCTGCAGCCTCAGCTGCCTTATCATATGCGAAGCCGCTGACGGTAAAGGTTACGCTGATCTTGGACATGGGAGTTGCATAGTAACCGATGGTCTTCACGTCCTCATTCCAGATATTCTGGATCAGGATATTCACATAGTCCTTGGAATCAGGGCTGAGAATCGCGCCGCCCTCAGCAAGCTCTACGCTCTTGCCGTCGATCTTCAATTCCACATCACTGATCTCCACTTCGTTGGTGTTGGGAATATCTGTGGAGATAAAGATCAGGTTCATGTAATCCTGGTCTGCAAACTCTCCGTCAGGGAAAGCAAGTCCGTCTACGGATACGGTATAAGTACCGTTACCCTCAATCTTCGCATCGGTAAAGGTTCCGGGAAGTGTGACAGCGACATCGCCGTCCCAACCGGTCACCTTGTAGAAAACATCGCTGTCCTTACCATAGGTAGCATCATCGAAAGCGTTTCTGAAGGAATACTTAGGAGTCTGGATACCAAGGTAAGCATTGTAGGTACCGTTCACATCCACAGGACCTGCAGCGGAAACGTATGCTTCCTCCTCTTCTGCCTCTGCGATATAGATCATAGGAGTGATCTCAAAAGCAATGGTGGTATAACCGGAAGGAGACTCAGCCAGATACTTGTCGCCCCACTCGTTATAACCGCCTGCAATTCTGACACAGTTGTCCGCATAGTCGCCGGTTCCCTCTGCCCAGAAGTTCTTGCCGACGGTCAGGTCGGTTGCTACTTCCTTGCCGTCGATCAAGGTCTTCACCTCAAAAGTGGTGTTTGCCGCAAGGGTTGCAGGGTTGTCGATCAGCATACAGGGTGCCACCCACCAGGTGTGATCCGTGGGATTCTCCAAGGTTAAGGAGATGGTAGTGGTCTCACCGCTCTTCAATACGCCGTCAGTCACAGATGCAATACCGGAAGGAGTGCTGGAAGGACCTGCATAGCCTACAGACCAATCCTCATTTGCACCGATACCGATGAATGCCGGATACTCTTCGGTGCTCAGAACGCCCTCTGAAGGATCAGCGAAAACAATGTGAGGGGTGATCTGGAACTCAATGGTCTTGAATCCCTTGGGAGCCTCAGCAATGTACTTGTCAGCCCACTCGTTGTAACCGCCGCCGATACGCACGCAGTTTCCTTTGTATTCTCCGGTGTCCTCAGCCCAACAGCTCTTTCCTGCGGAAAGATCGGTCGCAACCTCTACACCGTCCAGCAAAACCTTCACCTCAAAGGTTGACTCCTCGGAAATGTTTGCCGCATTATCGGTCACAAAACAGGGAGCTACGAACCATGTGTAGGACACGGTATCTTCAAAGGTAACGGAAAGCGTGGTGGTCTCACCATTCTTCAATTCACCCTCGACAGCCGTGCATGCCCCCGCATTGCTGCCTGCGCCCTCGCCGTAATACTGCAATCCCCAGCTGCCGGCAGTCTCGCCGTCCGCACCGATTGCAATGAATGCATGATAGCTTTCGGAATCACTTTCATCTGCACTTGCGCACAGAGTCAGGGATGAAAACATCAGCATGCAGGCAAGCAACGAAGCAAAGAGTCTTTTCATCTTCTTTTTCATTCTTGTTCCTCCTTTTTGTACAGACCTTGACATCTATACACGCTAACTATTTTACAACGCTATTGTATCGAAAACAGGAAATGAAAAAAACAATGTTTTTTTTAGATACTTTGCAGACATTTTTTTACATTCTGTTTTTTCACCGAAAAGAAAAACACTTCAGCCTTTCCGCCAAAGTGTTTTTCGCCTATGTCTATTGCCAGATCAGATACAACAACGTCAGTCCCAGTCCGATTCCGAACAGCAGTAATCCGAAGGACAGGCTGCGTCCGATGATCTTGTGGTTCTCCTGCAGCTGCTCCCGCTTCAGGGCGAGGACATGGACATAATTCTTATGCTCACCGCCGTTCTTCCGGAAGATCCCGACAAAATCGCTGATCCGGTTCATGGTCATACCCACCGCGTGGGTGAAGGTGTCACCCTCCGGCAGCTCATAGGGCAGAGGGCTGTCCCTGTAGACCGTCTTTCTCAGCAGTACCACCAGCGTATCCACCAAGCTGTCCGCCGCTCTGCAGAGAATTGCAGACAGTGTGGGCAGGATGCGAAGCAGCACCGGTCTGTACACCAGGTTCTCCAGATCCATCCATTTCGGCCAGAGATTCCTGTACTCCCTTCCGCCCTGTTCGGAAGTTCCCATCAGACAGGTGCGGACGAAGCCAAAGTACAGGGCCATGCCGATGAGGATGGAGATCCCTGCGCCCTTCAGATTCTCCAAGGCAAAATAGCGGACCTGATGCCCAAACTCGGGCAGCCCGAAGAAATTCCGGGTGAAGTCGGATACCGGATCCATGGTAAGTCCCGGAACCAGTCCCCAGACAAGAAGCACCGCTGCACTTCCCACCACCGCGATGGCACTGCAGGGGTACCATACCTTTTTCGTGCGGGTCTTGCCCTTCTTTCCCTTGCCAATGGTTTCTTTTCTCTGCGTCACAAAGGAACCGGATGCGTCGTAAGCAGCCTGCAGGGCAGCATCCTCATTCCTCTCTACAAAGATAGACACGAACAGTTTGGTCATATAGCACAGCGTCATTCCGCCGGAGAGCAAAAAGATCCACTCCACCGTGCGCAGACTGCTGCCGTACTCTACGATCGCCTCGTGGAGCAGCGTTTTGGACACATAGCCGCTGAACAGTGGAATTCCGGCGATAGACAGTGCACCTGCCAGAAAACAGGCCGCAAGCAGAGGTTTCTTTCTGCCGTAGCCGCGGATCTTGTTCAGATCCAGGGCATGGGCACCCATGTAGATCACACCGGCGATGGAAAACAGCACCAGCTTGATCAGGGAATGGTTGATCATATGCAGCATGGTTCCGCGAACCGCCAGCGCGTTTTCCTCTCCCAACAGCCCCTGCATTCCGATCCCCACCAGGATAAACCCGATCTGGGACATGGAGGAGCAGGCCAGAGTTCGCTTCAGATCAATGGAGAACACCGCCAACAGGGCACCGCCGAACATGGTCAGCACGCCGATGCACAGGATCAGGTTGCCCCACCTTGCATCCCGGAAAAACAGTCTGCAGCTGATCAGCAAAATACCGTAGATACCTGTCTTGGTCAAAATACCGGATAATAGCGCTGAGGCAGGCGCCGGAGCAACCGGGTGGGCCTTGGGCAGCCAGATGTGAAGGGGGAAGGCGCCGGCCTTGGCCCCAAACCCTACCAGCAGACACAGCGCTGCCGCCCACAGGGTCACAGAACCCGTCCTGTCCGCTGCCAGATCGGCCAGCCGGTCCATGTGAAGGGTGCCGAATTCCACATACAGCAGGAAGATTCCCATCAGCATCACCAGTCCGCCGATCACAGCCACCGCCAGATAGGTGCCGGCCGCCTTCAGCGCATCCTTTGTCTCCTCCTGGGCAACCCAGACGTAGGAGGTCAGAGACATCATCTCAAAGAACAAAAAGGTGGTAAACAGGTCGGCGGAAAGGAATACCGCCAGCGTGGCTCCCTCCGTCCAGAAGAAAAACAGATAAAATCTGGCGGTATGCTCATGATGTTCGAAGTACTCTCCCGACAGGAAGGCTGACATCATCCACATGAACCCTGCCACCAGGCAATACACACTGCGGAAACCGTCCGAGGCGAAATTCATCCCCAGACCGCAGATCCCATCGAAGGAAACGCTGACTGCGGTATCCCCGCCGACAGTCCACTGACCTGCAAACAGGACCGAAAGCAGCACAAATTCCGCCCCGCCGCAGAACACAGCCAGCCATTTTCCAAGAGGTGCTGCACCTGCCGTCCGCCTGGGATCGGCCGCAGCATACACCAAAAGACCCGAGAGGAAGGGCAGGAGCAACGTGATCATCAGAATCGATTCCATCCTTCTTTCCTCCTTCCTAGACGATAGCCGCGCAGATCCGGGTCAGATAAGAGATCACCGGACCGCTGCACAGGCCGAATACAAACATCAATACCACAAAAAAACCCAGCGGAATCAGCATAGCCGGTCCCGGATCGGAAGCCCCGGCTATGGCGGACTCATCGAAATCCTTACCCGGGCAGAAGGCTCTCACCACTACAGACATCATATAGATTGCTGTCAGCAGGGCAGAGACAAGCAGCGCCGCCACACCGATCAGCGCCGGCAGATCCTCGCTGACAATGGCCGCTTTGGCCAGATACCACTTGCTGACAAAGCCGCACAGTCCGGGTACTCCCATCAGCGCAAGTCCCGAGACAAGATAAGCCGTAAAGGTAAAGGGCATCTTCCTTGCCAGTCCGTCCAGCTCATGGACATAGGCCTTCCCCGTCTTCGTCAGCACAGCGCCTGCACAGAAGAAGGCTGTGATCTTCATCACCGAGTGGAACAGCATATGGGCAAGGCCCGCAGTCAGTCCCAGGGGAGTCATCAGCACGATGCCGAACAGGATATAGGACAGGTTGCTGACGGTAGACCAGGCCAATCTGCGCTTCACGTGGGTCTCCTTCAACGCCCGGCTGCAGCCGTATACGATCGTAAAGATTATCAGCCCCATCAGCACATACTGTGCCCAGGTTCCCCGCAGGTTCTCCACACCGAAGCTGTAATAGGTCATCCGCATAGCCGCAAAGGCACCGGTATTCACCACCGCCACCGCATGCAGCAGGGCGGTCACCGGGGTGGGTGCCACGCCGGCCTTGGGCAGCCAGCGGGAGAAGGGGAACACTGCCGTTTTCACTGCAAACCCCAGAAAGCAGAGGACGAAGACCACCAGCATCATATCCGCCTTCTCGCCCAGGCTGCTCAGCTTCAGCACGCCGCCGGCGCGGAAGGAGGAAGTCTCCCCGTAGGTCAGCAGGTAGATCACACCGATGAAGGCGAAGGCCGCCCCACCCAGCATATAGTACAGGTAGGTCCGGCTGGCAAGCACCGCCTCTCTCGTTCTGGTATGCAGCACCAGCGGCAGGGTGATCAGACTCAGCATCTCAAAGAAGAAATACAGCGTCAGAATATTTTCCGCCATCGCCACACCCAGGGTGACCCCGTAGGTGATCAGATAGAACAGAAAGAAGGAACGCTCATTCTGCTCATGCTTCATGTACTCGAAGGAATAGAGACAGGCGAAGGGCCACAGTCCTGCCACCAGTGCCGCGTAGAAGCCTCCTGGGCCGTCCAGCTTCAGGGTAATACTCAGGTTTCCGGTAAAGCGGAACACCGTGAGCGCCCCTGACGGGTGGTTCAAAAGCAAGGCAAACACAAGTACTGAGGTGGCAACAGCAGCCAGTTCGATAAAGATCAGGTAATCTCTTCTCTTTTTCCAGGGAAGTAAAGGCACTAAGGTTCCCGCAAGAATGGGCAGCAGGATCGTAAGTAACATCCATTTTTCACTCATCTTTGCCACCTCCTAACCGATCAGGAGCCCGGAAAGCTCCTCGAAATACGAAACCAATTTGCCGGGAAAGGTTCCCAGAAGCACCGTCAGTACTGCCAGAACCAGCAAAGGCAGCAGCATCCACCAATCCGTCCGTTCCTTTTCCGGATTTCCCTGTCTCCCGGCGGTCTCGCTCTCCCCGGGGAAGAAGCCATGCATGGTAACAGGCAGCAGATACCCGGCAGTGAGCAGTGCGCTGATCAACAGTACGATCGGTCCCAGCACAGCGAACACACCGGTTTTTGAGGTCAGAGACCCCACCGCTAGGTTCCACTTGCTGACAAAGCCGGCGGTGAAGGGCATGCCGATCAGTCCCAGGGCAAACACGGTGTAGCACCACAGCACCTTGGGCTGCTTCTTTCCGATTCCCGAAAGCTCAGACACTTTCGTGCAGCCGTACTTGGACAGAAAGACTCCCGCTGTCAAAAACAGACCGCACTTGATCACGGCGTGCCCAACCACATGCAGCAGGGCGCCGGTAAGCGCCGCAGGGTTTAACAGAGACAGTCCGAACACAATGTAGGACAGCTGGCTCACCGTGGAATAGGCCAGACGCTTTTTGAACACCGGTTCCCGGAAGGCCAGCATAGAGCCCATAAACACGGTGCACAGGGACAACACCATCCACACCGTCTGCACCCAGGTACCCCGGATCAGCTCCGTTCCCACGACGTAACACACCACCCGGATCATGGCAAACACGCCAAACTTCACGATCACACCGGACAATACCGCAGAGGCCGGGGAGGGTGCCACAGGATGTGCCGTTGGCAGCCAGGCGTGCAGAGGAAGCATACCTGCCTTGGCACCGAAACCGATCAGCATGACAAATACCGCCGCCTGCAGAATTCCCGCATAGGACACCGCCATCTCGGGAGACAGACTTCCTCCGGGCAGAAATACCAGTGTGTCACAGTACCTGTTCAGCACAAAGATGCCGAACAAACCGGCGTAAGCACCGCACAGGGAGAAAAACAGGTATTTGAGTCCTGCCAGAATCGCCTCCCTGGATCTGTTGTGCATGACCAGAGGTGTTGACACAAGTGTCATAAGTTCATAAAAGAGATACATGGTCACCAGGTTGCCGGCAAAGCACAGCCCCACCAGCACACCGTAGAGGGCGAGAAAGCATCCCAGAAATCGCTTGTCTGCCCCCTCCTCCTTCAGATAGGAGTAACAGTACACGCTTGTCAGTACCCAGATCACACTGACCACGGTTACGAACAGTTTTCCCAGATCATCAATATAAAAATAGAGGGGGATCCCGTCCACCAGCTCCGTCAGGGTCAGCTGCCTGTCACCGGTCCAGGAAAGCACCACTGCCGCCGCTGCACAGGCGGTGAGCAGCAGAATGCTGACCGCATACAGGGCAATTCGGTTGCCCGGAGCCTTCTTTTTCTTTTCTTTTCGGAAGTGTTCCGCGAAGGAACTCATCCACAGCATCATCCCCACCAGGATCGGTACCCCGATGGGAAGCAATATCACCATATTCATTCCAGTTCACTCCAATTACCTTTGCATCTGTCCGTCTGCCGCAGCCCGACAGACAAGTACTGCGAAATTTTCGTCCAAGTGACCTCTCTAGGAAAACATTCCTAAGCCTTTTCGGATCAGTTCCACGATCGGCTCGGAATTCAGACCCAGCATCACATTCAGCAGGATAAAGAACACCAGCGCCAGATTTTTGTCGGGCTGCTCCCCGAGGGGAATCCTTCTGCTGTCCGGATGGGCATATCCTTTTGCAGCAGGGGTGTAGATCCGGATCACCGTCTTCATAAAGTAGATCGCGTTCAGCACGGTGCTGATGGCCAGTGCGACCAGCGTGATCATCATCTTCCTGTCATGCTCCATGGCCGCCTGTGCAAACAGCAGCTTGGAGATAAACCCGGAGAACATGGGGAAGCCTACCATAGACAGCGAGCCCACGGTAAAGGCCACGCCTGCCAGCTTATTGCGGTATCCCGCACCGGTCAGATCCGGGAACTTCCGGCTGCCCCCGGACGCATCAGTAAGACCGGAGGCTGCCACGAACAGCAGGGACTTGGTTGCACAGTGGGAGAGAATATGGTACACGCTTGCCACGATTCCCTCTTCCGTACCCAGGCCGAAGCCCATGTAGATGTATCCGATCTGTGCCACGGAGGAGAAGGCGATCATTCGCCGGATCTCTCCCTCCTTGATGGCGCTGACGGAACCCATGATCATACCGATCACACCGAACACAAACAATACATTGATCACCTTGCTGTCACATACCACAGAGAAGCCGATGACCCGGTAGAAGATCTTGACCAACAGGAAAATATAGCCCTTGGACACCAGGGAGGACAGGATCGCCGCGGAAGAGACCGTGGAATAACCATAGGCATCCGGAAGCCAGGCGTGAAAGGGATACAGCGCACTCTTAATTGCCAAGCCCACGGAGATCAGCCCCAGAGACAAAAACAACGGCACGTGGTACTGTCCCGTAGCAGCCAGTTCTGCCACAGCCTCCTTGATATTGCTCATCAACAGGTGACCGGTAAGGTCATACAGAAAACAGATCCCCAGAAGCAGCAGGCCGGAACCCAACAGGCTCATGATCATATAGCGGACGGCAGCCTCGATGGTACGTCCATTCTGCTTGATCATGATCAGACCACAGGCAGAGATGGTATTGATCTCCACGAACACGTAGGCAGTGAAAAGGTCGTTGGTGTAGATCAGCGCCAGCAGGGAACAGAGCAGAAGATTTACCATAATATAGTAGAGGTTCTGCTTGGAGTCCTCGATCTCCCGCTCCCTCTCCGCGCTTCCGCCCAGCATACACAAAAGCATCACCGCACAGAAAAACAGCGCCATAAAGCCTTCCAGCACGCCCACCCTGATCTCGTTGCCCCAGGGTGCCGGGAAATGACCCATGCGGTAGACAAAGGCTTCACCTGTTCCAAGCACGTAGAACAGCACAGCGCCTGAGAGAAAACCGATAACGGTGATCACCAGGGTGTTGACTCTCTTTGCCCATTTCCCGTTCAGGATCGAAGTCAGCGGGCCGGAAAACAGCGACAATAATATGGAAATAAAGGGAAAATTTTGCACGAAATCCATTAATTTTCCTCCTTACGGATTCTGGTTGTGATCTCATCCAGATCCAGCGTGTGATATCTGCGGTACAGACGGATGGTCAAAGACAGCATCAGCGCTGTGACAGACACGGACACAACGATTCCCGTCAGCACCAGACCGCTGGGAATGGGGTTCACGTAATGCTCCGCTTGGGTGATTCCATCCACCACCACCGGTGCCTTGCGCTGAAAAATATAGCCCTTCAGTGCCAGAAACAGGTAGGTGGCGGTATCCATAATATTCAGCCCGATGATCTTCTTGATCAGGTTCTTCTGCAGCAGCAGATTGGAGAAGCCGATGCCAAACAGGATCATCGCCACTGCCTCGGGATAATTGTTGATCAGATTGGAAACATTCATCTTAATGCCCTCCTTTTCTAAACATACAGTAGAAGGTGTACATGGTGCCTGCCACCACCACACCCACACAGATATTTAGGATGAGAATCAGTCCGGAGCTTAAAATCGCCCCCGGCGTTCCCAGCGGAATCACGCTCTCGATGTGATTCGCACCGGTGTAGAAGGAGTAGCTCTTGGCAAGGCTGTAGCAGGCCAGTGCCGCAAAGCTCATCACCTTGTAGGTCTTGGCGGTGAAGAACTTTTCTGTCTTGGCAAAGCCGAAGGCATTCAGGTACAGGATCAGCCCCGCGCCGATGACTGCGCCGCCGGAGAAACCGCCGCCGGGCCCCAAGTGGCCGGCCAGAATGATGTAGATTCCGAAGATGATGATGGGCGGGAAGAGGATCCTCGCCACCGTCTGAAGGATCACATCATTTTTCGGCTCATGGGTCCTGTCATCCGCCTCGTTGGCCTCCCGGTCCTCCTTCCGGTCCAATCGCAGCAGGATCAGCACCGTACAGGTGGCAATGAACAGGACATGAGACTCTCCCAGAGTATCAAACGCACGGTAGTCTAAGATCATACCGGTGACGATATTTACCGCGCCGGTCTCCTCCAGTCCCTTCTCGATGTAGCGCTCCGCCACCTCATTGTTAGCGGGGTTGTGGGCATCTCCGAAGGTCGGCAGATCCGACACACCGATTAACAGCATGGTCACCAGGAAAATGCAGAAGGCAACTGCAAAGACCCGATAGATCCGGTTGAAGATGCGCACCTCTGCATTGTGCTCCAGGTCGTAGGCCCGCTCCTCCACTTCCTTTTCATCCTGTATTCTGTGGGCAGCAGTCTGGGCATCCTCCACAAAGGGTTTCTGCTTCTTCATCTCCACCTCGCCCAGATAAGGGTCCTTCGTCCCATCCAGCCACTGTCTGAATCGGAAGGAGAAGGTTTTCCGATACTGTTCCTCCGTCAGTTTTTTACTCATTTTCTTCCTCCTTCTGCTCTTCCCTGATGATGGCGTGGATCTTCTTCAGCGTCACCAGGAAAAGCACCGTGGTCACTCCCGCACCCACTGCAGCCTCTGTGATGGCCAGATCCGGGGACTCTAACAGGATCCAGATCACCGACATCACCAGGCTGTAGGACATAAAGATCAATATGGTATTCAGCAGACTCTTGGAAAAGCTGGCGGCAATGGCACAGATGATCAGAAACAAAAGCAATATTGCGAAAAAGATGGTCATCTTCCCTCTCCTCCCTTCTTCTCTTCCTCCGTAAGCTCCGACTTCCCGTAGTGTTTCTCCGGTTCCTCATCGGTGGTCACCTCCAGCCGGGCAATCAGATGGGAGGACACCGGTGATGTAAACCACAAAAAGATGATCACCAGAAACAGTTTCAAGGTGGTAAAGCTCAGTCCGTTCAAGATCATCAGCCCCACAAAGCAGCTGCCCAGGCCCAGGGTGTCCCCCATGGCTGCGGCGTGCATGCGGTTGAGCACGTAGTGAAATTTGAATACGCCGATCATCTCCACCAGAAACACAAACATTCCGATCAGAAGAAACACCGCGCCTATGATAAATCGTACCCATTCCATGATTTCCATCCTACGCTTCCTCCTCTTTCCCGGTTTTTTTCTGTCTGTTCTCCGCTTCCTTTTTCTCCAGGTACACACCCATGTAGACTTTGGTCAGTACGATCACGGTGAGGAAGCTGATCAGCGCGTAGATGATGCAGATATCGGCCAGATACCCCTCGTCCAAATAGGTTGCCAGCACACCGATCATCACAATGACGATGGTGCCGGACATATTGGCAGCCACGATCCGGTCTGCGATCTTCGGTCCGATGATTGCTCTCACCAGGCACAGCACCAGACACAGCGCCAGAAAAATCAGGATCGCCAGCAAAAACAGTTCCATGGTTCGCCCCAGCAGGGCATTTTCTTTTCCCAGCATACTCTCCACCTCTCTCCTCTACTTTTCCAACTCGGACAGGCGATGCTCGAAGGCACTGTCGCGCAGTCCCTCTGCCAGTGATTCATCCAGGCAGTGTACCGTCAGTTCGTCTCCCTCCAGTGCCGCAGTGATGGTACCCGGTGTCAGTGTGACGGCATTGGCCAGGAAAGCCCTGCCTCCCGGTGTCTTCAGGCTGCAGCGGAATTTCACCAGCATGGGCTGGACCTCTTCCTTCTGGGTAAGGATCAGGTGCATGACCGTTTTGTTGGCCAGAAGGATCTCTTTCACAAGCAGTATCACATATCCCAGAAATTTGAAGATCTTACCGTAGATCTTCTTCTCTTTCTCCAGGGAATAGTCCACAAATCTGCAGCAGAACCAAAGCAGTGCGGCGGCGATCACCAGTCCGAAGATGGCGATCTCAAGCGTAAATTTCCCATTAAATATCACCCACAGTAAAAAGAACAGAACGTACATAGCATGCCTCCTTTTCAATTTTTCCATTTTATCACAATCCTTTCAAATGTAAAGCAATTCCTTGTTTGAACGCAGAAAAGTACATGAG
>JAHBAA010000127.1 GCA_018385425.1 Acetatifactor sp.
TCAGCCTCGGGAGCATTCTTCTTCACGGACTCGATGCCGTTCTTGCAGGCTGCTGTGGTGGTGTAGCCCTCAGAAGTAGCGATGGTCTGGCCGTTCTTTGCGGTCAGGCGGAAGCGGAACTCGCCTGCCTTGTCGGTATACATCTCGAACTTCGGATTCTTCTCGGTCTCATACCCTTCCTTGGTCTGGTCCTCCACTGCTGCGATGGGAGCGTTGGTTCTCACAGACTCAATACCGTTCTTGCAGGCTGCCAGTGTGGTGTATACCTCAGAGGTAGCGATTACCTGACCGTTGGTAGCCTTCAGATCGAACTTCACCCCGGTCTTCGTCTCCTTAATGACAAATTTTCCCATAGTTTTTACCCTTTCCCTTTCTCTCAAAGTGAATGATTGATGTATCTTTATTTTACTTCCTTTTCCGGAAATAGACAAGATAATTCTTTATTCTTCCGAAGAATCTTTCCAGTGCAGGCGGTGCAGTTCACCGGCAAGCTGCATCCGGGCGAAATTCTGCTGTCTCAAGGCCTCATACAGCACGATGGCAACCGCGTTGGACAGATTCAGACTGCGGATCTCCGGGAGCATGGGAATGCGGATACAGTTCTCCTCATTCTCCACCAGGATCTCCTCGGGAATTCCGGCGCTCTCCCTGCCGAACATGAGAAAGTCGTCCGGACCGTATTCCACCTCTGTGTAATTATGCTTTGCCTTGGTCGTGGCCATCCACACCTTGGCCCCGGGGTGGCAGGCCTGAAATTCCTCAAAGTTCATGTAACGGGACACATTTAACTTGGGCCAGTAATCCATCCCGGCACGCTTGATGTACTTGTCGCTGAGGGAAAAGCCTAAGGGCTCGATCAGATGCAGGGAGGTGCCTGTGGCCACACAGGTTCTCCCGATATTTCCGGTATTCGCCGGCATCTCCGGCTGATGCAATATGATGTGCACGGTGTTCTCCTACTGCTTCTGCTCTTCCCGAAGCCTTGTGATAAATTTCTCGATGCGACCCATGGCAAGCTTCAGCTTCTCCAGAGAGTATGCATAGGAGATACGAAGGAAGCCTTCTCCGCAGTCACCGAAGGCGGTGCCGGGTACCACAGCAACCTTTTCCTCCTCCAGCAGACGGGTGGCAAACTCTTCGCTGGTCATGCCAAACTCCTTGATGCAGGGGAAGACATAGAAGGCACCGTAGGGCTCGAAGCACTCCAGTCCCATCTCCCGGAAGGCATGCATCAGGTATCGTCTCCTCTGATTGTAAGCGGTCCGCATATGTACGATGTCGTCGTCACCGTTTTTCAGCGCCTCCACCGCAGCATACTGGCTGGTAGTGGGAGCACACATGATGGCAAACTGATGGATCTTGGTCATCTGCCGGATGATCTCCTTCGGGCCGCAGGCGTAACCCAGTCTCCAGCCGGTCATGGCATAGGCCTTGGAGAAACCGTTGATCAGCACGGTCCTCTCCTGCATGCCGGGCAGCTCCGCGATAGACACGTGTTTGTCCGTATAGGTCAGCTCCGAATAGATCTCGTCCGACATGACAAACAGATCATGCTTTAGGATCACCTCTGCGATGGCCTCCAGATCCCCTCGCTCCATGATGGCACCGGTGGGATTGTTGGGGAAGGGCAGGATCAGGATCTTGGTCTTGTCCGTGATCGCCTCCTCCAGTTCTTTCGCGGTGAGACGAAACTCGTTCTCCGCCTTCAGATTGATCATCACAGGGGTGGCGCCTGCCAGCACTGCGCAGGGCTCATAGGACACGTAGCTGGGCTGGGGGATCAGCACCTCATCTCCGGGATTGATCATGGCGCGCAGGCCGATGTCAATGGCCTCGGAACCGCCTACGGTGATCAGTACCTGGGTCAGGGGATCGTAGGTAAGTCCCTGCTTTCTGTGAAGGTATCTGCAGATCTCCTGGCGCAGTTCCTTTAAGCCGGAATTGGAGGTGTAGAAGGTCCTTCCCTTCTCCAGGGAATAGATGCCTTCGTCCCGCACATGCCAGGGCGTATCAAAGTCGGGCTCGCCCACACCCAGTGAAATGGCATCCTTCATCTCGCTGACAATGTCGAAAAATTTGCGGATGCCGGAGGGCTTGATGGCTACTACTTTATCTGACAAAGGGTTTCTCATGGTGTGATCATCTCTCTTTCATCGGGGTCTTCGCTCATGTTGGTACCGTGATCCTTGTACTTCTTCAGTACAAAATGGGTGGCGGTGGAGAGTACCTGGTCCAGGGTGGACAGCTTATCGGATACAAAGGTCGCCACCTGGCGGAGGGTCTTCTCCTCCAAAATCACCATCAGGTCATACCCTCCGGAGATCAAATACACGCTGCGTACCTCAGGATACTTCTTGATACGGTCAGCAATGGTGTCAAACCCCTGTCCTCTCTGCAGGGTCAGTCTCACCTCGATCAGTGCGGTGACCTTCTCCACATCGGTCTTCTCCCAGTTGATCAGCGTGTGATAACCGCAGATGATGCCCTCACTCTCCAGGGCAGCCAGTTCATTGACTACGTCGATCTCCTCCACGCCTAAAATAATTGCCAGCTCCTTCAGATCAATGCGACTGTTTTTCTCAATAATGGCAAGTAATTCATCTCTCATTTTATTCTTCACCTTTCCGACGAAGTATCTCAACTTACGTCCTTCTATTATTTTTTATCCTTCTTGGGGCATATGCGTCTCCAAAAAAGCATACCATCCATCCTGTTTGGGACGGTCCATGTACCGGACCTCGTCCTCGTTGGTGATGATCCGGGCATTTCCCTCCGTCACCTCACCGATGATGGCGGCAGGAATCCCTGCTTCCCGCAGTCTTTCTGTCAGGCCGGGCCCGTTGTCTGTGATCATCAGCAGACTCCCGCCGGACAACAATTCATAGGGATTCACATTACAGAGTTCACAAACCTCCACCGTCTCCTGACGCAACGGAATTTTCTTCAAGTCAATGTTAAGTCCACCGCCCGCTCTCTCTGCCAGCTCCCAAAGGGCACCGAAAATTCCGCCCTCAGAGCCATCATGCATCATGCAAACGCCGGACTTCACGGCGGTGGCGGCCTCCGGTATCACCGACCGGAATCTGTCAAAGGCGGTAGCCGCGTCCACCAGATAGGCCGGGTATCTCTCCAGAAGTGCTTCCCGGTTGAATTCTGCAAGCAGAGCGGTTCCCTCCAGTCCTGCCCATT